>JBBQNE010000067.1:0-16675 GCA_038329675.1 Hyphomicrobiales bacterium | reverse complement strand
AGCAGTCGTGTCTGGCAGCTCTCGATAATCGCCGGGGCGATCTTTGAGCCGTCGATGTCGGACAGCGACTGGGTGGCGAAGACGACGGACGCGTTCTTCTTGCGCAGCGTCTTCAGCCATTCGCGCAATTGCGCTGCGAAGCCGTCGTCGTCGAGCGCGAGCCAGCCCTCGTCGACGATCAGGAGCGTGGGCCGTCCATCCAGACGGTCGCCGATCCGATGGAAGAGTTGGGCAAGGACCGCCGGCGCCGCGCCGCCGCCGATCAGCCCTTCGGTTTCAAAAGCCTGGACTGCGGCGCCTCCCAGTTGCTCGCCTTCCGCGTCCAGCAGCCGTCCGTAGGGACCGCCCACGCAATAGGGTCGCAGCGCCTGCTTGAGATCGTTCGACTGGAGAAGGACGGCGAGGCCGGTCAGCGTGCGCTCTGGGGCTGGCGCGGATGCCAGCGAGGTCAACGCCGTCCAGAGATGTTCCTTCACCTCCGGTGAGATCGTGACCCCCTCGCGGGCAAGGATGGCAGCGACCCAGTCGGCGGCCCAAGCGCGTTCGTGTGTCTCATCAACTCGCGCGAGTGGTTGGAGGGACACCGACGACGCGGCGCCGTCGGTCAGGCTGCCGCCGAGATCGTGCCAGTCGCCCCCCATCGCGAGCGCGGCCGCGCGGATCGAGCCGCCGAAGTCGAAGGCGAAGACCTGTGATGCCGGATACCGCCGGAACTGAAGCGCGATGAGCGCAAGCAGCACAGACTTGCCTGCGCCGGTCGGTCCGACGACCAGGGTGTGACCGACGTCACCACATCGCGGTGAAGTCGCGGCCCTGGATCACTTTCTCTACAAGTCGCAACTTCTCGTCGGCGGTGCGCGGATCGGCGTCCCAGACGGTAACGGTAGCGGTCGCATAGGCCTGACCGGCATAGTCGGCTCCAAGCTCCTGCAGGGCCATGTCGGCATCGGCCGCCTTGTTCGCAGCGTCCGTATCGACGAGCGCGGATGCCTCGTTGGTCATCACCTCCTTCAGGATCGCGGCGATCGACTTGCGCTTGGCGAACCACTGCCGCCGGATACGCGTCAGCAGCTTGGTGGCGTCCGTCTTGTCGAGGAGGATCGCCCGCGTGGACCATCGATAGGGAAAGGCGAGCCGGTTGAGATCGTCGAGAATCCCTGGGGCGTCGCCGTCGGAAAGCCGTTGATCGTGAGCGCGCGCAGATGTGCGGTGCCGAGCCGCGGTTCGAGGCCGCCGGTCAACGGCTCATCGGCGAGAAGCGCATCGAGGTAGATCGGCGTTTCCGGGATGCGGACGCGGTGGCGTTTCGTGGAGACAGTCGAGTGCAGGTAGGTCAGCGTCTCGCCATCATCGAGCCATCGGCATTCCGGCATGAACCCGTCGACGAGCTGGAGAACTCGGTTCGTGCGGTCGATGAAGGCCGCGAGGGCTTCGTGGGGATCGACGCCGGCCTGTTGGCGACCCTCGTAGAGCCAGGTCTCCGCCCGCGCCGCGTCCTCGGCTGGCGGGAGATAGAGCAAGGTCAGGAAGTAGCTCGACTCGTAGTGCGCGCCCGCTTCCTCTGGCGATACTGCGTGGTGCGCCGCCCAGCAGGATGTGCTCCGTCAGTGCGCGGTGGACCGGAACCGAGAAGCCCGCGACCTCATCGGGATGATGCAGGAGGCCCGCCATCAGACGAGCGCCCCGCCGCCGAACAAGAAGAACGACAGGAAGAAGCTGGACGCCGCGAAGGCGATCGACAGGCCGAAGACGATCTGGATGAGCCGTCGAAATCCCCCGCTTGTGTCGCCGAACGCCAGCGTGAGGCCGGTGACGATGATGATGATCACCGCGATGATCTTGGCGACCGGCCCCTCGATCGACTGGAGGATGGACTGCAGCGGCGCTTCTCAGGGCATCGAGGAGCCGGATGCGTGGGCGGCCGGGGCCAGAAGAAAGCTCAGGGTCAGCGCCGTGGCAGCGGTCGCGAGGCGCTGACGGCCACGCGCAATGTGTTGGATCAAGCGGGATCTCCTTTTGGGTCGGGAAGCTGGGTTGCGGGGGAAAGGCGGTAGTCGGTGTCCATCCCGAGCCCATCGACGCGAGCGAGTTCGGCAAGATGCCGCGCGCCGCCACGGCCGGACAGCACCGCCACAAGGTCGATGGTCTCGGCGATCAGCGCCCGGGGAACAGTGACGACGGCTTCCTGAATGAACTGCTCGAGGCGGCGCAGCGCGCCGAGCGCGGTGCCAGCGTGGATCGTGCCGATCCCGCCGGGATGGCCAGTGCCCCAGGCCTTCAGCAAGTCGAGCGCCTCTGACCCACGCACTTCGCCGATCGGGATCCGATCTGGCCGCAGCCGAAGCGAGGAGCGCACCAGATCCGACAGCGTCGCGACGCCGTCCTTGGTGCGCATGGCGACGATGTTCTGCGCCTGGCATTGCAGCTCGCGGGTGTCTTCGATGACGATGACACGGTCGGTCGTCTTCGCGACCTCGGCCAGAAGCGCGTTGGTCAGGGTCGTCTTGCCAGTGCTGGTCCCGCCGGCCACAAGGATGTTGGCGCGCGCTGCGACTGCCTGCCGGAGGATGGCGGCCTGGTCTGCCGTCATGATGCTGGCGGCGACATAGTCGTCGAGCGTGAAGACGGCGACTGCGGGCTTGCGGACTGCAAAGACCGGTGCCGTCACGACCGGCGGCAGCAGGCCCTCGAAACGCTCGCCGGTTTCGGGGAGCTCGGCCGAAACGCGCGGCCGACGGTCATGCACCTCGGCGCCGACATGATGGGCGACGAGGCGGACGATGCGTTCGCCATCGGCCGCCGAAAGTCGCTCCCCCGTATCGCACAGGCTGTCGGAGAGCCTGTCGACCCAGAGCCGCCCGTCGGGGTTGAGCATGACCTCGACGACCGCGGGGTCTTCCAGGAATCGGGCGATCGCAGGCCCCAACGCAGTGCGCAACATGCGTGCGCCGCGTGAGGCTGCTTCCGATTGCTGATGGTTGACCACCACGTCGTCCCCGTTCGCTTCCGGGTCCGCGCGACGCGCGGCCCTGGATCGGGGATGAGTAAGAAAGGCAGGAATTGGGGCTTTGCAACAACGCTCTCGGGTCGTCGTACTGTAGCGAAGAAAGACAGGGGATCGGCGGCCCCGCGTCGAGCCACGGCAGCATCTGAGCCGCTCGATCAATCACTTTCCCGAACGGGAATATTTCAGGCTCCGGATCCGCCTCCAGGAACAGGCTTTCCCGATCGGGAAATTCTTATAGACATTCCTCAGAAATCCATGATACTTTCCCGTTCGGTAAATATCATGGCCAGACGCAGCCTCACCACCGCCGAGATCGGCGACATTGTTCGAACCACCCGCAAGGCCGCTGGCCTGCGTCAGGACGAACTCGCGGGCGCCGCTGGCGTCGGCCTGCGCTTCATCGTCGATCTCGAAGCGGGAAAGCCGACCGCGCAGATCGGCAAGACGCTTCAGGTCCTGGCCGCGCTCGGATGCTCGCTCGATATCACACCGCCGCCCGACCCCAAAGGAGCGCGGAAGGCATGACGCGCACCCTCGATATCTGGTGGGACGAGCGCCTGGTGGGCCAGCTGACGCAGAACCAGCATGGTGAACTCGGCTTCGCTTATGCGCCGGAGTGGCTGAGCGATGAGGAGGCGCATCCCTTGTCCGCCTCGCTGCCAAAGCGGGTAGAACCTTTCACGCGTCGCGAATGCCGCCCGTTCTTCGGCGGCCTTCTACCGGAAGAAAGCCAGCGCGACGCTGCGGCTCAGGCGCTTGGCGTTTCGCGCGCCAATGATTTCGCCCTTCTCGATCGCCTCGGCGGCGATGTCGCGGGCGCGCTCCAGCTTCTGCCACCCGGCGAAGCTCCGGCCACACCCGCCCTCGATCAGCGACCAGTCCCGCTTGACGATGCAGGCTTGATCCGAGTGCTGGATGCGCTGCCCGTCCGCCCACTGCTCGCAGGCGAGGAAGGCCTCCGACTCTCTCTCGCTGGCGCGCAATCGAAGGTGCCGGTGGTTCTGGTGGATGGCGCAGTGGCGTTGCCTGCGCCGGGCCAGCCGACCACGCATATCCTCAAACCGCCGATATCCCGCTTCACGGCCACGACGGAGAACGAGGCTTTCGTGATGCGCCTTGCCGCCGCGATCGGCCTCGATGTCGCGCCGGTAGACGCGCGGATCGTTCAGGATCGAACGTTTCTGCTGGTCCAGCGCTATGACCGCGCCATCGGTGCCGATGGCATTGTGCGCCGGATCCATCAGGAGGATTTCTGTCAGGCGCTCGGTGTGCCGCCGGAGACCAAGTACGCCAGCGAGGGCGGACCGACCTTTAAGGATTCCTTCGCGCTTCTCCGCCGCGTCGCCGCGAGGCCCGCGGTCGATGTCCTGAAGCTACTCGATGCCGTGATCTTCAATGTGATCGTTGGGAACGCCGACGCACACGGCAAGAATTTCTCGATCCTCTACGGCGACGAAGGTCCACGCCTCGCCCCGCTTTATGACTTGCTGGCGACCGTCGCCTATCCCGATCTTTCGCCGAAATTCGCTATGAAGATCGGAAAGCGAGCGACGCTCGCGGAGCTGGACGCCAAGGGCTGGGCAGCGTTCGCGGCTGACGCGGGTCTCGGCCTGCCGCTGATACGAAGAAGGGTCGCGGAGATCAGCAACGGCGTCCTCGAAAAAGCAACCGCCGTGGCAGCGGCGCTTTCGCGTCCCGAGTTGGACAGAACGGCTATCGAGCAGTTTGCCGATATGATTCGCGTCCGTGCCGCGCGCTGCGCTTTGTCGTTCGTGGGAGCCGCTCAATGAGCTGGTCGACCCAGAGCCGTCCGTCACGGTGAACATGCCCTCGCATCCGCCTCACCGGTGGGATACGCGAGTTGGTCAAACATCTGTTTCGATTGGGGGCGGAACTGGTGATCGAGGCTTTCGACGTGCTGGTTGCCATGATGCAAGAATGGACCTCGGCGGCGTTGTGCAATCCACCAAGTTAGGCGGGTGCGGATTATGGCACGGCCCAGCGTTCCCCGTCGGCGAGGCGCTGTACGGGCGGCAGTTCGATCCCTGGCGCATCCCATGAAACGCCGTGGACCGGCACGATCCGGCGCGGTGCGATGGCGGCGGCAAAGCGCGCAATATCGGCCGGGCTGGCATGGCCGCTGGTATGCAAATGCACGGTGCGCGCGCCGGCGGCCCGGGCGCGTGCCCAGCCCGTATTGCTGTCCGTCTCGTCCAGATAGCCGCGCCAATTTGAGAAGGCATATGCATCCGACTCACGGAAGCCCAGTCCGCCCCTTTCGAATTCTCCGGTCATGAAATCGCGGATCATGATGATAGCGCGGCCACCTGACAGACGCTTGCGCGACGTGGCCCAAGGTTGCCGTGCTTGGTCATCAACCCAATCGCTGCGGCCCTGCCGGGAATAAAGCTGCTTACCGGCCGACGTTATCAAGACCTGCATCTCAGGAAAGCGCGCATCTCCCGGTCGCGGAATGCTGGTGTCTGGCGCAATACGCTCCAACACGTCGGCACCATAAAGATCAACCACCAGGAGCCGACCGCTGCGGCGTGCGGCTCGGAACAGTGTCACGGTGCGATCGATATTCTGGGCCGACCAGTTGACGAACAGGTGACCTGGCACTTCCTGCGCCAGCGAAGTGAACGCAGCCTCGAGGTCCGTCTCAGTGATCACGGGTTTGCTGGAGCCGAGGTTCGTGCCTTCAATGATAAGTGCATCAATGTTGGCTGGGGGTTTCGCAATCATGCGCTCCACGAGTGAAGCCTTACGTCCGTGGCAACGAAAATCGCCGGAGTAGAGCACTCGCCGGCCCTCGGCCTCGATCAACAGCATGTAGGCATCGGGCGCACTGTGATCGGTCAGCATCGGCGTTATCCGGAACGCGCCAATGTCAAACGCCCGGGATCGGCTGTGCCAAGTGTTGATCGAGCGGAGCAACGGCGCGCCGAACAAGCTGGTCGTCAGCCGCATCAATTCGGCAGACTTTTCGCCTGCCCAAACTGGCCAATGCGCTGGCAATTCGTCGATCAGGCCCCAGTGGTCCATATGCGGATGGCTGAACAGCACGGTGGCCGGAGACGACAAATCGAGCGTGTCGGGCAGCAAGCCAACGGCGTTGCGCGGCGCATCGAGCGGGCGGCCGGCATCGAGAATCAGGCGTTCGCCGGCAGGTGTCGCCAATTCGATGCACGACCCGCCGATCGCCTGGGTTCCGCGGTGAACGGTGAGGCTGATAGTCAGGGCTGTTGCTCCTTGGCAGAAATTTCCCCGGGCATGAGGTGAGGCAGAACAGCACGGTCTGGCTTCTGATTTACCCTGGTCACCGTTGCTCCGTGGGCAACAAGACGGGCTTCATGTTCAGGGAAGGAACGGATTTTGGCGGCGTAGGCCGCAGCTTCGGCACGCGCCAAGCCACCGGCACGCACTGGGCAGTAGTCGGCAATGATGATGCCTGGCGGCAGGATTACGGACGCGCCTTTGCCTGCGCCTGCGAGTGTTCTCCACGCATCTATGGCTGGCGCGCGCTTCCCAAAAATCTCAGCCAAAGCCAGCAACTGCTGTGCAGTGGCCACGTAAGCATCCCGTACCTGTTCCAAGCGATGAGGGCGTCCCACCCAACGCTCATACCGGCGAAGTTGCCACAGGACATGCGGGCCTTCCACGTAACTGCCGTCAGACGCCTCGCAATAGGGCGCCCGCGCCCGCAACTCGCCATTCACAGCGCACTTGGCTTCCCAAAAGGCGATCTCCTGACCCTGTGCGACAACCAGATCCATGCGAGGTGCCGAGCGCTCATCGGCATCATCATCAGCTGGCAGGGCCATTTCCATGTCGATCGTCCCGGGCGTGACGGCGATGAGATGATCGACAAATCGCTTTTCGTCACCGGCATAGGTCTCGGCCGTTCGGACCCAGGCGTCCACGACGTCAGGCCCCGTTCTGGAGAGCGTTTCGGCGTCGACCTTGGCGTATTTTTGCTCAAGATCGCGAGCCTCCAGGCTGCCATTCTCGGCAAGTTCAAGATATTTGCGGTGCAGCTTTAGGCGCGGCCATTCGCCCAGCATACGCAACTCGCCAACGGATTGCCCCTTCACATAGAAGTTTAGGTAGCCATTTCGGATGGCCAGTCGTAGTCCGTGCGCACCGGCGCTCTCACCCGGCAAGACCCAGCGTTCGAAAAGCGCCGCAACTCCACTTGAGTGGCGCTGCGTACCGAGAATTTCGACCGGGAATCGACGAATGAATGCATCCATGTACTTCTCCTAGAGGCTTATTACGACAAAAACGGTCGCAAGATCGACAGCCTCGCGAAGCAGTCTATCTGGACGGTTCAGTTGGGTCGGATTTGTCCTCGCCGCGGATATCGTCAGGAATCTCCCTCAAGAAGCTCTGCCCATTCTGCAAGCGCCTCCCCAGCGCTTCAATAAAGCCCTCATAGCGCTCACGCCCTTTGGACTGTGCTGACGCCTGAGCATCGTTCGGCAAGGGCGGCGTGATCGTCAGCCAGAAGCGCACGAACAAGGCGTGTCTCTGCGGTGACGCCGAGGTCGCGCTCTAAACGCTGGACCTGACGTGACAGGCGGTCGAGGCGGCGCGCGAACGCGGCCTCGCGCTTGTCCGCGCCATCGGGTGACAGGATGTACGTGCTCATGCCGCGCTGACGCCAATGATAATATAATCGGAAACTCTGGAAGGGCAGGCTTCGCATTTGCTACCGTTACAGCCTCCGATTGCCGAACAGCAAAAAAACAAGCAAAACGGCAAGCGACAAAAGCGCTTGGCTTGCAACCAAAACACTTAAAGTGCAGGTGTACATCGCGATGACGATCAAAGATGTCTGTGGCAACGTCATTAAAGCGGGTGACGTCGTTGTTCTTCTCGAAGTTTCTCAAAGTCTCTTGGCAGACCTGCCGCGCTGCGATCAAGAAATTATAAAATCGAAAATCGGCAAATTTGTTTGCGTTGAGAAAATTGAAGTAGATGACACCATCGAGGTCGAATTTCAAACCGTTGAAGGCGATTTTCACAGCAGATGGGTAATTTCGGAAGTATTGTTGAAAATTGATTAAACAAAAATTAACAACTGGGAAGCTGGATAGCCGGAAACGTAGGCGAATACATCTGGCTGCCCGAGGCCGAAATCGCGCCGACGATGGGGTCGCGCGCGGCGATCGATCGTCCAATGGCGACGGTCGAGGCGGTCAACACCGTCGCGCCGATCCTCTACCACGTGCACACCGACCATCTGCACCGCCCAGTGAAGATGACCAACGCCGCAAAGGCCGTGGTGTGGGATGCCGTGTGGCAGCCGTTCGGCGGGCTGCACAGCCTGACGGGAACCGGGACGTTAAGCGCGCGTTTGCCAGGCCAATGGTTCCAGGCCGAAACGGGCTTGCATTACAACTGGCACCGGAGCTACGATCCAACGCTGGGCCGCTACACCCAACCCGATCCGCTGGGATTTGTTGATGGTCCGAGTGTGTATGGGTATGCGGGTGGAAGTCCTCAGGTATATGTTGATCCGGATGGTCGACAGATTTTAACGCCTGATGATCTTGGTAAGCTAGCCAAGCCGATCGCATGCGAAGCTTTAAAATTACAAGTCCTTTTATACTGCAAAAACTTTCCAGTGTCATTGTTTACAACAAATCAGTGCAAAGCTGCCGACTCTTGCGAAATGCTAGAAGCGAAGTTTGTCAAGCGCCGAAAATGTATTGATAGTCAAAAATTAATCACGGCGCTGTGTTTCCCAGATGATCCAACGCACACTCAGCGATTGACAGATGAACGAAACGGCGCGGATCCATGCCGTAGATTTTTTTCAGCGAAAGGGTGTGGATGCTTGCCACCCATCGAGCTATGATAACCCAGGATGAACTTATTGTTGCGATAACTGAGCAGCTTGGCCTCCTTCGGATATCTTTAGACACCGCTGTTTACGGTTCTGCTTGGGAAGACGAAGACATATTGAAAGCCTTGAGTGAAAGAGATGGTAGGCCGGACCACGAATTTGTAAAACAGTTCTCGGATTCATTGGCTAATTTTACGCCAAAGGGCTTTAGATCCGTTCTGCCATATTATCTTATTTCTGCTATACGCGAACCTCTTGGCAATTTAGCAGAGAGGCTGCTGATAAGATTAGGCTGCGAGCTTCAGCCTGATCAATTACAATTATTCAGCCAGGATAACAGCAAAATACTTTTGACCTGTGTTACATATATTTGCGAGAAGTCGCCGCAAAATGAGTTCATGCAAAGTTATGGGGATCGCGCGCTACGTAAAATTTCCAAGCATATCTCCACGACATCATCTTCCGCGTGAACTCAAAAATTAATTTTGTTGTATACAGGTATCGCCGAAACCGCTGCGGTGGCGTGACGGGGGCATCGGGCACGGTTCGCGAATTCATCTGGCTGCCCGAAACCGAAATCGCGCCGACGATGGACAGCCGCGCGCAGGTTGATCGGCCGCTGGCTACGGTTGAAGCGGTCAATACCATTGCGCCTGTCACGAATTGGGTCAGCGTCGATCACCTCAATCGGCCCGAGTAAAATCAACACATTGCGCGTTTCGTTGATCATCGAGTGGGAATGATGTAGCAACGTTGCTATCATTGTGAGCCAGTGGTCGTTACCGTGTTCAAGCCTGAACTGGCCGCGTCCAATGCAACAAAGACAATCCCGTGACACCGGCCGCAGACACCAACCAGAACGGCGGCGCGCCCATGGACGCAGATGACGACGGGCTCGAACACGTCGAGATCACGTCATCAGAAGATTTGCATCAGTGGCTGCTTGCTCATTATGCGCAGGATGCCAGCATCTGGCTGGTGACCTTCAAGAAGTCGGTGCCCGACCAATACGTTTCCACCGGTGAAGTGCTCGATGAGTTAATCGCTTTCGGCTGGATTGACGGCCGTCGCCGCAAACTTGACGATCATCGCACCATGCAGCTCATCGCGCCCCGACGGACGCAACAGTGGGCCAAAACATATAAAGATCGGGCTGCGCGTCTTGCCCGCGAGGGTCGGATGCAGCCCTCTGGCGATCACGCCATCGCAAGGTCAAAACGGCTCGGTCTGTGGGAGGCGATGGCCGACGTCGATGCCCTTGAGGTGCCACCCGACCTCGCCGCAGCTCTTGCGGCAACGCCTCCAGCCGCCGAACGTTTTGATGGCTTCGCGCCGTCGTATCGACGCAACGTGCTGCGCTGGATCAAGCTTGCCAAACGGCCCGAGACGCGGTCTCAGCGGATCGCGAAAACGGTCGCGCTGAGCGCGAGGGGTGAAAAAATTCCGCAGATGTGAGCTTGATCGCACCGCCTCGGGCGACCAAACGTCGGTCGTGCGGAACAACAACCGGCCGCGACCGGTTCGACAACCGCGAAGGCGTATCACAGGGAGGACGTCGATGGGTCTGCTGGTGGATGGCGAATGGCGCGACCAATGGTATGCGACGAAGGAAAGCGGCGGCCGGTTCGTCCGCCAAGACAGCGCTTTCCGCAGTTGGATTACAGCCAACGGCGAAGCGGGTCCAACCGGCAGCCGCGGTCACAAGGCCGAGCGCGATCGGTATCATCTTTACATCAGCCTCGCCTGCCCTTGGGCACACCGCGTTCTGATCATGCGCGCCTTGAAGGGCCTCGACGACGTCATTCCGGTCTCAGTCGTGCACTGGCTGATGCGCGAAGACGGCTGGATGTTCGCCGACGGACCAGGCGTGATCGCCGACCCCATCCATAACGCCTCGCTGCTCCATCAAGTCTACACGGCGGCCAACCCCAGCTACACCGGTCGGGTCACGGTCCCGGTATTGTGGGATAAATCCGACAAGACGATCGTCAATAACGAGTCGTCAGAAATTATTCGAATGCTCAATTCAGCCTTTGATGCTACCGGCGCCGTATCCGGCGACTATTATCCAAGCCAGTTACGCCGCGAAATCGACGCGCTAAACAATCGCATCTATACGACCGTCAATAATGGCGTCTACCGCGCCGGGTTTGCTACAACGCAGGCCGCATACGAAGAAGCGATCGTGCCGCTGTTCGATACGCTGGATTGGCTCGAAACGAAGCTGGCCACATCGCGCTATCTCGTCGGGCCAAGCTTAACCGAAGCCGACATCCGGCTGTTCACGACGCTCATTCGGTTCGATGCGGTGTACGTCGGTCACTTCAAATGCAATATTCGCCGGATCGAAGACTACCCCAATCTTTCGAATTACATCCGCGATGTTTATCAACTGCCCGGTATCGCGGCGACCGTCGATATGGCCCACATAAAGCGCCATTATTACGAGAGCCACGCGACAATCAATCCGACCGCGATCGTACCGACCGGGCCCGCACTGGATTTTGCTCGCCCGCATGATCGTGACCGGCTCGCGAGATCGACATGAAGATACGTGTAGTCAAGAAACCAACCGAGCGAGCCGAGCACGGCGGCTCTTCGAGCCGAGCACAGCGGCACTTCGAGCCGAGCACAGCGGATCTTCGACCTAAACAGAACGAACCGACCCTAAACAGGCACCGGCCAGTATACGCCGCCACTCCACACGCCTGGTTGCCCGTTGAGCGAACCGCTATGATGATCGCAGCCAGAATGGCCAGCTGAGTAATCCGTCTCACCCGCCGCGCTAACCGATGCGGCTTGGCCAGCCAATGCCCGCTCCATCAAATCGTGGGTCATGGCCCGCGTGAGCCGCGCCTCAAGGCGGCCGCGAATTAGGACGTAGGGTTTTACACCGTCGGTTCCTGTCTCCGCCTCAAACCGCAGCGGATGATCTGGCCCGATCGTGACGTGGTCGCCGAGGTTGGTCGTCACGACGAGCGTCTGGTCAGACCCATCGCCGCTCCGTGTGAGGTCAACACCCAAAAATGGCGCGTCCACGACCCGCACGAGCAGCTTTTCAACCGGCGTCACGAGATACGTCGCCCCGTCGGCATCCTTGCGCAGGACGGACGCGAATAGCGCCACCATCGCCGGCCGGCTGATCGGCGTTCCCTGATACCACCACGACCCGTCGCGACGAATTTCAAGCCCGATATCGCCGGAATACGGCGGCTCCCACAGGTGCACGGGAGCAGGCGGTCGGGGCGCGATTGCAGTTGTATCCGCCCCGACGCCCGTACTTCCGACGGTGCCCGTGTTTGTTCCAGCACCCGTGTTTGCTCCAGCACCCGTGTTTGCTCCAGCACCCGTGTTTGCAACAATGGCCGCATTGGCCGCCCCCACGATAGCCGTCAACGGACCGCCGCCTTTGCCAGCCGCGCCCGGCCGATCCTCCGCGTCAACAGCCGGTGTATCCGAATTATCAACCATCAAAACGCGGCGCCGCCATGCCTGTGTTGCGTGTCACTAACGTAACATTCACTTGACCCTTCCCTGCCGCACCCGGATCGTCCCGGTCTGACTTAGGGCGATGGCCATCGCAGACGCCATCGCAGACGCCAACGCAGCATCGGCACCGCACCATGACGAACCTCGCCGAAACCGAGGCCAACATCGTCGATCGTCTCGAGGCCGCAAGCGAGCGGGTCCAACGCGCCCACAAGGCGGCGTCCAGCGTCATATTCGGCCAAGCTGAAGTCATCGAACGGACGCTCATCACGATCCTGTCGGGCGGCCACGGCCTGCTGATCGGCGTGCCAGGGTTGGCGAAAACTTTGCTCGTTGAAACACTGGGACGGGTGCTGGGCCTGGACGCCAAGCGGATCCAGTTCACACCCGACCTTATGCCATCCGATATCATCGGCTCGGAAGTGTTGGAAGACAACCCCGGGCAGCGGCGTTCGTTCCGGTTCATCCCCGGCCCAATCTTCACGCAACTGCTGATGGCCGACGAGATCAACCGCGCCAGCCCCAAGACGCAATCGGCGCTTCTGCAGGCCATGCAGGAGCACCACGTCACCGTGGCTGGCCAACGCCACGACACGCCAGCCCCGTTCCACGTCCTAGCGACGCAAAACCCGCTTGAGCAGGAAGGCACCTACCCACTGCCTGAAGCCCAGCTCGACCGGTTCTTGCTGCAAATTGAGGTGACCTATCCCGACCTCGTGGCCGAACGGCGCATGTTGTATGCGACCACCGGCACCGAGCGCACAACGGTTGAAAGCGTCTTTACCTCACAAGAGTTGATGGCAACCCAGCGACTAGTTCGACAGATCCCGGTTCCCGACAAAGTCGTAGAGGCGATTTTGAAGCTCGTGCGGTCGGCCCGGCCCGGCACCGGCGCCAATGTCGAGACCGACCGCTACGTCGCCTGGGGCCCCGGCCCGCGGGCCAGCCAATCGCTGATGCTTGCGGTGCGCGCCAAGGCATTGATCGACGGCCGTCTGGCTCCTTCAGTCGATGACGTCATCGCACTCGCCGACCCGATCCTGCGCCACCGCATGGCGTTGAACTTCACCGCCCGCGCCGAGGGCCGTGATCTTGGACAGATTATCACTCGCCTCGGCGGCATGTTGGAGTAGCCCGTCCGGATGGAGCCACCCAACACGAGCAAACCGTCGAGCAAACCCGGCAACGCTGCCGCCGCCGCAACCTTGCGACGCGAATTAGGGCCCGTGGAAACCGACGCCCATGGTCTGGCCGATCGGCTACCGGACCTGGTGCTTGACGCTGAACGGATCGCTGCGACCGTCTCCCATGGCATCCACGGCCGCCGCCGTGCTGGCCCCGGCGAGACGTTCTGGCAGTTCCGCCAATACGGTCAAAACGACACCGCGCAGATGATCGACTGGCGACGCTCGGCGAGCTCCGACCACCTGTTCGTGCGCGAGCGCGAATGGGAAGCTGCACACACCGTTTGGCTGTGGCCCGACGTCTCTGCCTCGATGCGCTTCAAAAGCCACCTGTCGACGGTCACCAAACGCGATCGCTCGCTGGTGCTAGCCCTTGCCGCCGCCGAACTTTTAGTCCGTGGCGGCGAACGCGTTGCGCTCATTGGTCTATCGCAGCCAACCGCCACCCGCTATGCCGCCCGCAAGCTCGCCGAGGCCATCGCGCGCGCTGCCGGTAATCCAACCCTCGACCTGAGCCTCCCGCCCGCCGTACAATTGTCGCGGTTCTCGGGCACGATTTTGATTAGCGATTTCCTCGATCCGATCGACGAAATCCGGCAACGTCTGGAACAGCTCGCTGGCGATGGTGTGCAGGGCCACATCATTCAGGTCCTCGACCCTGCCGAAGAGACACTGCCTTACTCGGGTCGCACTGAGTTCGTTGGCCTTGAGGGCGGCGACCGCTGGATTGCCGAACGCGCCGAGACCTTGCGCGAAGCCTACGTCGCAAAGCTTCAAGCTCACCGGGCCAGCCTGCGCCAAATCGCAACGCGGCTCGGCTGGTCGTTCATGATCCACCACACCGATCGCCCGGCCGCCGAACCCTTGTTGTCACTCGTCGTCCACATGCAGGGCAAAGAACTCGGCGCGCAAATCACGCCAAGCCCCGACCAGCGGGAGCAGCGGGCATGAGCATCGCCGCGCTGACGTTCCTGTCGCCTTGGCTTCTCGCCGCGCTCGCAACCCTCCCCGCGATCTATTGGCTTCTCCGCACCGTGCCGCCACGGCCGAAGGAAGTTGCGTTTCCAGCAACGCGCATTCTTGTTGGCCTCGAAGGTAAAGAACGCACACCGGCCCGCACGCCCTGGTGGCTCTTGCTCCTGCGCCTGCTCGCCGCCGCCCTGGTCATTCTGGCGCTGGCTGAGCCGATCCTCAATCCATCGCGCGAAAAAGGTCTCGCTGGTACTGGCCCCGTCGTCATTGCAGTTGACAATGGCTGGGCATCGGCCGCCCAATTTGCCGCCCGCGCCAATCTCGTCGAGCGGCTGATCACGGAAGCCGAAGCGCAGCGCCGCAGCGTCGTCGTCGCTCCCATGGCCGCGACCGCGCGAACGGCATCCTACAAAATCGAGACACCGGGCGATGCCCGTACCACGGCCGCCGCGATCCTCCCGCAGCCCTATGCGCCAGACCGCATCCAGGCGATCACTGCGCTGGAGCGGGTGTTCACGGCAGGATCGCCCGCGACTTCCCCCGGCGGCGCCAACGCTAATGCGGCGAACGCCAACGCAACGAGCGGCCCACCGAGCATCGTGTGGCTGTCCGACGGCCTCGATCACGATGGCACGGGCGCGGCGTTCGCTGGGCGTCTAGGCAAGCTCGGCCCGGTATCAATCGTCGAAGGCGATGGCGCTATGGCACCGCTCGCCGTGCTCGGTGCCGTCGGCGAAAAAGGCAAGCTCGAAGCAACCGTGATGAGGGCCGATACGCGCGGCAACCGCGACGGTGTCGTGCACGCGCTCGCCGCCCGTGGACAGCGCCTCTCGGAGGCGACGTTCCGGCTGGCTACCGGTTCAGCGACCGTAACTGTATCGTTCGATCTACCGCTCGAACTGCGCAACCAGGTCGCCCGCGTTGAAATCACCGGCGAGCGGTCGGCCGCCGCCGTCAACCTGCTCGACGCCCGGTCGCAATGGCATCGCGTTGGTCTTGTTTCGAGCGAAAGCCGTGAACAGGCCCAGCCACTACTAGCTCCGCTCTATTACATTCAACGCGCGCTCGCCCCGTTCGCTGAACTCGTGGTGCCAAAGGACGCAAACCTGCAGCAGTCCGTCGACACGGCACTCAAAGAACAGTCGACCGTCCTCGCCATGGCTGACATCGGCACCCTGTCGGGCGATGTCCACGACCGGATCGATGCCTGGGTCAAGCGCGGCGGCGTGCTCGTCCGATTCGCTGGCCCGCGCCTGGAAAAAGGTGGCGATGACCTCTTGCCAGTCCCGCTTCGCATCGGCGGTCGGACGCTCGGTGGCGCGCTGTCGTGGTCGACGCCCCAGTCGCTGGCAAAGTTCGACGATGGTAGTCTCTTTGCAGGCCTGACGATCCCGCCCGACGTGACAATCACGCGCCAAGTTCTAGCTGACCCGGCAAAGTTGACGCCAGATGTCGCGATTTTAGCCCGCCTGAACGACGGCACACCGTTGGTGACGTCAAAGAAACTCGGCGAGGGCCAGATCGTGCTCTTTCACATCACGGCCAATTCTGATTGGTCGAACCTGCCGCTATCGGGTCTGTTCGTTGAGATGATGCGCCGGATATCGACGCTCGGCAAAGGCGCGGGCGAGGGTGCTGGCGTTGGCCAGACGACCGGCGATGCAACTGCTGCCGACCAAGCCGCCGTCCGCCCGGAGCAACTGTTGCCGCCCGTCCAGACGCTCGATGGTTTTGGCGTGCTCAAAGCCCCGCCGCCGACCGCACAGCCGCTTAAGGCTGGTGGCGGCACGGATCGACCAGCCAACCTCGATCATCCACCCGGATACTATGGCGCCGCCTCAACCGCTCGCGCGTTGAACGTGCTGGGCGCCAAGCCCGACTTGAAACCGCTGCCACCGTTGCCAGCTGGCATCGAACGACGTGGCTATGAAGGCACCAGCGCTGTGCCGCTCAAGCCATCGCTGATGGCGGCCGCCATAGGCTTGATCCTGCTCGACGTGTTGGCCGTCCTCGCGCTTGCAATGGGTGGAATAGCGGGTGGCATGATGGGCGGCGGCATGTTCCGCCGCTCCAGCGCGCCCAGTATGGCCAAGACCAGCGGCACAGCTGCGGCCGCTGCCGTGCTCGTCCTCGTAGCGGCAGCGGTGCTGATCCCATCGCCACCAGCTGAAG
>JBBQNE010000066.1:0-16906 GCA_038329675.1 Hyphomicrobiales bacterium | reverse complement strand
CTCGGTGGTGGCGATACGAAGGTTGGCAATGGGGCGCCCGTCTTGCGACCGCCGGATCTCTGGGTCCTTGCCCAGATTTCCAACCAAGATGACCTTGTTTACCGAACCAGCCATGTGGGCCTCCAATCCAAAACACCGGGCACGCGCCCGACTCGCCATCACCTGAGCTTAAACCAATCGCCGATAGGCAAGGCCAATTCGTGTTGCTTGTCCACCGCATTGACGCAACCAGGAAACGGGGCGCATCGGGTTCGGTTGCGAACGGCGCAACAGCGCGCCCAGCGCTTCATAATTCTCTCCATGTTCCTTAAATGTTCTGGGCCGAAGTGTCAACACGGTTCGATGGATAGGCGTCGCTGACACGTGCGAAGGAAAAGCGCGCCGACAAAGCTCTGCTCACACCTCACGCGTCGCGAATTGTCTTTCGCTTGCGCCACTTCGAGAGTTCGGGATCGAGCCGGTCAAAGGCCGCTATTGGCGCGAGCCGCCTCAAAACAGCATTGGCAACACGTCCGGTATGCCGAAACCAGATGCCGCGATCTTGCAGAGTGCTGCCAAACCGAAGCTTCAATCCGTAAGCCGTCGGGCCAAATTGCATGACGGGGGCCCCCCGTTGGATGCAGTACTTGATGTTTTGCATCCAACTGTAGACGTAGAGATTATGTTTTTCGGCGAGGTCACGCCGCATGCCAAGGAACTTGTCAACGATTCGGTCGTCACCGATCAAGAGCAAGTTGAAGGCGATGAGTTCTCCTTTGATGCGGTAGATCATGAACACGGCGCGCTCACCCATCGCGTGCGACACGGCCTCGAAATAATTCTCCGGCAGTGTTTCAAAATCATTGTAGTCGAGCGCCGAAGCGCCACGCGTGGATTCGTAGAGCGCGCGAATTTCGTGCTTGATGTCATCGATATCGGCGCGGGCCTCGACCTCAATTGGACCCGCAGCCTTCAGCTTGCGGCGAATGTCTTTACGGGTCGCGCGCGACAACGTTGCCAGATAATTTTCAACGTCGGTATAGGGCAATTCAACCGCACAATTTGGCAGGGCATTCATGCGGGAAAAGCCGTTTTCCTTCAAAACTTCGGCAAACAACCCGTAATGATCTTCCTGCAGATCTTTGACGGCGAACAAGGCAATTTTTTGGGATTTGCCATGGTCGACGACCGTCTCAACCATCAAACGCAGAACGTTTCGCGCCGTCGCTTCATCCAGATCAGGCTCGATCGCCAGGGCGCAAAGGTCGGCATAGGGTGAGCCAAAACCGAGCAGCCGCATGTGGGCGATGCCGGGAATGAGCCGGTTCACGGCGAGGCTCATGCGCAGAGCAATCCCTTGAAGCGACGTGTCGAGGCGATAATCGACACAAAACAGCGGACAAACCGCAAGCGTTCGGCCTCCCGCGCGCACGACGACGGCAAACAGTCGAAAGGCGCCGCGTCCCGAAGCCTCGCAACCGGACTGTAAAGCGAACCCCTCCGGTTCGCCAGGCAGTGCGCGCGCCCAAAACGTCGGGTCCGTTGATGCAACGCCACTGACAATCTCACAGTGTAGTTTGGTCTGCAGGGCACCATCGGCCGCCCCATTTTTCGTAACCAACTCGCCGCGAAAACCAGTCGCTGGCTTTGCCAAGTCATCGTCAAGCGCTGCAACTTGCGGTTTCATTTTCGCAACCACGTTGCCCCCAATTTATTGCGCATCGTGTCGGACTTGGCCGCTGAGTCCCGATTTTTAGGCCCCGGTCGCAGCTAACGCGCCCGCCCCGTTGGGCGCTGGGCTAAACGCCAAACCAGTTTACCAAATTCGAGAAGGCCCAACACGTCAGAGTTACTCTTGTCCGCACCAAAAGTTGCGGCCAGTCGACGGCAAATTGCTCGCGTCTGTTTTCAGTAACTTTGCCCTTGAGGCCATTGCCCTGGTCCCACTTGCGGCGACACTTGCTGAGACCGCGCAAACGTGGCGTGGCAATGGAATGAGGACTGAATGTCTGGTGCAATACCCTCAAGCCGCCACTTACGGCCATCGCAGCGGTAACTGCGCGACAGCAATCGCGGCGAGTGCGATCGCCGCAACCCAGAGCGCCAACGTCCACCGCCAGCGCCCGCGAGCTTGCGCATTGGCGAATTTCGCCAACGTCGCCTCGTCGAGCCGTAACCCGGTTGCCGTCATATCACTCAACGCGACAGCACCCCGCTCGGCGCTCAGCACCAGTCGCGGGACATCGGCCAAAAGTTTGGCGACTTCACCTGCACCTTCGCCAGCGTCGCGAAGTCGGCCGATGGCGCCCAAATTGTCTTCAATCCACTCACGGGCAACCGGCTCAGCGGCCACCCACATGTTCAATTCGGGGTCGAGGCCACGCGCGACACCTTCGACGATGACCATGCTTTTTTGGAGCAAGATCAACTCGGGTCGCGTCTCCATGTCGAACACGTCCGTGTAGGCAAATAGCTGTCCGAGCAGATCCGCCATCGAGATTTCCGACGCCGGTCGCCCGTGGATGGGTTCGCCAATGGCGCGCATGGCCTGCGAGAACACGGCCACGTCGTGGTGCGCTGGCACGTAGCCAAGCTGGAAATGAATTTCAGCGGCGCGACGGTAGTCGCGCGTTATGAGACCGTACAACACCTCGGCAAGGAAGCGTCGCTCGCGCGGTCCAACCCGACCCATAATGCCAAAATCAACAGCGACGATCGCCCCTGTTTTATCGACGAACAAGTTTCCTTGGTGCATATCGCCATGGAAGAAACCATCGCGCATGGCATGACGCAAAAACGACTGGATCACAGTCAAACCCAGGGCACGACGATCAAAGCCTTGGGCTTCGATTGACGCATGATTACCGATGGGTGTGCCGTCGATCCACTCGATCGTCATGACGCGTTTGCGCGTTCGCTTCCAGTCGACGGTCGGAACGCGAAAGTTGACCGGCCCGACGATTGGCACCCGTTTAATGTTATCGGCCATTTCGGAAATGGCAGCCGCTTCAAGCCGAAGATCCATCTCGAGGTCGGTCGTTCGCTTCAAGTTCTCGACAATAGCCCGGGGACGTAAGCGGCGAGCTGGTTCATACCAAGCTTCCGCTTGGCGGGCGGCAAAGGCGTAACTATCAAGATCCCGCCGAAACCGTTTCTCAACGTTGGGCCGCAGGACTTTAACTGCAACGGAGCGGCGCACCCCGTTATCGATCACTTCGGCCTTATGGACCTGCGCGATCGAGGCAGCCGCGACCGGAGGGCCAAACGACACGAAATAGTCTTCGAGCTTTCCGCCGAGTTCTCGCTCGACCGTAGCCCGGGCCTCGGTATCGGAAAACGGCGGCAAACGGTCTTGAAGGTGCGAAAGATCTCGCGCCAACTCCGGGCCAATCAAGTCGGCGCGTGTCGCTAGAAACTGGCCGAGCTTGATGTAACTTGGGCCGAGTTTCGTTAAAGCCGCCGAAAGACGTTTGGCTTTGGGTTGACCAATGCGGAATGGCGCCGTCAGCCAACCTATTGGTGCGGTCAAGGCTGCAGCAAACTTTAAAACGGTCGGAACCGGCATACCCTTGGGTACAAACCGGACGCCATACCTGGCAAAAACCAGCCCGGCTTTAGCCAGCCGATACGAATTGAGCAGGGCTGAAGCCATGGGCGGCCGTCAACGTCCTTTAATTGCGGCGCCGCGCCTCGTATGGCGGCCAGGACGCGACCCTCTAGAACGGTACGCGTGTCGCTGACATTGCCCCGTTCGAAGCGGGGGTCAAGGTGTCGGACCAGCAACGGTTACGGCGGCCGACTACAAAAAAGGCCCGCCGCGTGGGACAACGCGACGGGCCCATGCCTCATGACGCGAGCAAATTAGGGGCGCTCGGCATCACTTCGGCAACAGCACGGACGACACGACGTGGACGACGCCATTTGACTGCTTCAAATCAGCAGCCGTGACCTGAGCGATACCGCCGTTTTCATCCTTGATGAAGATCTTGCCGTTCTTGGTGCTAGCCACGAGCCGGTCGCCCGAGACCGTCTTCAGAACGGCATGTCCACCGCCGTTTTTGATCAGAGTCAGAAGTTCGCGCGACGACACATCGCCAGCGACCACATGGGCGGTCAAAATCTTGGTCAGCTTCGCCTTGTTGGCTGGCTTCACAAGCGTTGCGACGGTGCCCTTGGGTAACTTTGCAAAGGCAGCGTTAGTTGGTGCAAACACCGTAAACGGGCCTTTGCTTGATAACGTGCCAACCAGGTCGGCCGCTTTGACGGCGGTGACCAGGGTCGACAGGCTCGGCGTGGCCACGGCGGCTTCGACAATGTTGGTTGAGGCGCGCGCGTAGGCGGGACCCGAAGCGGCCAAGGTCAAGGCTGCGACAACGGCGGCCGCCCAAGTCACATTTCTGGAAAACGCTGGGATCATGTTCATCTCTTTGACAACGGTTACGGGTTCGTCCTGCCCAGCGACAGCCAAGCAGGATCGTTTAACTACGGATCAGACCAAGTTGAGTTTCGCGGCAATACGCCTCGAAAAAACGAGCATCGACCGGTGATCCAGTTTCTGCTCGCAATCCACCTCAATATATCGTCACTCAGCTCGCGGAGGCGCAGCGCCGTCACCCTCTGAGCCCCCATCGCGATCGCCCCGGCCGCGCTTGCGCCAGCCGCCCCGCTTCTCGCCTTGCGCAGCGAGAACCTGTTTTTGTTCATCGGAAAGCGTTGCATAAAATTTGTCGGCAGCAGGCCGCACCGTCCGGACCGCTTCTAGACGTGCCACGAGACCGGCTTCGAGATTGGCCAAACGCTCAGGCGCCGTTGGCCTTGCAGGACGGCTACCATCGGCGGCTCGCTCGGGCCGCTTTGGGCACCCCGCTTCGGCCCTAAGGACACCAGCCTTCATCGCAGCTTTGAGCTCCTCGAGTGCAGGCTTCTGCGCATCGGTTGTCTTCAACCGGTTTTCGAGCCGGACGGCCATGACATCGGCCATCTCTGCACCGCGGCCATTGCAGACCTTACCCGCTAGGAAGCCGAATTCGCCGCCCCCGTGTCGACCACCGCCATGCATACCGTAACCACCAGGGCCCCAGCCACCACGGTGGGCCGAGGCGGCAACGACACCACCGGCGATCGCAACCAGGGCAAGGCCGCCAATCACAAGTTTACGCGTTCTGGACATCGATCATCTCCGTTCGAACGGCGCCATGTCGCGGCCACCGGGCCTTGATCACCACCGTCTCGACTACGAAACGTCAGGCCCGTTTATTTCCGTCGCGATGCGTCTTGAAACCGTGCAAATCTTTGATCGCCGCAACGAGGCTCGAACGGTTGGCCCCGTCCCCGTGCCGGCCCCGTCCCCGGCCCTGCGCTCTGCAACCGTTGCTGCCCGTCAGGGGACCGCAAGGCCAGCGGGCAACAGCGTGCCAATGAAAACGGGTGCACTCGTTGGCGCTCCCGTCGGTGAGCCGCCGGTTGGCTCCACGGTTACCGCGTAGGTTGCCCCTGAAATCGCCGCAGCATCGTAAGCGGCGAGACTGACCCCGGCGCGCGCGGAGTTATCGGCGATAATGCCGAGCGACTTTGGCGCGCCGAGCTTTTCGTGGATGATCCACAACTCATAATTTTTACCCGACGGCTGTTTTGCGGCGACCGGACGAACCGTGAAAATACGTTTGCCAACGTCAACCGTCATCAAGAACGCAGGCGACTGGTCGTTCTTCTGAAGTACAGCCACGAACGTTTGTTGGGCGGGAATTGGCAGCGGCCGAAGCGCGTCGCGATAGATGAGGAGACCAGCCAACGACGCGGCAAGCGAGGCTGCCACCGTCGTGACAGCCGCCGTTAGCCCACGCCAACGGTTGACGCGACCGCGCAGTTCAACAATTTCGCCGCGCGCCGACGACAGCGCAATTGCCGGGTCCTCATCGGCATCGCGGCCAAGCAAATTGCCGGGCCTGAGTTTGGTAAAGTCTGGTCGCGAAACGGCCGCGTCATCAACTGGCGGCGGCGGAGCAGTTGACAGTCTGGTGTCTGCTCGCGCAGCGGTACCGACGGCTACCTGAGGCAATCGCGCAACGGTCTCCAAAAGCCGCGCGCGAATGGCAGGTGGCGGCGCAACGTCACTGGCGAGTGTCGCCAACGGCTCCAAGTCGCGTTCGATCGCCACAATGGTCGCCGCCAACATCGGCTCAGTAGCCCGTCGCGATTCGACCTCGACGCGCTCTTGGGCGTCGAGCGTCCCAAGGACGTACTCAGCGGCGAGGTCGTTGATGTCGTAATCTGTGGTCATGGCGATAAACATGACCTCAGTTGAGCGATGGACCGGTGCAGCCAGGTCTTGATCGTGGCGACTGGGTGACCGTAGCGCTGGCTGAGTTCCTCGCGGGTGGCCCCGTTCATGTAAGCCAAGATGACCAGTTCGCGTTTCTTGGGTTCCAACCGATCGAGGCACACGTGGAGCCGCCGCACGTCTTCGGCGGTTTCGGCTAATTGCAGCGGTAACGGATCATCGGAGGGAATATTCAGCGCCTCGGGGGCATCCTCAATCGAGACCGGCGATTGTTTGCGCGCTTCATCCAGCGCCCGATTGCGGGCGATCGTCGCCATCCACGTGATCGGCGAACCGCGAGAGGGATCAAAATCGCCAGCCCGCTCCCAGATTTTCACGTAGACCTCTTGCAAAACCTCGTCGGCTAAATCGCGACGCCGTAAAATACGCAGCACGATTCCGTATAGTTTCGCCGACGTTGCATCATAAAGGTCGCCAAAAGCTTCCTGATCGGCCGTCGCAACCCGGGACAGAAGTTGTGTCACGGGATGGAGGGCACGCGGTAAGGCGCGCAATCCGGGTTGCTGGGCGTCACTGGACATCGCGCTTAAAAGTCCGTTTTCTTAAACTGAAGATCCGTCGCGATGGGTCCCATCCACCATCGTGCCCCGGTGCGTTGACATTGGAAGCAGCGACGCAGCCTAACCGCCACGCCGATCCTGATTTGTCAATTCGAACCTCAGCTCGGCCCAATCCTTGACCGATTTGCCGCCCGAACGTAGCAAATCGCACGCGCAACAATCCGACCTGTGCAAGTTAAGATTTCATTGCTATAACAAAGCGATAGATACGGCCTGACGAAGGCGCTTCCGTCTGGATACTGCACCATGACACAGATGAACATCACCTTGGCTGAGACAAATCCCGCAGACGGAAGCACGAAAAGCTCCGGCGATGCTGATGCAAACCGCAATTATGCGAGGGCCGACTATGCGAGCCCCTGCTATGTCAGCCCCGGCGATGCAAGCGCTGTTCCTGCAAGTTCCATCGATGCAACAATCTACTTCGCGTTGGCAGCGGGTGGTTTTATGGTGGCGGCCGCAACTGGCTCAGCCGCCGTCCAGGCCGCAGCACTCGCCGCTCTTGCCGCTGGTGCAAGCACTTTTGTTGAGCTCGTCACGCCGCTAGTCGGACCCCGACAATTGCAACGGCTGTTTGCAACCCATGTCGCACCAATTCTCTTGTTTGCTCTGGGTTCAGGGCTTGCAGCCGGCGACGGCTTCGACCGGTTCATTTCAACAACGTCGCCGACCCTTCCCGATTGGGTGACCGTGGCGCTCGTTTTTGGGTCATTGGCAGCGGCAATCGTAGCGGTGGACTCGGCGGGCAACACGACGGACAACACGGCGGGAACAGAAACGTTCGGCTATTCGGCCGCCGCCAAACGCTCACGCGAGGCCATGTCCGTCGCGGTTGCAGCATTGTTAGCGACTGCTATTTTATTTGGCGCTCCAGACCATTATCTCGCGATTGCTATTAGCCTGGTGATGGCAGGACTCGCTGCGCTCACCGCAATCGAATTGAAGTCTATACTGCGGATGGCTGATCAACAGCCAAAAATGCCGTTAGCCCGAGAAACCCAACAGTTTTGAACGGCCGATAACATCAGCGCACCCGGGTCTTGACCAGGCGTCTGGAGTGAGCGCCTCAGCGACCGCCGCTGCGCGGGCGTAAAGTCTTACCGGACCTTCCGCGAGCGCGCACCGACCATCGGACCGGAGGCCGCGGCGGGCAACCCCGGCGCGACGGCCACCACAGCCGGTCGACGTTGAACCGGCACCGAGTTCGCCCAGCCATACGCGAGCATCGTTATCAGCGCGCTGGCAGCGAAATAATAGACACCCGGCATGACAGTCGCGGTCGTGTAACCAGATGAGTTGACGTAGAAAATCATTAAGGCGAGCACCATCACGTCGGTCATGGAATACCGACCAAGCCATTCCATTGTCGAGAATGATTTCTTGCGGAACTCAGGCGATAGATCTGGCGACGTCACAAGCGTCAGGAGGTAGAGCAACTTGAGAAATGGGAAGAAAATCGAGACGGCAAAAACAACAGCACAAAGGAAGTACTCCTGATTAGTCCAAAGCGCATAGATGATCGTCGCAATGGAATGCTTGTCGGTCCATACGTAAACGGTCGTAAATTGAATGACCGGCAGAATGATCCCGAGAGCGAAGAATACGGTCGCGATAATGATGAGGAAGCTCAAAACGAAGTTTCGAAACGGCGATGCTGGGCCACGGCGCTCCGGTTCAGGTTCGGGCAACACGGCTTGGCCGTTCGCAGCATCAATGCGCAGCCAAGCGTAGGCTAGGATCATCAACAGCACGGCGCCGGTGAAGTAATAAACGCCCTGCAAGCTGGCGGCATCATAGACGCCTTGGCTCTTGATGAAAAATATCGTCAACGCCAGCACGAGAACGTCGTGCATACTCCATTTGCCGAGCCACTCCAAGGCGCGCAGGCGTCGGGAATGCCGGATGATCTCGACGGCTGGGAGCGTCGAGATAAGCAGCAAATACAGCAACTTCAACACAGGCAGTATGATCGAAAAAACGAGTACCATAACGGCCAGGAACGATTGCCCATCGTTCATCAAGACAGTGACCGTTGAGATGAGCGAGTGTTCGGTTGTCCAAAACACGTACTTCGTCAGCTTGATCATCGGCTGCGTGATGCCGAGTGCGAGAAACACGCTCGCAGCCAGAATGGCGAGGCTCAACAGGAAACGCCGCCCGCCGAACCTCATCGTCTGTCCCCGTTTCGCGTTGACCTCGCCTGACCAACGAGCTTAATCGGCCAGCCAGCCCAACTTTACGTGTTGGCGGTTGTCACACGCTGGCCTTCTGGATCAGACCCTTATCCTGCAGCATGGTTTGCAGTTCGCCGTCTTGGAACATTTCGCGGACGATGTCGCAGCCGCCAACAAACTCGCCCTGGATGTAGAGCTGCGGGATCGTTGGCCAGTTCGTGAAGCTTTTGATCCCTTCGCGAACCGCCATATCTTCAAGGACATTCACGTCCTTATAGGGCACGCCGACGTGATCGAGGACCTTGATGATCGTTGCCGAGAAACCGCATTGGGGCATCATACGGTTGCCCTTCATGAACAACACGACATCGTTGGAAGCAATCGTTTCGCGGATCAAATCGTGAGCTTGGCTATGGTCGGTCATGGGCTACCTTCATTGGGCTATTTGACTGGCAAGCGTCGCATCAAATGTCGATCGCGTGTGTCGTAGATGTGACCGAGCGGCTGCGGGTGTCAAGGTGATCGAGTTAAGACCTCCAACGATCGGCCAATGCTCGAAACCGCCCTGAGCCGAGTGGCAAACGATTGGACGCGACATGCCATGTTCGATCGATATTGAGCTGACACGGCTCATCTTGGCGTTGACCCAACAACGCGGCCCCGACAAGTCGCTGTGTCCATCTGAGGTTGCTCGACAGCTGGCGGGCGAAAGCGGGGACTGGCGTCCGCTCATGGATGACGTCCGACGAGTCGGGGCAACCCTCGCCGACGCGCGACAAATCGAGATCACGCAAGGTGGCATTCCGGTATGTCTGGCCGCATTCAAAACGGGCCGGGTCAAGGGCCCTGTCCGGTTTCGCCTCGGTCCATGCGGTTAAGCGGAAGCGTGTCCTGGACGATCAAGCCTGACGCGTCGCAATCATCGATTTCGGCAGGCCGCCAACGCGTTCAAACTTAATCTGCGCGTCTGGAAACAGCGCTTTCATCTGCGCGAGATCGAGCAAATTGATGCTTTGCACGTCGGCCATGGCTTGGTCGAGGGTCGCGGCACGACCAATGTAGCCAAGATTAAACCGCATCAGAATTTTGGCCCGCGTCTGCTCTGGAAGCCAGGCGAAGAACGGCGCACGAAAGTGCGGCTCAACAGGAAACCAAAGATAGGGCGTCTGAACGTAATAGTTTTTTGCAACGCGGCGGATTTCGGCAGCACACGCCTGCATCTTGCTCCATTGGCCGACATGTTCGATTAGCGAGTTTGAATGGGCAAAGTCAAAGCTGCCATCGCTGTAGCTTGAAAGATCGCACGCATCGCCATAGGCGAAATCAAACAAGGGCCCTGCGTTCGGTTGTGTCTTTTCCAAGTTAACGACGGTGACCCGAGCCGAGACCTCGTCGAGGACGGGTAAAAGCGGGCGCCAATATTCTTCGCGGCCGCCGACGTCGATGATGCGGCAACGGCCAGTTTTGCCCGAGATCTCGCGGATTTGGGCTTCGATGCCCGCAAAACGTCGGCCCCGAAAGTAATGGCTCCAGCCGTCGCTCGCCTGTTTTGCGAGGTAGTAGTCGCGCGATGGATCGGACGTTGGACCAGTAGTCGGGTCCAAGGTCAGCTCAGTGGTCGGGTCAAAAGTAGGCGATGTAGCCGCCACGTGCGGGGACCGCTCGCTCGGACGAGGTTGGCTTGTGGCAGCAAGTGTCATGGTCGCTCAAGGTCCATCGCTATGGTCAGCACATGGACTAAACACAGCGGTCAACAATAACGCCTTAACCAAGCCTATCGCTTTGAAACGACGTCAATCCCACCGGCGACCGCGCTGCGGCCTCAGGTCCACTCTCCGCTGTCCGTGCGGGCAACGTAAGTCGCGTCCCCTTGATGCTTTCGCTCAAAGGCTAAGAAATCGTAATAGCCGCACCGCGTTTTTTCAGGGTAGCTGCGGCAAACCTCGGGCCTTGCCGCATACACCCCACAGTTGCGGGATTTGACGTCGAAGAAGCGGCAAATCCGACCGAAATGTTCGTCTTTCTTACGCCGCAGCGTCCATTTTTCGCCATGCGCCGTGCGCGTGAACGTCCGTTCGGCCACTTCAAAGGCGAGCTGGAAGTGTTTGGCTAGCCGCGAAACGTCCCGCCGCTTCAACGTGATATTGGGATAGGAACAACAGAACCCGGGGCATTTCCTGCAATCATACGTGACCTTGGCCATCGACGGAGTGCTTTCGAAGACATTTACGAGCGCAGATTGTTATCCGCTGACATCAACACAGTCGAGTGCTCCGCCGCCAGTGCCCTCAACCCTTCGCCAGCCCAGCCAGCGGTCTCATCTGACGGCATGCGACGTGTTCATTTCGTTGCCCGTTTGGCTCTCGATAACCGCCGACGAGCCGCTTGCTGGACCGGCGCGGCGCACTCGTATCTTACTGCAACGCCAAGATGCCGGATGGCATCCTGCCTGGAAACATGGGCGTTGGGCATGAGGGTCAGCCCGGCCAGGCCGCTGATCAGCGCGATCAGCCGCAATGCCGCGCCGTCGGCATCGTTGCATCGCCAGACGCGCTCGCCGTTGCCCCGCCGGATCAGGTCGGCGAAGCCTTGATGCCAGGCCAGGTCGCATCGTCTCAGTTGCGCGCCGAGATTGGCGTCGCTCCGGCCAAGATCCATCGCCTCGATCCACAACCGCCACAGCGCATCATATTCGGGCGCGAAGCAGGTCTGCACGAACGCTGCCAACACCACATCGGCAGGCTCATGGTTGTGCGATGACAACGCGCGCGACCTATCCGCATCGACGAGGCGACCAAACGCCAAGGAACGCAGTTCAGACCAGTTGAAGTAGTGGTTCAGCAAGCCAGAGCTCATGCCGAGACGCTCGGCAACGTCTCGCGTTGTTGCCGCGAGCAAGCCACGATCGAGCAGAACCTGCGCCGCCGCTCCAATAATGTCCTCACGGCGATCCGCTGCCGACTTTCGACGCATGCTACTCGTCCTTAGTTGCCGCGCTGTTCTATTCTGACCGGCTTGGTGGCTTGACTTTAAATTGAGCGCTTGCTCAATTGAGCAAATGCTCAACAATTTAACACAGTCGGGCGCCATGCCAAGAGCCTCAGAGGTCGACACGATCCGCGGATTGGCGCTGTTTGGCATATGCGTCGTCAACGTGCCATTTCTCGCCCAGCCGATCGCGACCATCATGGCGCCGCAGCCGGGCTGGGACGGCATCGCGCGCTTCGTCGTCGAATGGTTGTTCCAGGGCAAGTTCTTTGTCCTGTTCTCGTTCCTGTTTGGCTGGGGATTCGCAATCCAAATGGCGTCCGCTGAACGCGCTGGAACGTCAGGGAGCCGACGCTTCCGGCGACGCCTTCTCGCGCTCGGCGTTATCGGCCTTGGTCATGCGACGTTGGTCTTTTTCGGTGACATACTGTTGCTTTATGCTTGGCTCGGCCTCTTGTTGTTGGCCGTCCGCGACATGGCGCCAAAGCGCCTGCTGCACATTGCTGCCGGTTGCCTTGGTCTTGGCGCCGTCACCCTGTTCGCGCTCGCGGTTGTGATGCCCACGGTATTGACACCTTTGCCATCAGGCCAGATTTCCGGCTACCACGGCAGCTTTGCCCAATCGATCATCCAACGGATTAGTGATTGGCCGCCGGCGCTGCTCTGGATCGTTCTGTTCAACGGGCCGGTCGCATTCGCTGCTTATTGTTCCGGCTTGGCAGCGGCAAAAACCGACTTTTTCACGCCCGGCAGCGCCGCCTATGGCGCCGTGCGGCGACGCGTTCCGCTGCTGCTGGCCATCGGCCTGCCGCTGAACGCGCTTTATGCCTTGAGCTGGAATGGTGCGCTTGGCGAAGGTCTCATCGCAGGGCTAGCGTTCGCAGGGCTTGCACTTGGCGGGCCAACACTCGCCGCGGTCTATCTGGTCGGCGGTATCGAGGCTGCGCGACGCGGCTGGTTCCAAAACGCGACTGTTGCCGCTGGCCGCATGTCGCTGACCGCCTATGTCCTTGAAGGAATCATCGCCGGCTTCATTTTCAATGGCTACGGACTCGGCTTCTACAGCCACGTCGGCGCATTCGGATGCTTCGGCCTCGCGGTCGCGATCTACGCCATGACACACGGCCTTGCCGCGCTGTGGCTCAAGCGCTTCTCGCAGGGACCGCTAGAGTGGCTGTTGCGTTTGATGACCGACCGCAACGGCGCAAAGGGTGGCACGGCATCAACGAAAACGATTGGCGGAGGCAGCTCATGAGCGGCTGGATGAATCTTTTTGTTGCCGCGATTTTCGAAGTCGGATTCACGACGAGCCTGAAATGGATGTCGCATGGCGGCGGCTGGGCCGCGCAGACAACCTTCATCGTCTGCATCATCTTGAGCTTCACGTTCCTTGAACGCGCAGCAGCGACGATCCCTATCGGCGTCGCCTATGCGGTCTGGACTGGCCTCGGCGCAGTCGGCACCGTCGTGGTCGCGCGTTTCGCGTTCGGCGAAGTGCTCATGCCGTTACAATACGTATTTGTCGGCTTGCTGGTGGTCTCAGTCGTCGGACTGAAGCTCACATCTGTACACTGACCAACGATGCGGGACGACCGACATTTGCAATCTGTTCCGCCGCGGCCGTGTCACCGGTACAGCCGTGTGAGCCAACACCGAAATTCCTCAGAGACCAACGGCATATCAAGCTTTGGCGCACCGTACTGGATAAAAGTGCGAACACCTATGCTATTGAAATAGCGAGGTAATTTTAGCAACCCACACTCGCAATAGGTCCACAATCACGGTACGATGCACTTTTCGAGATTGTTCTCGACCCATCGATCGAGCTCGCAGACAGCTTGCCGAAGCGAACGACCGAGGCCGGTTAACGCGTACTCAACATGCGGTGGAACAGAATCGAACGACCGTCGCTCGACGAGGTTCAAGCCTTCGAGTTCGCGCAGGGTCTCGGTCAGCATCTTCTGGGAAATACCATCGACGCGGCGCATCAAGGCCCCGGTTCTGACCGGACCAGAATCGAGAGCGTCGATCACTAGAAGCGACCATTTGTTGGCGATCTTTGCCAGCACTTCCCGCGATGGGCACGCGCGCGCAAACACGTCTGGCTTCACTTTGGGCATCGGGCTGACCTTTCGAATAACGAATAGGAACCAAAAGGTGCGTACTTATCAAGAAGTTTCTATGGTCTAGGTGTTGGAGACGGGCACAATTTGGCCCGCACACGCTCGGCAATCGCCGAACGCAATCAACTAAAAAAGGATCAACAAATGCTAAAACAATTCACCATGGGCGGCACCGCGACATTCGACTACGCCGAGCCCGTCGGCGGCTACATCGTCGCAATGTCGGGCGACTTTGACGGCGCCGCCTTCGCCCGCGCCGTCGGAGAACCGCGCGTAGACGGCGCCAAGACATACCTCGACCTCGAACACTATTTCATTTGCAAGGACGGCTCGACGATACACACACGCGACAAGAGCGTCCTGACTGCATTGGAGGGCGAGACGCGGCTGTTGGCCGCCACGACTTACAACGTGGTCAAAACGACGGGCGCGTTCGCTGGCATGGGCGGCCAGTTCAAAGCGTGGGGCTCGCTTGATCCATCGACCGGGCAGGGCGTGCTCAGATTCTGGGGATCGATCGAGGAGGTCGCCGTGAGTGCCGGGCGCGCCGTTGCAGCGGAATGACAACGACTGAGCGGGGCCCCAGCCCCGCTCTCCCTTCAAAGAGCAGGTGCATCCATGACCACACTTCTCCAGATCGACGCAAGCGTACGCGGTCCACGTTCGCTCTCCCGCCGCCTGAGCAAACGGTTCATTGATGCCTGGATGAGCGGCAATCCGGGCGATCGTGTCATCGTGCGTGATCTCGCCAGCGCGCCGCCGCCGTTTGTCGATGAGGCCTGGATCGCTGCGTGTTTCACGCCGGCCGGCGAGCGCACTGCGGAAATGAAAGCGGTGTTGGCCCCATCGGACGAACTGATCGGCGAACTCGAGGCGGCCGACATAATTGTGGTGGGAACGCCGATGTTCAACTACGGCATGCCAGCGCGCTTGAAGGCGTGGGTCGACCAGGTGGTTCGGATCGATAAAACATTTTCGTTCGATCTTTCGCGCGGCGACTGGCCGCTTGAGCCCATTTTGTCTGGCAAGCAACTTATTCTGCTTACTTCAAGCGGTGAGTTCGGCTTTGAAGCTGGTGGCATGCGGGCCAACATGAACCACCTCGACACGCACATCCGGGTCGTATCGCGCTATCTGGGCGTGCGCGACGCTCACCACATCGCCGTCGAGTACCAGGAATTCGGCGACCTTCAAAGCAGGCGCTCGTCTCAAATCCCCATAACGGTGCCAGCCACCCGCGCGTCAGGCATTCTGCGATCAACGACGCCCGCCGTTGCACTCGGGGCTGCCGGCTGCGCATGGCGGGCGTCCTTGATCGCTTTAGAACTGCCGCCCGATGGCGGCCCCGCGTCCGGGCGACCGGAATGAGGTAACGCAGCCGCTGACGGACGATGCCCATAGAGTCGGCTCGGCCTATCGCGGTACTTTTTGTCTGTTCGTTCAACCAAAAATCCTTGGTCGTGCTGGTTTCCTGGTTGCTCAGGAAGTGGCCGGGGCTCAAATCAACAGAGCGCTAGCCTGACGGATAACTGATAACGCAGTGGCGCGCATGTGAGCTTCGCGGCTCGCCTCCAGACCCCAGCCTGCCATCGAATGATGACCTGCAGCTGCGACATAGATCTGCCAAAGGGCAAAACGGCGAGGTTTGATAGGTCGCAACCGTCCGTAAGCACGAACAAACTGTTCGGCGCCGTCGGTCCCGGCGACATACGTCAGTTCCAGCGCTGTGCATGCCACGTCGGACAGGGGATCGCCAAAGGCAGCGTCTTCCCAATCCAGGATTCCGACAAGGTGCTGGTCCTTCCAGAGTAGATTGCCCGGCCAGAAATCGCCGTGCAGCAGTGCGCCGGAGCCCTCGTAGTTCGTATCGCCCATTTCGGAGAGCGTCTGTCGCAGAGCTTCGAATTCCGCGTCCTTTGGCAGGTAGTCAAAGATTTCCGGAATCGGATCATTGCGCGTTGGCAGCGCTGGCAGACCAGCGATCGGCAACGAATGAATTTCAGCCAACGTTTCCGCCATCCTGGTTATTTGATTATCTGCAGCGCCCGTTGGGAAAGCGGTCTCACCATCTATGTGATCCAGGATGAGAAACGGATGTGGGATATGCCGAAGGCTCTCATCCAAAGCCAAAGCCCGCGGGGCACTGATTCCGAGGCCGGTCACGCCGCGCAGGATTTCGAACTCTAATGCCGCCGGGTGACCATTGTGATTGGGACCATGAACACGCAGGACAACACTTCGGTGCGCTCCATCCCCCGCCTCCAGTTCGAGGCGATAGACATCTGCAGATACCCCCCCGGAAAGCCGAAATGCCCGCATGAAACTCGCACCAGGCAAGTGCGCAACGACCACCCCTTCGAGGGCGCTATCGGTCAATACAGTCTGGGCTCGGGTAGCCTTTGACGGGACATTCGACATAACCAATCAATTCCCGCTTCATTGCGTTGGCAAGCGCATAGCTTCGATCGCTTCCGTGCGCCAGCGCGGACGGGCTATTGTCAACAGAGGTCGCACGACACCTTTGTGCAGAAAAGTGGGTCACGGGAAAAAGTGAACCTTTGCCCCTTGCCGCACGCGTCCAGCGATGCGGCATCAATGACCGCTACCGGCGATGAATTGCCTGACACGCAAATCCGGACTCTGTCTGCCTTCGGCCAGAAAACTGCCGCTCATTGTTGCCAGCTGTTGCCAGGGCCTGAGTGATTCACCGAGCAGCTACGGATAAGAACCGTGCGCCCCCTC
>JBBQNE010000065.1:0-16967 GCA_038329675.1 Hyphomicrobiales bacterium | reverse complement strand
GTGTTGACCGACCGTCAAAAGCGCGGCCGTCGCGTGCGCAGGACACTGGCTGCGCGAGGCATGGTCGAAGCGGTGACGTACTCATTCATCACCCGCAGCGAGGCCAAACAATTTGGCGGCGGCGAAGCCTCGCTCGAACTCGATAACCCGATGTCGGTCGAGATGACATCGATGCGGCCATCGCTGCTACCAGGGCTGCTGGCAGCCGCCGCGCGCAATCGCAATCGCGGCTTTCCCGACGTCGCCCTGTTTGAACTTGGCCAAGCCTACCGGGGCGACACGGCAGCCGATCAGTTCATGGCAGCTGCTGGCGTCCGCACGGGCACAGCGGTCGTAACTGGCAGCGGCCGACATTGGGACGGCGCGGCCGCAGCCCCTGGCGCATTTGACGTCAAAGCCGACGTGGCCGCCATCCTGGCAGCGAGCGGGTTTGACATAGCCAAAGCTCAAATTGTGAGGGAGGCCCCCGATTGGTACCACCCGGGTCGTTCGTGCGTTCTGAAGCTTGGCCCCAAAACGGTGCTCGCCGCGTTTGGTGACTTGCACCCCACAACTGTCGCGGACCTCGGGCTCGGCGGCGCGGTCGCCGCCTTCGAAGTGTTCCTCGACCAGATCCCAGCCGAGAAGCGCAAAAGCCGGATCAAGCCGCCGCTTGCGCTGTCAGATCTGTTGCCTGTGACGCGCGATTTCGCTTTCGTCGTCGGTCAGGATGTTGCCGCTGGTGATGTCGTCCGGGCCGCCGCAGCCGCCGATAAAGCGCTGATCACGGCGATCACTGTGTTCGATGTGTTTAGAGATGGAGTTCTTAACGCACAGCGTCTGAAGTCCGTTGCGATCGAAGTGACATTATCGCCCAAAACCGCGACACTGACCGACAAGGACATCGACGCCGTCAGCACCGCGATCATAGCCAGCGTCAAAAAAGCAACCGGCGGCGACATCCGCAGCTGACCGCGCGGTCACGCCAATTACAGCTGCTATGTTACGAGTTCTGCCGTCAGGTCGTAAGCATCGGCTTCGACCACGCGCGCCATAACCATATCGCCGACCTTCACTCTAGTTTCACCGTCGAGAAATACCGCGCCATCGATCTCCGGCGCGTCCCATTGCGACCGGCCAGTCGCACCGTCGTCGTCGACCTCGTCGATCAGCACGGGGATGGTCCGCCCGACACGGGTCGCTAGAACATTGGCGCTAACCTCCTGTTGAGCCGCCATAAAGCGATCCCAACGATCCTGTTTCACGTCGTCGGGGACGGCTCCAGGCAGCGCGTTCGCGGCTGCACCTGTGACGGGTTCGTACTTGAAGCAGCCAACACGGGTCAGCTTGGCGGCGCGCACAAAGTCGAGCAGGATTTCGAAGTCTGCTTCGGTCTCGCCAGGGAAGCCGACGATAAACGTCGAACGGATTGCCAAGTCGGGGCAAATCTCGCGCCACTTCGCAATACGATCAAGCGTGCTGCCCATGCGGCCTGGCTGCGCGCCCGGGCGCTTCATCGCTTTCAGAACGGCGGGCGAGGCGTGCTGAAATGGGATGTCGAGATAGGGCAGGATCAGCCCCTCAGCCATCAAGGGAATGACTTGGTCGACGTGCGGGTAGGGGTAGACGTAATGCAGCCGCACCCACGGCCGGTCACCATTGGCAGACGCTAAGCTACCCAAGGCGCGGGTGAGATCGAGGAAGCGGGCGGCGAGCGGCGCGCCCTTCCATTGGCTCTCGGCGTAGCGGATATCGAGACCGTACGCGCTCGTATCTTGACTGATGACCAGCAGTTCTTTGACGCCAGCCCGGACCAGGGCTTCAGCTTCCGCCATGACATGGTTCGCCGGTCGGCTCGCCAAATCGCCGCGCAAGCTCGGAATAATGCAGAACGAGCAGCGGTTGTTGCAGCCCTCAGAAATCTTGAGATACGCGTAATGTCGAGGCGTGAGCCGTAGGCCCTGCTCGGGCACGAGATCGACGTAGGGATTATGAACCGGCGGCGCGGCAGCATGGACCGCGTTGACAACGGCCTCATACTGGTGCGGCCCGGTGACTGCCAAAACGCCTGGGTGGGTCTCGCGGATCAGCGCCTCGTCTTTGCCCAAGCACCCCGTCACGATCACGCGGCCGTTGGCGGCCATCGCTTCGCCAATCGCCTCTAAACTTTCAGCGCGCGCGCTATCGAGGAAGCCGCACGTGTTGACGACGACCACGTCCGCACCGTCGTAATCCCGCGCGATCTGATAACCTTCGGCGCGCAGCTTTGATAAAATGCGCTCGCTGTCGACCAGCGCCTTTGGACAGCCAAGCGAGACGAAACCGACCTTGGGCGAACGACTTGTCCCGTCAAGCAACCCTGAGGGTGCGTTTGGAGCCACGCGCGACGTTGATTTATGAGCCATTGATGGCTTCTAGCCCTGGCCCGTCATCTCCGGCAAGGGCTAGCCGTGTTGGGCACGTGACCTAGCCCAACACCGCAGCTGTTACGCGGCACGACCGGCTTAGCGCGACATTCCGCGCAAGCCTGGCTTACCCGGGCCATCGCTCGCCGAAACCGGCGTTGCTGCGAGCTCTGGTGCGTCCGCAGCTAGGCTTGGCGTAACAGGGGCAACAAACGCATCCTGTGCTGCTTCATTCGCCTCATTCTTCGGGGCACTTGAGGCTTTGGCCGAGCTGGCTTTCTTGCCCGATTTGGCCTTCTTGCCTTCCGCAGCCGTCGCACTCCATCCAGCAACCGCCGGTCCGCTCGTCGTTGGCGTTGCCTGTGCTTTAACAAACTGGCGCAGGAGGTTCGCGTTCGCCAGCGCCCCGTCCTGGCCGATCTCTTGTGACGCGATCGCCTTCGATTCGTCGAACCGACCTTGCAGGCCCAGCACCAGGGCAAGGTTCTGGCGAATTTTAGGATTGGCGGTCGCTCCACTGGCCTCAATACGGCGCAGCATGATTTCCGCTTTCGCCGCATCGCCACCCATCGCATAAGACATGGCGAGGTTATTCAGGACCGATGGCTCGGTCGGCGCAAGCGACAGTGCGCGCTCAAACAGCGGCGTGGCATCGGCAAACTTGCCTTCCTTGGCCATCACGGTGCCGCGCGCTGAGATCACGCGCCAGTCGGGATTACCTGGATCATCGGCGCTTGCGAGCATCTGTTTGGCGATGCCGACCTGATCAAACTCAAGGGCAAGCCGACCGTATTCGGAGGCAACCTCGCGGTCAGTCGCGTGGAACATCGCAGCCTGCTGGAGCACGGCGAGCGCCTGGCGCTTTTCTCCTGCCGCACGAAGGTTCTTGGCGTAGGCAACCGCTGCTTCCTTATCGCGCGGATTTTTTCGGTATTTTTTGCCCCAGTAATCCGTTGCCTTTTCAAGTTCCGAGCGCGTGTCGTTAGGATCAGATGCGGCCGCGACGTCGCTCGACGAGCTGGCCGATGGCGAGCCAAGCAAAGACGTCGTGCCGTCGCCGCCGGTCGACTGCGCGCACGCACCGAGCAATAAGGCAGCAGTAATGGAAAGCACGATTGCGCTGGTGTGAAACGGCCGTGCGCTGTCGGTTGCCATGGAAACCCCGAAATATCGTCAGACAGCCGCCAGATTTCGCTGCGCGACCGGGTTGCGGAAGACCCGCAACACTTCACAGGCCTCACAGTAGGGTAGAGGGGTCAACAAACGCTTAAATGTTGCACCGATTTGGAGCACGCCTGCTGGACAAGCCGGATCAGGCCGCCGCTTCGGTCGCAGCGCGCTCCGCCCAGGTCGCCCAACCCTTCAGGCTGCGAATGCTTGCCATGTAGGCGGCAGCGGATGCGACATCGCCGAATTGGCCAAGGTCGATCTCATAAGTAGTGAAGCGGGAAACGACTGGCGCATACATGGCATCAGCGGCCGAAAACGCCCCAAACAAATACGGACCGCCGTCGCCGAAACGGGCGCGGCAGTCACACCAGATTGCAAGAATGCGGGTGACGTCAGCCGCGACCGCTTCAAGCCTCGTTGGCGTCAGCCCCCGCGCATTAAAGTCCATGGGGCAATGTTGCCTGAGGGCTGAGAAGCCTGCGTGCATCTCAGCTGAAACCGATCGGGCAATGGCTCTTGCTGCCGGGTCAGCGGGCCAAACCGCCAAGTCGGGATGTTGGTCGGCAAGATGTTCGAAGATGGCGCCCGTATCCCAAATCGTAAGTGCGGTCGCCGAACCGCCGGTCGTCTTAACTGGGCCGAGGGATCGGTCGACCAACACTGGAATTTTGCCCGACGGCGAATGAGCAGCAATCGCAGCCGCAGTCCCGAGCTGTCGAAGGACGATCACGACCTCATCAAAGGGAATGCCGAGGGTATGCATCAACAACCATGGACGGAACGACCAGCTCGACCATGTTTTACTCCCGATCACGAGAAGATAACGTTCGGGCATGGAATGACTGCTCAAAGTGTAAGACCGCCCGCGCCAGTTAGAGGTCGAGATTGTCGCGGGGCTCCTACAATAAGCGCCCGGATGTGGCTAGGGCTCAGCCAGTTACCCGATCGGGCCGTATTGTTGGGGCTTTGCCTATCGGCCGACGCCACATGCCAGCTTTGCCTGCAGTTTTGGTATACGTAGCGCCACCGTAACAAGGACGCAGTCGAGACACATGCCGCAAAAAACTGCCCAGAGCCGCAAATCATCTGGCCCCGCGGCCGTTCCCTCGCCGTTTGACCGGTCGCGCGTTGCCGAACTCTATTTCGACGGCCCCGGTGGGATGCCAATTCATTTTGCCCGTGATGGCGCTGACCTCGCCGTCTCCGCGCTGGGCCGCCGTTGGCTTAAGGATATCGCGTTCCAGTCGGTCGCAAAGAAACAGGCGCTTGTTCCGGCGGCAGATGGCAGCCTTGCGTCGGTATTTTTGGGCTTGGGTGGTGGCCAAGCGGGCGACCCATGCGGTCCATCTGAACTGCTGGTTGGTCAACTTGCGGCGTCCTTGCCGCCCCGCGATTATCGCCTCGCAGCAGACCTGCCACCGGGACCAGCGCATTTGGCCGCCCTCGCCTGGGGGCTTGGCGCCTACCGATACCGGCGATTTAAGTCGACCCCGCAGTTGACCGATGGCGCCGACGGGCTGGCCCGCTTGGCGTGGCCCGACGGCATCAATCGTCCGCGCGTCATGGCCGAGGTCGAAGCGATTTATGCTGGACGTGACCTGATCAACGCGCCAGCCTCAGACCTCGGGCCTGAGGAAATCGAAGTTGCGATCCGCAGCCTCGCGAAGCTGCACGGTGCAAGCGTCACCGCCATTGTCGGCGATGATTTGCTCGACCAGAACTTCCCGCTGATCCACGCCGTAGGGCGCGCGAGTTCAAGACCACCCCGCCTCATCGACCTGACCTGGGGCAAGCCAGAAGCCCGCAAAATCACGCTCGTTGGAAAAGGAATTGTCTTCGACACCGGCGGCCTCGATATTAAGCCAGCAAGCGCCATGCTGTTGATGAAAAAAGACATGGGTGGTGCGGCGGTGTCATTGGCGCTCGCCCACATGATCATGGCCACGAAGCAGCCTGTTCGGCTGCGCTTGATTGTGGCTGCAGCCGAAAACAGCATCAGCGGCAATGCCTTCCGCCCAAGCGACGTATTTGCAAGCCGCCTCGGGCCAACCGTTGAAATCGGCAACACCGATGCCGAAGGCCGCTTAGTATTGGCCGACGCGCTGGCGCTCGCCGATGAAGAGGCACCCGATACCATTTTGACGTTTTCAACGCTGACCGGGGCTGCCCGCGTTGCCCTCGGTCCTGATTTGCCAGCGTTGTTTACCGATGATGACGCGTTGGCTGCCGAGTTGACCGCAACAGGGCGCGCAATTGGCGATCCAGTTTGGCGCTTGCCGCTTTGGCCGGGCTACGAGCGTGGCCTGGACAGCGAAGTTGCTGATATGGGCAACGTGTCCGATAGCCCGTTTGCTGGCGCGATCACAGCGGCCCTGTTTCTGCGCCGATTCGTCAAAAGCGCGCGCCGTTTTGCCCATTTCGACCTCTACGGCTGGCGACCATCGGCACGTCCGTTGGGGCCAAAAGGCGGCGAACCACAAACCGCACGCACGGTCTTTGACGTGCTGGCGCGAGAGGCAGCCAAATGAGTGCGACGCCACCATCGATAACACCGCCATCGACCCAGCAGCCGTCGAACGCGGCGCTCGATCCCCGACGCCACGCCTACCGTCCAGACTTGGCCGACGAGGCCCTGCGCGGGCGGGTGATGGCGGCACGCTACGCAGCCGGTGAGGCCGCAACGGTGCTGAGACCCTCCGTGCCGCTGCGAAAACGTCCAGTCGCAACCGCCGCCTTTGAAACCGAAGCCCTGTTTGGCGAACCACTCACCGTTTTCGACACCACCGATGGCTGGTCGTGGGTGCAGCTCAAAACCGATCGCTACGTCGGCTATGTGCCAGCCGACGCAGTGGTCAGAGGCTTGCCCACACCAACCCACCGCGTAAAATCCACCGGTACGTTTATCTACCCCGAGCCCGAGATCAAAACGCCGCCGCTGTTGCATCTCTCGATGAATTCGGCTTTCGCCACCGCCGCTTCGACCGACACGTTTTATGAATTGACGACCGGCGGCTTCGTCTACGCACGGCACGTGGCGGACGCCGCGTGGCGCGACCGTGATTTCGTCGACGTCGCCGAACGCTTCGTCGGCACGCCCTACCTGTGGGGCGGCAAAACGCGGATCGGGATCGACTGTTCCGGATTGATCCAAGTGGCGATGCAGGCCTGCGGGTTTACTCCCCCGCGCGATAGCGACCTTCAACGCGCAGAAATTGGCGACGATATCGCGATCCCGTCGGATTTGGATGGTCTCCAGCGTGGTGATATCATCTGTTGGCCAGGTCACGTCGGTATCATGTCGGATGGTGTTATGCTGCTGCACGCCAACGCTCACCACATGATCGTCGCGATCGAACCACTGCCGGAGGCCGCCGCACGGATCAAGGGATCAAGCGGCAAAGAGATTAGCGCCATTCGTCGGTTGCCGGGGTTGTCGGCGTGACCGAACGGCATCGACAGAGCGAGGCGCCCGGCGCGCTAGCGTCGGTTCGCCCCGCAACGCTCAAGTCCCCCGCAGCTCCCGTTGCGCGCTTTGCAGCAGTTGCCTTCGATTGCGACAGCACACTGTCCACAATCGAGGGCATCGACGAATTAGCCCGCCGTGCCGGGTGCTTTAGCCAAATTGAGCCGCTCACGGCGATGGCGATGGACGGTCGCCTCACCATCGACCAGGTCTACGGTCGGCGGATGGACATTGTCCGTCCTGACCACGCGGCGCTCGACTGGCTGGCGGAGGTTTATATCGCCACCATGACGCTTGGCGCTGATGCCGCCATCGCGACGTTGCAGGCAGCTGGCGTTGCAGTCCACATTGTCAGTGGAGGATTGCGCCCGGCGATTTTGCCGCTCGCAGCTCGGCTTGGCATCGCGGAGGAGAACGTCCACGCTGTCGGTGTTACCCTGACCGCCGATGGCGCCTACGTCGATTACGATCACGCCTCGCCGCTGACGTTACCTGACGGTAAAGCCATGATCTGCCGCGATTTGATGACGCGTTATGACAGCTTGGCCCTCGTCGGCGACGGCGTAACCGATGTCGCCGCGAAAGCCGCCGGGGCCTTTGTCATTGGCTATGGTGGCGTTGTCGCCAGAGATGCCGTTCGTGTCGCCGCCGATGCGTTCGTCACCGATGCCGCATTGACGGCCGTGCTTCCGATATTGCTCAACCCACGGCTTTAGGTGGCCGACCACTTTAGGCCTCCGCTTTTATGCCCACGCTGCTCGACGAAAGCTCGCCCATGCCCGCCCACGCCCGACCCGATACACACCCCGACGCCCATTCTGACACCCGACCCGCACCCCGCGCGGAGGGCGATCCCGCCACGCGCCCAACGGTGCGTCCAGCCAATCCGAACTTCTCATGTGGCCCATGCGCCAAACGCCCCGGCTGGTCTGCCGCCGTCGCGGAGCGCGCGCTGCTCGGCCGGTCACACCGGTCAACGGAAGGCAAAGCCCGGCTGAAGCGCGCGATCGATGAGACCAAGAAACTGTTGCAGTTGCCGGCTGGCTTCGAAGTCGCAATCGTACCAGCATCCGATACCGGCGCGTTCGAAATGGCGATGTGGAACCTGCTTGGCCCGCGCGGCGTCGATGCGCTCGCGTGGGAAAGCTTCGGCAAGATTTGGCTCGTCGACCTCGTGCGCGAACTGCGGCTACCGGCTTCGCGCACGTTCGAAGCCCCATTCGGTGAACTGCCGGACCTTTCGGCCGTCGATTTTGATAACGATGTGCTGTTCACAGCCAACGGCACCACGGCAGGCGTGCGCCCCGTCAACTACGATTGGATCCCGAAGGATCGTCGGGGCTTGACGCTCGTTGACGCCACGTCAGCCATTTTCGCTCAACCAATCGATTGGGCGAAGGCCGATGTCGTCACGTATTCTTGGCAAAAAGTACTGGGCGGCGAGGCCGCGCACGGGATGCTGATCCTGTCGCCCCGTGCGATCGAACGCCTTGATGGCTACACGCCGCCTTGGCCATTACCGAAGCTGTTCCGGATGAAGAAGGCCGGCAAGCTCGATCGGTCGATATTCGAAGGCGAGACGATCAACACGCCGTCCATGCTGTGTGTGGAAGATTATCTTGATGCCCTCGCGTGGGCCGACCGCATTGGTGGGCTTGAGGCACTTCACGCCCGGGCCGATGCGAACGCTGCGGCGCTCTATGACTGGATCGACCGGACGCCGTGGGTTGCCTGTCTCGCAGCCGACCCAGCGACGCGGTCAAACACCAGCATTTGCATGACATTCGCCGATCGCAAGATCGCGGCGATGCCGGTCGAGCAACAGTCGCGACTGACAAAAGCGATTGTTGATTTGTTGGCCCATGAGCGCGCGGCCTATGACATCGCGTCGTATCGCGATGCGCCGCCGGGCCTGCGGATTTGGACAGGCGCGACGGTCGAAACGGCCGACCTTGAGGCCCTGACGCCGTGGCTCGACTGGGCCTACGCCGAGGTGCTGGTCAAGGTCTGATTGACGGTCAGGGCTAGCCGATTAGCGAAACGAGGCACAGTAGCTGTCACCATGCGCAACGTCGCTGCTACCGGATGCGACGTTGGTTGGCAGTGTATTGTTCGCGCGATGTTTCCACCAGCGACCGCAATAACCAGCCTTGTCGGCGTCATTGCTGGGCGTGTTGGCATCGGACTTGAGCGCCACTGGAGTCACAGCGGCTTTTTTGGCAGCAACCGGTCGTGCGAGCTTCTTGTTGATCACCGATGATGTTTCAAAGCGCCCAGTATCGGACGCACAAGCCGAGCAAAGCGCAGCTGTTAAAATGGCGATGGCAACAGGTAATTGGCGCATTCGGGTTCTCCCTCGCGCAACTCCTCCTTGATTCGGCGGTCCCGATCTGATTTGCGCCGAGGGGATCGGTGCATTTTGAGCCCGACTGTGCTGGACGAGCCACGGCCCGGTCAGCCAGCCGGTTAGAGACCGCGGCACCATGTACCAACGAGCGTGCGCTGGACGACCAACGAAACGCAGCGGCGGGAGGGGTGCAGGCGCGTCAATGTCGAACGGTCTTGGCAAACAACGGCGGAACGGCGCCGAAAGCGCTGGCCAATTGCGGGCGTGGCGCTTGGTCTTGCTCGTCGCTGCCGTGTGCCTGACGGGCTCGGTGATTGCCACTCATTTTGAATTGGCAGGCCCTCAACATTGGGTCACGCGGCGGATGATGCAGGGCGAGGACGTCCCCGTGTTGTTGCCGATGGCAGCAATGTTTGCAGCTTTCGCAATATGGCCGGGCCTCGTCATGGCGGTGGCCGACACGATGACACGAGCGCAGGCGATTATGAACGCAAGCCCCGCCTTATGGGGCTTCGCGGTCGCCGCTGCCGCCACCGCTTTTGTCGGCGTTGGGACAGGACGTATTGCACTCAACTACCCCTACTCGCGCGATGAAGCCATGGCAGTGTTTGATACGGCAATTCTCGCGTCGGGCCGCTTGATTGCCCCGGTCCCGGTGGAATGGCGCTCGTTCATATCGGCATTGCAGCCGGAGTTCCGGCTCGAGGTGCCAGGCAATGTGGCTTGGGTCTCATCGTACCTGCCAGGCAACGCTGCGATCCGCGCCGCATCGAGCACCCTTGGTGGCGGCAACGCTTTGACGAATGCAGCCCTCCTGGCCGTTTCCCTCGCCGCCCTCGTCGGACTAACGCACCGTTGGTTTCCCAACCGCAGCGACGCGCGCGTTGTGGCGCTCATAGCGCTGGCGACCTCGTCGCAAGTTCTGTTTATGGCGATGACGCCCTACGCCATGGCAGCCCACCTCGCACTCAATCTCGTTTGGCTGTGGCTATTTAGCCTGCGTACGGTCAGCGGCCACGTTGGCGCAATCGCAGTCGGGTTCCTCGCCACTGGCTTGCACCAAATCTTCTTCCATCCGCTGTTCATCGCCCCGTTCCTGCTGCAGCTCGTCTTGCAACGTCGGTGGACGGTTCTTGCAGTCTACGTTCCAGCCTACGCCGCGATCGGTCTGTTCTGGATCGGCTATTGGCAATGGCTACTAACGGCATCCGGCATTGAACAACGCGCCGCCGCTGGTGCCGGGTTCGCGTTTCTCATCTCTCGCGTCATGGAGATGCTTGGATATTTCAATCTCCAAGGCGCCGAGACCATGCTCCAGAACGTCATGAGGTATGCCGCCTGGCAAAATCCGCTCGTTGTCGCGCTAGGTGGCGCCGGGATTGGACTTGCGTTCGGTTGGAAGCAATCCGATCGTTTGCCCCTGGACAGCGATACCCTGGATCAGCCGTGGTGGCCGCTTGCCCTCGGGATCGTCTTCACGCTGCTCGTTATGTTTTTGCTGTTGCCCTACCAAGCCACCGGATGGGGCTATCGTTACGTCCACGGTTTGATGGGGAGCATCGCGCTGTTGACCGCGTTCGCCTGGGTCCGGCTTGTTCCGCAAGCGGATGGTCCGCCGCGTCGGTTCGCGCTTGGGTTTGCAGCAACGTCAACGATCGTCGCGGTCGCAGTGTTGATCCCGCTTCACGCTTGGAACATGCACGCGACACACGCCCCTTATGCGCGCGCTGCAAACGCGATTGCGCGAACCTCAGCCCCGGCCGTGTTCATTGACACGACGGCCATCGTCTACGGCAATGACCTTGTTCGCAACGCCCCGGACCTATCGAAGCGGCCGCTGGTATTTGATTTTGGCGCGCTTGATGAGGCGGGCATCCGGGAATTGTGTCGGCGCTTTGGCACCATCGCTCGGTTTTCATCGGCCGACGCTGTTAGCCACGGGATCGAGCCCGACGACCCGACCAAGCATCAAGAGCACACGCGTATCGAGCGGATGTGGCAAGTGGCCCGCGGGTTGCAATGCGTGATTGCGATGCCGTTGGCCGCGGACCGCTGACTGTCCATCCGCCCAACAACAGCTGCGACGATCACGCGTTGCGCGTCAGTGCCCCTTCGGCATCAAACACATGGCCCGACAGCTTGCGCGCCCGTTTTGAAGCGAGATACAGCGCGATTGCCGCAATCTCTGGTTCACTCGCCAGTGCCATCGCCGGACGTTCGCCCGGTAAGCTGGCTCGCGGACCGATCGCATTTATGCGAATGCCGTAGGGTGCGGCGGCCTCCGCTTCGAGCCGCGTCATGGCTGCCAGCGCCGAGCGAAGATAGCCCGCAATCAGTGACGTGCCGCTGCTGACCGGCCCTGTCAGGATCACAATGTTGAGGATCAAACCTTCGGTCAGGACCACGCGCATCCGGTTTGCGACGACCCGGGTCGCCTCAAGCATTGGGCCAAGTTTGCGCGACGCCAGCGCTTCGATGTCCTCAAGCGAGGCTAGACCGCTCAATTCTGAAGCTTCAACAATAACGATATTGATCGCAACATCGAGCCCGCCGAAGGAGCGGCTTGCGGCCTGCGCCAAGCGCCGGGCTTCTTCCACCGTGTGAAGCGGTGCCTCATACAATTCAATTTCGTGCGCGCTTTCGGCAAGCAGGGCAACGAGGGCCGTCGTTTCGGGTTCATGGGGCGCCGCCGTCTGGAGCGCCAGTCGCGCCTTATGGTCAGCGAACGCGCGCGCAATGTCGACGCCAGCCGTAGGAGACAGCCCCGCGATCATGACACGGGCGCCCGCAAGCTCCCCGTATCGCGCGTTCGTGAGACTGTTGTCGATCACACTCATCAACATCTTTTCCCTCCCTCGACCGCCTGTCGTCAAGCGCGGCCGTCCCCATCGCGTTTGCTAGGATTCGCCTAACGAGACCTAAACAGCGCTGAGATTCGGGGTCGCCTTGGGCGGCGATGAAGCGCGATCGTGACAATCCACGTTCGTCCGTATGGCCGCAAGATGAACGGCCGTTGCAAGGAGCCCGAATAGTTTGCGACAACAGCTAGTTAGCGTTGATAGGGCAGAAACGTGCGGTCTTTGACCAGCGTCGTATCGGGATCAAAAGAGCGCCCGGGTGGGAAAACACCGTGCTCCCGCCGCCATTCCCGTCCACCGCCCAAAGACACCACCGTCGCCACAGCTGCCAAACTACCCGTGGCAGCAGAAAAATAATGGCGCGTGACAACATCGCCGCGGGCAACCGCACCAATGAGGGCTGGAAAATCGTCAAATGAGCCGATCTCGCAATCTTCGTAAAATTCGCTACCGACCTCAATGTCGTAATGTTGGTCAGCCCGGACGAGAACTTCGAGCGGGCAGGCGCCTTTCACATGCGGGGACAGCGCCAACCGCAATTTGGCGGCCTCGACATGAAGCGCAACATCGGCTGACCCGTTGAGACAATCGACAGCACGCCGGATACTCGCGACTGTGGCCGACAACTTCGAGCGGTAGACATCGTCCGGAAGCATCGGATCGCGAGACCTACAAAAAGGGCCAAGCCTCACCCATCGCATATAGTCTCGACGCTTGAAAGCGACCCGGTCCACGAAGCGACCCGGCCGCCCAAACCGCAGTTCAGCTATCGCTGCCGACGAGGGGCTCGGATCGAGTGCTCAACGGGTTGCCACCACCAAAGCGCTTTTCGATATAGTCTTCGACCAGCGCTTTAAAGTCGGCCGTGATCGTCGGCCCGCGCAGCGTCATCGCCTTTTTGCCGTCGATGAAGACAGGCGCTGCGGGCGACTCGCCAGTGCCAGGCAACGAAATACCAATGTCGGCATGCTTGCTTTCGCCAGGGCCGTTGACGATGCAGCCCATCACCGCGAAGTTGAGCGTCTCGACGCCGGGGTAGCGTTGCTTCCACTCCGGCATGCGGTCGCTGATCATGTCTTGAACGTCACGGGCGAGTTCCTGGAATACAGTCGACGTGGTGCGCCCGCAGCCCGGGCACGCAGCCACCACCGGCACGAACTGGCGCAAACCGATCGACTGCAGCATCTCCTGCGCGACCTTAACCTCGACCGTACGATCACCGCGTGGCTCCGGGGTCAAGGACACCCGGATTGTGTCGCCAATCCCGTCTTGCAACAGGATGCCCATGCCGACCGATGAGGCGACGATGCCCTTCGATCCCATGCCAGCTTCCGTGAGGCCAAGGTGCAGCGCGTACTTGCAGCGCGCGGCGAGCATCCGGTAGACCGAGATCAGATCTTGCACCGCCGACACCTTGGCCGAGATGATGATCTTGTCGGCCGCCATGCCTAAATCATGGGCGCGTTCAGCCGACAGCAGCCCCGATTGCACCATGGCCTCATGCATCACGGCGCGGGCAGACTTTGGCTGAGCAAGCTTGCCGTTTTCATCCATCAGATGCGTGGCGAGATCCTGGTCGAGCGAGCCCCAGTTGACGCCAATTCGCACAGGCTTGTTATGCTTGAGCGCAATTTCAATGATTTGCGAGAACTGGCGGTCGCGTTTGTCTTTAAAGCCCACGTTGCCGGGGTTGATCCGGTATTTATCGAGCGCATCGGCACAGGCTGGATTTTCCGCCAATAGCGTGTGGCCGATGTAGTGAAAATCCCCGACCAGCGGGACAGTGACACCTCGGGCGCGGAGCTTGTCGCGAATATGTGGCACGGCCTTCGCCGCCTCGTCGCGGTCAACAGTGATGCGCACGATTTCAGAACCGGCGCGGGCCAGCGCTGCGACTTGCACAACCGTGCCGTCGATGTCGGCGGTATCGGTATTGGTCATCGACTGCACGACGACGGGCGCGCCACCCCCGACCGTAACGCCGCCAACGACAACGGCGATCGACTGGCGGCGAGGGGCCATCGTGGTGTCGTCAGTCATGGGGCACGGTCTCCGTTTTGGGGATGCAATAGCCCATCATCGCGATGTTTGCGAGACGGCCCCGTTTTACAAAATGTCCTGGTTTGCGCGACGTTGCGGGCTTAGCCGTAATGCCTGTCGCTCGGCCCCGCACTCGCCCACCGCCCCATTGTCCATGGGCTTGGCATCCTCAGCCTGCGAATCGGTCTGTCGCGATAACTTCGGAGAGCGGGACGTAGCCGGGTTTGGCCCAGGCAGGCTTCGTCCCTCGGCCGACAGCCAACATCATCGCCAGCGCGAAGTCGTCAGGTAATCCAACGAGTTGAGCGACCTTGTCATAGTCAAAGCCGACCATCGGGCAACTGTCGTAGCCCATGGATTTGGCCGCGAGCATCATCGTTTGCGCCGCAAAACCGACCGATCGCATGCCCTCATCGCGCGCAAGCCAATCTCGACCAGCGTAAAACGGTTCAATCATCGGCACGAGGATGTCTTGCGCCGCTTTCGGTGCGTCGGCCCAGTACCGCTGCGGGTCACGCATATGGGCCCTCGTGTCGGCGGCGAACACAAACAGCAGGCTGGCATCGCCGACCTGCGCTTGGTTCCAGGCAGCGGCCTTAAGTTCAGCCCTCAGCGCCGGGTCTTTCACATTAACGGCGCGCCAGTTTTGCAGGTTGAACGACGTCGGTGCCTGCCGCGCGAGATCAATCAGCAGCGCCTCGTGCTCAGCTGGCATGACGAACGCCGGGTCGAAGTGTTTGACGGCGCGCCGGGCGCGAATGGCGTCATGCGTATCCATGGCGTTGGTGTCCGGTGCTGTGGCGTATGAGCGGTTGGCGTCGATCAGTCGAGACATGGGTGTTTCGAGCCAGCATCGCGTATTGCGAACCAACACACGGCGCAAGAGGCGGGGGATCGGCCCACAAACCGAGACACTCCCGGACGATGGCTCATTGCCCAAGGCACGGGCCGCGAAACGTCGGACCGCAAACCGGTGACATGGCGAGACCGACCAACGGGTTGGCCCGAATTGACGCCAACCTCGAATGCTCGCTGCACGCGCAGCGTTAACCATAAACCCCATCGAAGGTTGCAGGCGCATTCATCGCGGTTAATGCGGTTTTTACGAGCGTATTATTTTGAGGTTGTCGGAGGGACGAATGATGGTTGTGCGTTTTTGTTCGCGCGTGGGCCGGTTGACGAGCTGGACGATGGCAGCTGCGATCGTGGCAGCTACCGGAATTGTGATGGCACCCGCTGATGTGCAGGCCAAGGCATCGATGTCGGGGTCGAGCTGTATGCCAGCGAGCCTCCGTTCGACAATCAATCAGGTCGAGCGACGTTTTGGCCCGGTCAAGATCATTTCAACGTTTCGGCCCGGCGCGAAGATAGCTGGCACCGGGCGGCCGAGCCTCCACGCCAGCTGCCGCGCCGTCGACTTCAAGCCGACGCGCAACCACGCTAAAGTGGTGGCGTGGTTGAAGGCCAACCATGGCGGTGGCGTTGGCACCTACAGTGGGTCGATGAACCACATCCACATCGACAACGGCGCTTACGTTCGCTTCCACAAGGGCGGCTCGCGATACGCAAAGGCGAACACGCGGTCGCGCTCAGCCAACTATTCGTCGAGCAATTCACGCCGCGTCGAAGCTGCCCGCAGCGTGGCACTGTGGCGCTCGGCGAAAGCAAAGAAGGGCTGATACAGGCGCTCACGGCCACGACACGTTTTGCGTTGGACGAGGCATCACCACGTCCGTGCCTTGGCAGCGCTCGCAGCTTTCGCGGCGGCGTTGGCCAGTCGCATACGTTCCTGGCTGATCGCAACCAAGGCGGCCTTCTTCGACTTGGCCCTTAATCCATGTGCAAATGCCGAAGCGATATTTATGACCTCGCCAGCTGACAGGGTCTTGTCCGCTTCAAGCCGCGACCTGACCGCTTCAAACGCCGATCGATCGTGCACGCAGCGTTTCAGGTCGCGAAGATAGTCAGCGATGATTGCCGGATCGGCCGGTCTTGGTTTTGCGCGCGCCATGTCATCTTCGGTTTCACGCCCAACCAGTAAGCTCAGGATAGACATATCTGCATCTCCATTCCAACGGAAGGCGACGCAAGACGAGTGCCAATGTATAAATAATCTAAAGCGATTCTAGCGATTTGTTGTCGAGATCATGAATACGCATCCACAGTTCATCAAAAATTGGGTTGTAAAATACGCTTAAAGGACCGTTAGAGTCCTTTAAAAAGTAACCGAGGTCGGGCGCGTTGTCGATGTCAGCCCTCCGCGGAAGGTTGCGAGCAATAAACGGGTCGCGGTCCAGCTTACCATTAGGCGCGACAACAGCCCGGATGGTATCTGAGATTTGTGACTTCGCTCGCTCTTCAGATTGTGCGAGTTTATTCTGCCTTGTCATCATCGCAACGACGCCGCCAAGCTTCAAGTCGAGGTCCAAGTTTTTCTTGATGCCGTTAAGGCCTTCGATTTGCTCCAGGAACGGGCGAACCGCTTCGCTGGAAACCTGGTCGAGGATCGTCGGCACAACATAGGCATCACTCGCCACGAGAGCATTGACGGTGCCAAGGGTCATTCGTGGTGGCGTGTCGATGATAATCATCGCGTAATTTCGCCGAACCGCCGGGTCGAGCAGGACCTTGGCTAGTCGGTAACGCTCATCCAGTGCCTCGCGGGGGTTGATCGTTCGGTCAATCAACAACTGGCTCTCAACGGC
>JBBQNE010000064.1:0-17119 GCA_038329675.1 Hyphomicrobiales bacterium | reverse complement strand
GGCTTCAATCCGCGGGTTGGTGCCAACGAGGAGGATGCAGTCGGCCTGCTCGATGCCCTCGATCGACGCGTTGAAGACGTAGCTCGCGCGGCCGAACGCCGGGTCGAGTTTTGCGCCATCGGTTCGGCAATCGATGTTGTGGACGCCCAACCTAGCCATCACATCCTTGAGCGCGAACATCTCTTCGGCGCCCGCCAGATCGCCAGCGATCGCGCCGATGCGGTCGGGCGCGGCCGACGTCAGGCGCGCGGCGACGGCGGCGAGCGCTTCATCCCATGTGGCGGCCTCGAGGCGGCCATCGCGACGGACGTAAGGCGTATCGAGCCGTTGCAAGCGCAGCCCGTCGGAGACGTGGCGGGTCTTGTCTGAGATCCACTCTTCGTTCACGGCATCGTTCCGGCGCGGCAGAATGCGCATCACATCGCGGCCCCGGGTATCGACGCGGATCGCCGAGCCGACCGCATCCATCACGTCGACCGATTCGGTGTGGGTCAGTTCCCACGGCCGGGCATTGTGCGCCCACGGGCGATGGGTCAGCGCGCCAACCGGACACAGGTCGACGGCGTTGGCGCTCATCTCAGACAGGATGCCCTTTTCTAGATACGTCGTGATCTCGGCGTCTTCGCCACGCCCGATCAGGCCCAATTCCTCGACGCCAGCGACCTCCGTCATAAAGCGGACGCAGCGCGTGCAATGGATGCAGCGGTTCATGTGCGTTTTGATCAGCGGACCGAGGTGCTTGTCCTCAACGGCGCGCTTGTTTTCCTGGAAGCGCGAACCGCCTCCGCCGTAGTGCAGCGACTGGTCCTGCAGGTCGCATTCGCCGCCCTGGTCGCAGATCGGACAATCGAGCGGGTGGTTGATCAGCAGGAATTCCATCACGCCCTCGCGCGCCTTTTTGACGAGGGCTGAGCGCGTATCAATGATTTTGGGGCTGCCGTCCTTGTTTGGCGGCAGGTCGTTGACGCTCATGGCGCACGACGCGATCGGCTTGGGCGAGCCCTGGACCTCGACGAGGCACATCCGGCAGTTGCCAGCGATCGACAACCGCTCGTGATAACAAAAGCGGGGGATCTCGGCGCCGGCCTGTTCGCAGGCCTGGAGCAGCGTGGTGCCGTCCTCGACCTCGATTGGCGAGCCATCGACGATGAGTTGCTTAGCCATTGCGTGTTTGCGCTCTCGGGTCGGCTGGCGAACCGGATCAGGGTCCGCCGCATCTGGTTGTGGGCCGATCTTGAGCGCCCGGCGTCGCCAACTTGAAATTCTGGCTGCGCGCGGCTCGAGGATCGGCACAATTTATGGGAGACGATTACACGCGACCGACGCACCGCGCCAGTACTTGTGCCAGTACTTGCGCCCTTACGTGTGGCCTTACGTGTGCCCGTACTTGCGCCTGCCCCCGAGCCAGCGCCAATTAGGCGCTCATCCCTGCTTCGATGCGAGGCCGAACACGTGGAGGGTAGCCGCTTGCGCCCAAGTCGGTTGTGCGGACGGGGCGTCGTGTGCTTGAACACCAGCGACTTGCCCAAAAAGGACGTTCAATGATGGCCCCGACATCACCGGCGACCGCCGAGCGACGCCAAACGGCGGCCGGGAAGCGTGCGGCCAGAGCCACATGCCCGTTTTGTGCGCTGCTGTGCGACGACCTCGTGCCGGGAACGGGCGCCAATGCTAACGCCTTGCCAGTCTTGCCCGCAGGCGCCGTGTGCGCCAAGGCCAGCGACGGCTTTGCACGGGCCGCAGCAGCTCGATCGGGCGCGGCGTCGGCATCGCCGCAAGTTGGCGGGCGCGATGTGGCCCTCGCCGAAGCGCTCGATGCGGCGGCCGCAATCATAACGGCTGCACGGTTGCCGCTCTATGGCGGGCTCGCAACCGACGTCGATGGTATGCGCGGACTGCTGGAGTTGGCTGACCGTAGCGGCGGCGTCGTAGATCACGCGCTCAGCGCCGGGGCGATGCGGAATGTGGCCGTCATCCAATCGCGCGGCTGGGTTATGACGACGCTGACGGAAGTGCGCAACCGCGCCGACCTCGTGGTGGTTATCGGCGATGGGATCGGTGCATCGTATCCGCGATTTTACGAGCGGATCGTCGGGCCATCGGTGACGATGTTTGGCGAGCTATCACGGACGGTCGTGTTGGTCGGTAACGGCGCGGACCGCGACAACATCATAGCGCCAAACCGTTGCGAGGCGATGACCGTTGCGCCGCAGTCGCTCGGGGTCGCAGTCGCGGCGCTACGCGCAGCCATTCGGGGTACGCCGATGCCACCGCGACTGGATGCGGTGGGCCTCGGTGCGGTTGGGCCCGATGCGGTTGGTATGAGCGCGGCTGCGATCGCCAAGCTCGCTGGCCAGATTACGGCGGCGACGTATCCGGTGTTCGTTTGGTCGCCAGGCTTGCTGCCCGATGCCGACGGCGATCTCATCGTCATGTCGATTTGCGATCTTGTCCGCGACCTCAACGCGACGCAGCGTGCCGCTGGACTATCGCTGTCGGGCAGCGAGGGCGGGGCGACCGCAATGGCCGTGACGGCGTGGCAGACCGGGTATCCGATGCGCGTCAGCCTCGCGACGGGCATTCCGGTTTACGATCCCCTGCGCTTCGATATTGCCGCGATGTTGGCTGGCGGCGACGGCGATGCGTTGGTCTGGTCAGCGGCGATCGGGGCCGGGCTAACGCCGCCCTCGACGAAAATTCCAACGATCGTGCTCGGCACACCGGGCCTTGCGCTCAACCGGACGCCCGACGTGTTCATTCCGGTCGGGACGCCGGGCATCGACCACGACGGCGACCTCGTCCGCAGCGATAGCGCGGTGGCAATCCACCTGCGCCGGGCGCGGGCCTCCACTTTGCCGCCAGTCGCTCGCATCGCGCGCGACTTAAGCGGGCGGCTCGCAACACCATCCTCCAAGACCGACGTTTGAGACCTGAGGCATGATCACAAAGCTTACCGGCGCGACGGTTTACGACCCAACGAATGGCGTCGATGGCGAAATCCGCGATCTGTGGATTGAGGACGGCCGCATCGTGTCGCCTCGCGCCGGGGCCAAGATCACGGCCGAGTATCCGCTGAAGGGTGCTGTTGTGATGGCCGGCGGGATTGATCCGCATACCCATATTGGCGGCGGCAAAATGAACATCGGGCGCATCATGCTGCCCGAGGACCACCTCGGCCACGAATATACACGCACGCACCTGACGCGAGCCTGTTGCGGCCACGCCGTGCCAACGACGTATGCGGCCGGCTACCGCTACGCGGAGATGGGCTACACGTGCTGCTTTGAGCCAGCGATGCTGCCAACGAACGCGCGCCAAGCCCACCTTGAGATGGGCGATACGCCGATGGTCGACAAAGGCGCCTACGCAATGCTCGGCAGCGATGATCTGTTACTGCGGATGATGTCTGAGAAGGCTGACCCCGCCGCGATCAAAGACTACATCGCGTGGACGTTGAACGCGACGCAGGCGCTGGCCGTCAAGGTCGTCAACCCGGGCGGCATCTCGGCGTTTAAGTTTAACGCGCGCAAACTCGATCTCGACGAACCCAACCCGCACTACGGCGTGACCCCGCGCGACATCATCTTGACGCTGGCCCGCGGGTTAACCGAAATCGGCGTCACCCATCCGCTCCATGTGCACGGCTGCAATCTCGGCGTGCCGGGCAACGACGAGACGACGCTGGCGACGATCGCCGCCGCTGGTGGGCTGCCGATCCATCTGACTCACGTGCAGTTTCATAGTTACGGCACGCAGGGCGACCGCAAGTTCTCTTCGGGGGCAGCGCGCATTGCCGAACTGGTCAACCGCACGCCCAACATCTCCGTTGACATCGGCCAAGTGCTGTTTGGCCAAACGTGCACGGCATCGGGCGACAGCATGCGCCAGTTTGGTAACGTCGGCAGCGCATTCCCAAAAAAATCCGTCATCATGGATATCGAGTGCGATGGTGGTTGTGGCGTCGTCCCGTTCCGCTATCGCGACCAGAATTTCGTCAACGCGCTGCAGTGGTGCATCGGGCTCGAATTATTCTTGATGATCGACGACCCGTGGCGGATCTTCTTGACGACGGACCATCCCAATGGGGCGCCGTTCACAACCTACCCGCACTTGATACGCCTGTTGATGGACCGCGCGTTCCGCCACGATCGGATGCAGACGGTCAACCAGGACGCGGTGGCGTTATCGCAACTGCCGCATTTGTCTCGCGAGTATTCGCTTTACGAAATCGCGGTGATGACGCGGGCGGGGCCAGCAAAGAGCCTCGGCCTCGTTAATCGCGGGCATCTTGGCGAGGGAGCGACCGCCGACGTCACGGTGTACCGACCCGATGCGGATAAGGAGCGCATGTTTGCCAAGCCCGCGCTTGTTTTCAAGGCTGGCGACCTCGTCGTTCGCGATGGCGAAATCGTCAAGGTCGTGCACGGGGCAACGCACGTCGTCCGGCCCGATTTCGATCCGGCCATCGAAGATACGATTGCCGATTATTTCGACCGGTTTCACACGATCGATATCGACACTATGAAAGTTCACGATGACGAAATCCATGGCCGTAACGGCGGCTCAATTGTCGTGCAGCCGACGGGAGTTCGCCTGACATGAGAGGGCAGCGATTGACGGCGTGTGTCGTGCGGGGACTGGGGGATGTACTGTTGCGATTGGTGGGTGAGCAATGACGAACTTGGCAATGAAAGCCGCTATCGTTCGCAATGGCATCACAATCGACGACACGTTTGCTGAAGCGTTCGGCATGAGCGCGACCGGCCTCATCATCACCGCCGATAGCGCCAAGTGGGCCAACCAATGTGCGGTGACGATGACCGGCTTTGGCACCTCCGTTATTGGATGCGGCGCTGAATGCGGGATCGACCGGGAGTTGTCGCCCGATGAGACGCCAGATGGCCGTCCAGGCGTCCGCGTCTTGATGTTCGGGTTCTCAGCCGATGCGCTGATCCCGCAGGTGATGAACCGCGTTGGCCAGTGCGTGCTGACATCGCCTGGCTCGGCGTGCTTTGCCGCCATCGACGCGCCACTGCGGATCAGCCTCGGTGGCAGCCTTCGAAAGTTTGGCGACGGCCACCAGACGGCGCGGCGGTCGGGGGGGAAACGGTATTGGCGCGTTCCGGTGATGGATGGCGAATTCGTGTGCGAGCACGATACCGGTTGCACGACAGAGGCCGTCGGCGGCGGGAACCTGCTGATCTGCGGCCGTGACCGGGCGGGCGTTCTGACCGCCACCGAGCGCGCTGTTGAGGCGATCGCCAGAGTCGCGGACGTGATCACGCCGTTTCCAGGTGGCATCGTTCGCTCGGGCTCGAAGGTCGGGTCGAAGTACGCGGGCATGTTCGCCTCCGCCAATGATGCCTTCGCGCCGACACTGAAGGGCGCGGTGCGAACTGAGCTGACGGCTGAGATCGCCGCCGTGCTTGAAATCGTGATCGATGGGCTGACGGCCCAAACTGTGGCGGATGGGATGCGGGCCGGGCTCGCCGCCGTGATCGCCGATGGCACGCGCCACAGCGTAACCCGCGTTTCGGCTGGCAACTACGGCGGCAAGCTTGGTCCCCACCATTACCACCTGAAGGACCTGATCTGATGGCTGGGATCGTGCTCACCATGACGGCGCGGCCGATGGAGCGGCTCGATTTTTCAAGCGTTACGCCAGCGCTACTGGCAGACGGTGCGACGGCTGAGTTGTCCAACCTCTCGATCGGCACGACGCGCCATGTTTTGCGGCTCGCCGATGTGTTCGCTGTCCAAAGTCGTGGGCGCGACGGTGACGTGACGATTGAAACTGGCGGCGCTGTGATCGACGGGCTTGGCAAGGGTCTGACCGGCGGGCGGCTCGTCGTTGAGGGCGATGCTGGCGACCGTCTCGGCGCTGGCATGAGGGGTGGGCGGATCGAGGTCCGGGGCAACGCAGGTTCTAATACGGGTGCTGGCATGTCGGGCGGCCTGATCCAAATCGCTGGATCGGTTGGCGACAACTCCGGCGGGCTGTTGCCCGGCCGCAGATTTGGTATGACCGGCGGGACCATCGTCGTCGAGGGCAGCGCTGGCGCGCGAACCGGCGACAAGATGCGGCGAGGGACGATCCTCGTGCGCGGCCCGACCGGCGCCTTGACTGGCGTGCGTATGCTGGGCGGCACGATCGTAGCCGAAGGCGGGCTCGGCCTTGACGCTGGCCGACTGATGCGGCGCGGCACGATCATTTCATCACAGGGTCTTCCAACGGGAGATACCCTCCCTGCGACGTTCGCCGACTGCGGCGTTCACGATCTTGTGATCTTGCGTATCATGTGGCGCGACTGGACGCGTGAACTCGGCCCTCTTGCGCCACGGCCTTTCGGTCCGAAGGTGCGTCGGTATGCGGGCGATCTCGCCACGATCGGTCGGGGCGAACTGCTGGTGCCTGCGTAGGTTCGCGCCACTGCCGACGCCCTCCACAGCTTGAACTAATCCGTCCGCCATCGATTGGCGTTATAGTTCTGGCGTGTGCCTCGGCTGCGTTTATACGTGCAAGAGGCCGACCGCACCCGCAGGCGCTTAAACTAAGGGACCACTATGCTGACGATCGTCCTCTCCGCCTGCTTGATTGCGGACCCGAATCAGTGTCGCGATCATCGGATCGCGGCTGAAAATATCTCTGACCCGACGCGATGCGTGATGTTTGCCCAGCCACAAGTCGCCAAGTGGGCCGACGAACATCCACTTTGGGAAGTCAAAAAGTACTCGTGCCGTCCCTCAACCGAAAACGATGGTTGATCCGCTGAAATGTCGTGCGATGCAGTGGAAACGGTTTTCGAGCCGCTGACCTCGCGCGGCTTGCGGCAGGTCGTGCAATCGGCCCATCAGCGAACATCAGCACGGCGCGTTGACGGGTCGTAGCCACTAATCTCCACGATGAACTTCTGACGGATGGCGCGCTCGAAATCCTTGTAGCCGTCGGCTGCGATCACAAACGACCCGACGCCTCCCTGCACGTGCTCCTTATACCACTCCTCGATCGTGGCGCCCTCGCTGCCTTCGAGGATCGGCAAGCCATTGATGATGACCTTGCTCGCGACGAGTTCATCACGAACCTCTTTCACCGGCTCTTCGGGGTTGCAATCTTCGCGTCCGTCGCCCGAGACATCGATCACGGTGCGATTAGCTTTCGCGGGGATTTGCGGCACAACCTTATCGGCGATCGTGCGCATCGAGCGCGAGACGCACGTGAACTGGCCCTTGATGCGTGGCATTTGCCGAATGCGTTGCGCCACAGCCTTCGCGTCGGCTGCACTCGCGATGCGCACCCACGGTATCGCTGTCTCGGTCAGGTCCGACCATGTCATGATTGAAAACAAGATCGATGCTTGCGGCCCGTTGGTGATCGCACTGATGACACCTGGGTCTTCCAGCGCCTTAGCAATCCCCTCCATTTGCAAATAGTACCGCTTGTCGTCGACGGAGTTAGACACGTCGACGGCGACGAGCAGCGCGGTATCGACCTCGGGCAGGCTGCCACCGGCATGCGGCGCGCGACTGCCGATCAGGACGGCGATAATGCAGGCTGCGACCACGGCGAAGCGCGCGCCAGCGTTGAATGAAAACAAGGCGCGGTTGATCATCGGTGGTGCCAGTCAGCGGGTCGCGTCGAGAAGGCGGGTCGCGTCGTAGTTGCGGGCCGTGTCGAGGCCGATCACAGTCTCGAGGCCCTTCACCCCCGCGAGGATCGCGCCGTCGAGATCGGCTCCGGTCAGATTGGCTCCAGTCAAGTTGGCGCCCGACAAGTCTGCTTTGCTCAAGTCGGCTTTTGTCAAGTCGGCCCCGGTCAGGTCAGCGCCGCGCATGCGTGAAAACCGCAAAACAGAATGAGATAAGCGGCTGTTGATCAAAATCGCGCCAGAGAAATCACAGCCCAGAAGCACTGCCCGTTGCGGGTGGCCGCGGTCGTCGCCCCAGGCGTTGTCGAGCGCTGCGAGGTCGGTACCGGTAAGATTTGCCCCGCGAAAGTCCGACCCATCGAGGCGAACGGCCATGATCCGGGCTTGAGTGAGGTTTGCGCCGCGAAAGCTGGGTGCCTCGCGTTGGTCGGGCTCTAAGTTTGAGTAGATTGTCGGTCGCAGGATTGTTGCGCCGGTCAGGTTTGCGGCCGTGAAATCTGTGCGGGTGATTACGGCGCGGTCGAGCTTTGCGCCAACGAGGTCGGCACCGCTGAGGTTGGCGCCTGCGAGGTCAGTGCCAAACAAGTTCGCGTTCGACAGTCGGGCTTGCTTGAAGTCGAGACCGGCAAGGTCGAGGCCCGACAGGTCTTTACCGATGTAATCCAGGCGAGCCCCAGACGCGGCGTTAAACATCGCGGTCGTGACGTCCTTGGCCGTGAAGTCAGCGGCTTTAGCTAAGCCGAAATTGCCAGGTTGGATTGCCAAGATGGCAACCACTAACGTGATCATGCGCGCGGGATACGACGGTCTAACTGCCACGCCTAACCTCGCCGCTGGTGATCGACTACCAACGCGCGCGGTCAAGGTTTTTGATGGTCTCGCGCCCGCGCACGGTTTCAAACCCTTTTACGCCAGCTAGGTTGGCTTCGTCGAGGTTTGCGTTTGTCAAATCGGCGCCCGTAAGATCGGCTCCAGACAGATCCGCCCGTGACAAATCGGCAAGGTTGAGGTCCATGCCAGCCATCTCCGCTCCAACGAAGCGCGAGAAGGTCAGCACGGCGCGCGACAGGTCAACCTCGCGCAGATCGGCGCCGGAGAAATCGCAGCTTTTCAGGATCGATGCTGGCATCGACGATAAATCGGCGCGCGGCTCATGTGGACCGAGTTTTGCTCCGCGCAGGTTGGCTCCGCGGAAATCAGCGCCGATCATTTTTGTCGTCATGCGAATGCCGCGCATGTCGGCGCCTTTAAAACGCGGCGCCTCGCGGGGATTAAAGTCGAGCGTCGAGGACACGTTGGGACGCATCAACGTAGCATTCACCAGCGTTGCGCCGGTTAAATTGGCGCTGATCAAATTCACGCGGTTGAGGTTGCCGCCGGTCAGGTCTGCGCCGGCAAGGTTCGCCGACGACAAATCCGCGCCAAATAAATCGGCGCCCGCCATTGACGCGCCGTTAAAGTCGAGACCCGACAGGTCCAGGTGGCGAAGGTTTAGCCCGGCGAAATCCAACGTACCACCCGAGCGTCGGGCCTTGGTCACGGCCGTTGTAACATCGCGAGCGGTAAACTCTTGAGGCGGGAGTTTCAGCGCGACGCCTTCAGGACCGATCGCTGCGCGCATCCACGCATCGCGAGATTGGGCTTTTGCCGTTTGGAATTTACCCGCCAGCAGAAGAAAAGCGAAGGCGAGCACAACCACACTTGCCGCGAGCGCTGCCGCCCAGACAACCGCGTTGGCCTCGTGATCGTGTTCGAGCCGTTTTGCGATGGCGCGACTTCTGGTGGTGCGCGTTTGGTCGTTATGCCCTAACGGCCTAGATGCGTCCTGTACGACAACCCGTCTCTGCATGGCGTTCTGCCTCGCTGAGTTGACTTGATGAGCAGTCTGTCATCTTGGTTACATACGCGGAAGACCTTTCCGCTGGTTCAATCATTCAGCACAAAAATCGTCAGCTTGCAGCGCAATATGTTATCTCGCTGAGCAGCAATCAGAATTACCGCCCTTTTGCACCTGCGAAGTAACCCGCAAAATCCGCGCTAAAATTGCCGTGTTGCACGGTGTGGTGCGCCGCAATAGGCAGCAGTTTGCCTTGGAATCGAGCGTGACCGTTGTGACACAACCTCGACGTCGATCGGGTCGTTGCGGTTGTTCATTGGCAGGGCGGCTCTGCTCAAACCGACATTTGGCAGCGGCGATGGCAACGGTTGCGCCGCAAAGCCATGCAGCTGAGACGCCACGGCCCACCATCCCGCGCAGGCCCCGCGCACCAACCCAACCAGGACCCGACCATGCTGTACTTTGCCATCAAAGCGCTAATGTCAGGAGCCATGATCGCGACTGTCTCCGAAGTGTCGCGCCGCAATCCTGCGCTCGGCGCACTCGTGGCCTCGCTGCCGCTGGTGTCGGTGTTCGCCATGATTTGGATGTGGAGCGAGCGCGGCGACCCAAACCAGATCGCCAACCACGCCGAGGCGACATTTTGGCTGGTGCTGCCGTCGTTACCGATGTTCCTGGTCATGCCGTGGCTGTTGCGACAGGGCTTGGGCTTCTGGCCCGCACTGGGTCTGTCGTGCGCGTTGACGGCGGTGCTGTATCTGGCGATGATCCAAGTGCTCGCCCGCTTCGGCATCGCGGTCTAGTTGCCACGGCGGCGGCGACATCGCGCGCAAACAACCTAACTGGCAGCGATGCGCTCGATATCGGCGCCGCATGCGGTGAGCTTGCGTTCGAGCTGCTCAAAGCCACGGTCGAGATGGTAGACGCGGTTGAGCATCGTCTCGCCGTCGGCCATCAGGGCTGCGATCACCAACGAGACAGACGCGCGCAGGTCGGTCGCCATGACCGGTGCGCCGGTCAATTGAGGCACGCCTTTGATGACTGCTGTATCGCCGTTCAACTTGATGTCCGCGCCCAAACGCGCCAGCTCTTGGACGTGCATGAACCGGTTTTCAAAAATCGTCTCGCGGATGACGCTCGTGCCTTTGGCCATCGTGACGAGCGCCATAAGTTGGGCTTGCAGGTCGGTCGGGAAGCCCGGGAACGGCTGTGTCTCAACGGTGACCGGCACGATGTGGCCGCCGTTGCGTCGAACGCGCAGCCCGGACACGGTCTCGGTCACCTCCGTGCCGGTTGCCGACAAGGTCTGGAGCGCGTTTTGCAGATGCTCGGCGCGGGCCCCAAGCAGAACAACGTCGCCTCCGGTTGCAGCTACGGCGAATGCAAATGTTCCGGTTTCAATCCGGTCGGGAAGCACGGTGTGGACTGCACCCTCCAGCCGATCGCGACCCTGGATCATCAGCGTTGACGTGCCGATCCCCTCGATGAGGCAACCCATCTTGACGAGGCAATCGGCAACGTCGCCGATCTCGGGTTCGCGCGCGGCGTTTTCGATGACGGTCTCGCCGCGTGCAAGCGCTGCTGCGAGCAACACATTATGGGTCGCACCGACGGACGCCTTGGAGAACGTCACCTTGGCGCCGCGCAATCCGCCTTTGGGCGTTTTGGCAATCACGTAACCGCGATCGATCTCAATCTCGGCACCCAGCGCCTTGAGCCCCTCAAGATGCAAATCGACGGGGCGCGTTCCAATCGCACAACCGCCGGGCAACGAGACTTTGGCTTGATGACAGCGCGCAAGCAGCGGGCCGAGCACCCAAAAGCTCGCCCGCATCCGCGAAACCATTTCGTAGGGCGCCGTCGTATCGACGATATCGCGCGCCGATAGGTGGAACGTTTCACCAAGGTAGGCTGTTGGCGTTGAGCGCTTTCCGTCGACCGCAAGATCGACGCCGTGGTTGCGCAAAATGCGGGCGAGCAGGGCGACATCGGCGAGGCTCGGCACGTTCTTTAGGGTCAAACGGTCGGCCGTCAGCAGGCTCGCGATCATCAGCGGGAGGGCTGCGTTTTTTGCCCCTGAAATCGGGATCTGCCCCTCGAGCTTGCGGCCTCCAGTTATACGGATACGGTCCAAAGGTCCCTCGCGTGGTCACTCACGACTTGGTCGGTTCGTTGCATCTGTGGTCGTTTAGTGTCCGTTTACACGAGTCGGCGAGCGACTGCCGCTCAAACGGCACCCGTTCGGCCGTGCGCCCTTGCCGTGGAGTTTCCGGCGAGCGACCGCCCATTCAGCCTATTAGCCCGCGCCGCCTGGACGAGCAAACGAGCGCTAACGTCGAGGTGGGTCCGGTTCGCGGACGCGAACGCGTCCATTGTGAATGGGGCCTCATCGATAGAGCCCGCATGATGAGACTGGACGGCGGTCGCGATCTCGCCGATCGACCGTGACGATAACTTTGGAACAACCAACACCTTGCGCGACCCATGACGACATTTGCAGACCTTATGGAGACCTCGCTATCAAAGATCCGCCCACTCGAGTGGGAGCCCTACTACGCCACGATGGCGCCATGGCTCAGGGATGACGAAGCGGAGACGCGAGGGCGATCTGTGGAACGGCTCACCATGGCTGTTTTTTGGGCCGAGCCAAGCAGCCATATCCGGCGTGAATGGTTCCCCGTCGGCGGCCAAGGCAAAGCGTTCGATCCGAACCCGCGCCTGTTATGGTTCTTGTCGGAAATCGAAACGGCTCACGCGATCCACGACGACATCATTCCAGCGTTCCTCCAGGACCTGCGCTTCAAGCACAACGTCGAGACGCGCGACGCGATGTTGTCGTGGCTCCAACGTGTGTTGGAGGAGGGCCGTCCAAATGTTCGACGCGACGTCGTGCAAGGCACGATGGTATTGTTAGACGTGTGCGACGAGGATGACCCTATCTCAGTTGCGCGCTTCGTCGGCTTGCTCGACGATCCGTCAACTTATGTTCGCGCCTGCGCGGCACGGCAGTTGAGCGGACTGGACGGCGCCGCGCTCCACCCGGGCCAAATGTTTGCTTTGATCAAGGCCAAGGATATCGAACGTCCAGGTGTCGCCGGGCCGTACTGGTCGGAGTGGTCAATGGCGATGCCTGACCTGCCGGTCGATCCGCTGATTTGGATGATGGACATCCTGGAGCAACGAAGCGGCCCTGAGCCAGCCGACCTGCCGTTCAACGGCATCGACTTCCACCTCCACGAACTGTGCGACCATTCTCCAGAAACCGTCGCGCGGATGATTGCTGGCGGACACGTGGAGCTAGCGGTTGAGACCGCGACGGAAGCCCGTTACTGCGTCGATGCCATGCGGCCGGTGCTGTTACAGTTGGCCGACCACCCCGAGCCAGCCATCCACCGCCGCGCACAACGGCATTTGGCGAGCTACCACCGCACGTTGCACACAGGCGCGCGCGGGTGGATTACGCGGCGGCAGATTGCCGTAAGCGCTAGCGGCGATGCCATCGCCGTCGCCGACGTTTTCATTTTTAATGGCGCTAATGGCAGTCCGTCTTACCTTGTGATTTATCCAACAGACGATCACGCAGCCTTCGATTATGAGACCGCGTGGCGGCTCATTGATCGCGCGATCCCGCCCGGCGACCGTGGCCCGCTCGCGAGACATTATCTAGATTTTGACCGTTCGGCTGGCCCGGCGCTCCATGCGCTTGGAAACCGTTTGTCATGCCGGTTCGCAAACTTTTCTGGAGCCGAACTTGAGTGCCGCCATCTGGCGCGAAACGGGCCCATCACGGAAGCCGAGTTGGCCGAGCTGAGCGGCGACCTTGCCGTGACCCGTATCGAAGTCAACGCGGGTCGGCTGGCCGCGCCTGGCAACACGTGGGACCCTTTTGCCAACTAAATTTACGCAGCCGCGCATAGCACGATCTTGCGGATCAATTATGCGCCAAGTTCGTGAGGCGTAAGCGCTGCCATCAGCGATTGCATGGCGGCTGGTTGTTCCCGATCCCGGATCGAGACGGCGCTGATCACGCGGGACACCTCGGGTGCGATCAGCGGCTTGGCGATGACGCCATCCAGCAATGGAAACGATGCTGGAATAATCGCGATTCCGAGCCCGGCTCTGATCATGCCCTGAACCCAGTCCTCACGGGCGCTGCGAAAACGGGTATTGAGGTCAATTGGCCATTCGCCATTCTTAAATGCGAAATGGTCATCGAATTCGCAGTTCGTCCGCTCGATGTAATCCTCGCCATCGAGATCGGCGATCGCGACGGCCGTTCGATTGGCAAGCCGATGGCAAGGCGGAAGCGCAACGACGTATTGTTCCTGGTAAAGTGGCGCAGCATCACAGGTGTCGGGATAGGTCGGCAGGCCGACAATCGCCAGATCCACCTCGTCATCCAACAAGGCGGCGAGCACGTCTGTGCCCTTCGCTTCGATGAGCGACAGCTCCAAATTTGGCACACTGGCAGTCAAACGGCACAGCAGCGCAATCAGCCTCTCGGGCCCAATCGTGCACATAATGGCGAGGCGCAGGCGATGTTTTTTGTGCCGGCTCAAATCCGCCGCTTGCGACCGCGCCATATCAACTTCGCGGTAGGCATTCGCAAGGCGCGGAAGCACCGCACGACCAAGCTCGGTCAGCTCGATCTGCCCTGGCCGACGGATGAACAGCTTACCGCCAGTCTCTTCTTCTAGTTTTTGAATTGCGCGCGTCAAAGCGGGTTGAGTGACGTGGCAGTGCTCGGCCGCCCTGGAAAAATTACGCAGTTTCTCGACCGCCAGAAAATAGCGGATCTGGTGCATTTCCATTTTGAGGGGACCTGATTGGCAGCGGGTTAGACGTTCGAAATGGCATCGTCAGTTCACGTGCCATGCCTGCTCTACGCCCGCTGTCTGTCGTGTGTTTCGAGCCCGCAGTCCGTGGGCGTACACATCTTGTTGACGCAGATCTCACCTGCTCGGCAGTAACAATTCGCGAGGTTTGCACATGCCGCGCCGTTTGCTGTCGCGCTTTTGCCAAATCGACTAGCGTCCGCCGAGATGCTCGCGGATCTGGGTCATCAACATCTCGCGAATTTCAGCTGAGTATTTGGTGTTGCCTGACATGCAATGGTCATAGCCGGATGTCGCCATACGCAGCATCGCGACTTTGCGCTCAGGCGACATGGTCAAATGTCCCGAGATCGCCTTTGACAGTTCATCAACAACTGCGCCGCAATCGGCGGCCTTGGCAGAGGGCGCGGCCATGAACACAGCCATGCAAGTCATAAGAGCTAATTTTTTCATTCTCTATATCCTCCAGAAGGCACGCCGCGCTTCACTTTGTGCTGCGGCAGCGGGACACTAGTTGGGGTATTCAGCCCACGGAAATGCCGATCTGGTAATGTTGCAATGCCTAACGGGCATGAACTGTACGGCGTCCAACACGAGTGTGGAGCGACGACGAACGGTCGCCAAAGGCGACCCGAGAACAACGCGACACGGGAACAACGCGACCCGGGAGCAACGCGACACGGCGTAAGCGCCGCCCCGTCCAGTGCGCCATCAGCACGTGAGGACAAACGTGGTGCTGTGAGAGAGGATTGAACTCTCGACCTCTCCCTTACCAAGGGAGTGCTCTACCACTGAGCTACCACAGCTTAGACGGGCGTCTCTAGGGTTTCGTCGTGTTTCGGTCAACGGTCAATGGCTTGTACGCGTCGGGAACATGTCGTGAAGGCTACACGTAACGCGCGACAAATCTGCAGCAAGTCATCTTAGAATGTTCCGCACAACGTTCTAACCCTGTTTGGGTTAGCGTCTCGCCCGGGCGAGAGCGGTTAGGGCGGATTGATCAGATGACGCGAGACCCATCAAACGACGCGCCGTCCAAGCAAGGCCAAGCTTGTGACGAGAGCGATCGCAGCCGATTAACGCTGCGGACATCGCAACCGAGCGACCCAAAAACGAAACGATTAGAGCAGGCGCTGCGGGCCAACCTTCAGCGGCGTAAAGCTGCAAGCAGCCAACGCGATGCTGCGGGGATTGAAGCCGAGGTGGCGACCGGCAAAACGCGAGAGACGAAGTCGGGCGACGACGACACGATTTCGTGACGGGTTGTTTTCGTGACGGGTTGTGTTCGTGACGGGTTGTCTCCGTGACGGGTCGGGCAGAGGTCCAATCGGACGCCGTTCAACCGCGCCCAGGCTAGGCGAGGTTGGTCGCGAAGCCACCAACGACGGCCAGGCCTACCGAGGCCGACAATCTCACCGACCTCAGCCGGTGACGACTTTTGGAACACTGAGCAACGGCGCGGCCGGAGCGGCAATTCCAAGTTCCGGCTCGATCTTGGCCAAGTCGGCGGCCAGCCGCGTGACAAGCCCCGCCGCTGCCATTTCATAGCCCAGATCGATCGCACTCGCATAACCGATCGCATCGCTGCTGCCATGGCTTTTGATTGCGATGCCGTTGAGGCCAAGAAACGTTCCGCCGTTGACGCGGCGCGGGTCCATCCGGCGCTTTAACGCTTGAAAGCCGCCGCGCGCGAGCAGGGAGCCGATCTTGGCCATCGTTGAAGATGTCATGGCGTCCTTGAGGTATTGCCCGACTTGGCGTGCGGTGCCCTCGGCCGTCTTCAGCGCGATGTTGCCAGCAAATCCTTCGACGACGACGACGTCGACGACGCCCTGGCCGATCTCGTGGCCTTCAACGAAGCCGCGATACTTGAACGGCAATTCGGCGTGGGCCTTGATCCAGGCGTTGGCTTCGCGCACCTCTTCGTTGCCCTTGATTTCTTCAGACCCAATATTCAGGAGACCGAGCGTCGGCTTTTCGACGTGGAACAGAATGCGCGCCATGGCGGCGCCCATCAGCGCGAAATCTGCAAGCTGTCGGGACGTCGCGCCGACGTTGGCTCCAACGTCAAGCACGATGCACTCGCCTTTGACCGTTGGCCAAAGTGCAGCAATCGCTGGCCGTTCGATGTTGCCCATGGGCCTTAGGATGAGCTTAGACATCGCCATCAGCGCGCCCGTGTTGCCGCCGGAGACCGCGGCTTGGGCTTCACCCGACTTCACCGCCTCCAGTGCCAGCCACATGCTGGTGCCTTTGCCACGCCGCAGCGCTTGGCTTGGCTTATCGTCGCTGGCGATCTTGAGTGCGGTGTGAACGACGCGCGACTTTGCAGCCACAGTTGGGTATTTGTCGAGGGCTGGCGTAATCTTCGCCTGGTCGCCATAAAACACAAACGCCATGTCCGGCTGGCGTTTCAGTGAGATCGCAGCACCGGCCACGACCACATCGGGGCCGAAATCTCCGCCCATGGCGTCGAGTGCGATCGTACGTGGCGAGATCATGGCGTGTATCCGGCCCGAAGGTTCACGATTGGCGTCATGCGGCGCGTGGCGGCTACTCAGCTGGCTTCAACCGAAGCAGCGGCAGAAAATACTGGTTCAACATCAAGATACAACGGTTTTGAAATTCGCCGACGGGCGTAGCGTGCCCCAACGGCCACAGATGCGAGCAATGCATCCGTTGTTCAGGGCTCGCGCTTGAGCTTGGCCAGCGCCGCAAACGGGCTGATGGCCCGCGCGCCTTCGTCATCGGTCCACGCGAACTCAGCGCCAACTTTTCGCGGATACGGGTCGAGGCCAGCA
>JBBQNE010000063.1:0-17631 GCA_038329675.1 Hyphomicrobiales bacterium | reverse complement strand
ATACCGTGCTCTATTTCGAGGGCGATCGCGGCCACGCCTACCGCATTCTTCGGGCAGTGAAAAATCGGTTTGGCCCGTCCGATGAAATCGGCGTGTTCGAAATGGTGCAGTCCGGTTTGCGCGAAGTGGCCAACCCGTCAGAGTTGTTCTTGGGCGACCGGCAGGCTTCCAGCCCAGGTTCGGCGGTGTTTGCTGGGATTGAGGGCACGAGGCCGATTCTCGTCGAAATCCAGGCCCTCGTTGCGCCATCATCGCTCGGCACGCCGCGCCGCGCAGTCATCGGCTGGGACAGCGCACGGCTTGCCATGCTGCTGGCAGTCCTTGATGCGCGATGCGGCGTGTCGTTTGCCGAACACGACGTTTATTTGAACGTTGCTGGCGGCTTAAAGATTGCAGATCCCGCAGCTGACTTGGCGGCCGCAGCGGCCCTGCTCTCGTCACGATCGGGTGTTCCGCTGCCGCCTGGAAATGTCTACTTCGGTGAGATCTCATTGTCGGGGGCGATTCGCGCGACCGGGCACGTGATGTCGCGATTGCGAGAGGCGCAAAAGCTCGGGTTCAAGCGCGCCGTTTTGCCAGCGATGGGCGACGTCGACGCGAAATCCATTTCCTTAGAACTCGACCGATTAGCCACGCTCAAAATGCTTGCGGACGATGACGGGCAGTGCGACTGATCTCGACGATGACGGTGGCAGCTCGATGATTTGACGGCGACGTTCGCACTGTCGGCGTTGGCGAACACGGCACGCACACTGCCGCTTCACGGGGATGGACGGACATGATCGGACCGCTGAGTTACCTTGATCTCGCGTTTCTGACGATGGGCCTGATCTCTGCGCTGCTTGCGATGTACCGCGGGCTGACACGCGAATTGCTGTCGATCGTGTCCTGGATCGTGGCAGCGGGTGCGGCGTACTTCGCTTTCAAGCGATCGCAGGAAACTGTCGGTGCCGAGATCGGCAAGCAAATCGGAATTGCGGGCCCCAACGGCGGGCTCGTCGGCGCAGCGATCATTGCGCTGGCGGTCTTTCTGGTCGTGCTCATCATCGTGCATCTGTTGACCACGCGCATATCTGACGCTGTTCTCGACACCAGCGTCGGCATGGTCGACCGCATCTTAGGCTTTTTGTTCGGTTTTGCCCGCGGGGCGCTGATCGTCATCATTGCGTTCATGCTCGTCGATGGCATTGCGCCAGGCTACGTGCAGCAATACGCTTGGGTAAAGCAGTCCAAAACGCTGCCTTACATTCAGGGTCCGGGCAACTGGATCAAAGGCATCCTGACCCAAAACGTCGTGCCGCTGATCGACAAGAAGCCGGGTGATCAGCCGGGCTAGGTCGCTGGCGGAGCTGTTCGCCAGCGGGGCAGCGGCCCCGCTGAGGAGGGCGGCCCCGCAATTTCGTTGGTTGCAACGGCGCCGTAAGCACAACACACGTTTCCACCGGTGAGTGACGGCATGACGCTAGCGCTTAATGAAAATGGCGCTTATGTAACGCCAAGCGTCGATATGTAGTCGACCCCGACGCATGACCAGATTGTCTATCAGTTTCTGTCCACACTGCCCGGGTTAACGGCCACAATGCGCCGCTTACGAGGGACCGTTGGAGGCGCGCATGACTGAGCCCGACGCAAGGCCGCCAGCTGAGCTGATCGAGGCATCTGAGCTAATCGAGCCGTCCGAGGACGGTGCGGCTCATGCCCACCTGACCGCCGACCTCGCCTTCCCCCCGCTTGATCATTTAGATGTTTTCGACCCAGGCTCCGACGACCGCCTACGCGAGGAGTGCGGGGTGTTCGCCGTCTTCAACCACCCCGAAGCGGCAGCCTTAACAGCTCTTGGTTTGCACGCACTCCAACACCGTGGGCAGGAAGCTTGTGGTATCACCACCTACGACGGCCACCAGTTCCATTCCGAGCGCGTCCGCGGTCTCGTTGGCGATCACTTCAATCGCCGCGAAGTGCTGGCTGGGCTGACTGGTCGAATGGCAATCGGCCACAACCGTTATTCGACCACCGGTGCGTCGACCGTCCGTAACATTCAGCCACTGTTTTGCGACATCGCCAAAGGTGGCTTTGCAGTCGCGCACAATGGCAATCTGACCAACGCGTTGACACTGCGACAGGACTTGATCGGGTCGGGTGCAATTTTCCATGCGACGTCAGATACCGAAATCATCTTGCACCTCGTTGCCCGATCGCCAAGGTCGCGTGTGGTCGAGCGCGTCGTCGATGCGCTCCGCCAAGTCGAAGGCTCGTATGCCCTCGCCTGCCTAACCGACAACATGCTGATTGGCGCTCGCGATCCGGTTGGCATTCGGCCCCTCGTGCTCGGCCGCTTGGGCGAAGCCTATGTTCTAGCGTCTGAAACGTGTGCTCTGGATATGGTTGGCGCTGCGTTCGTGCGCGAGATTGAAAATGGCGAAATCGTCGTCATCACCGATGAGGGCATCGAGAGCCACCGGCCGTTCCCGCGGCGGCCGGCGCGACCGTGCATCTTTGAGTATATCTACTTCGCACGCCCCGACAGCGTGGTTGGCGGCCGCACGGTCTACACCGTCCGTAAAGCCATGGGCGCCGAACTTGCTCGCGAAGCGCCAGCCGATGTCGACGTCGTGGTGCCAATCCCAGATTCGGGCGTGCCGGCAGCGATTGGCTATTCGCAGGTCTCAGGCATTCCCTTCGAACTCGGCATCATTCGCAACCATTACGTTGGCCGTACCTTCATCCAACCCGATCAGCGCATTCGCGCGTTCGGCGTCAAGCTCAAGCATTCAGCAAACGCCACCGTCATTCGCGACAAACGGATCGTCCTCATCGACGATAGCGTAGTGCGCGGAACGACGTCCAAAAAGATCGTTGAGCTGATGTATGAAGCAGGCGCCCGCGAGGTCCACATGCGGATCGCCTGTCCGCCAATCAAATGGCCTGATTTTTACGGGATCGATACGCCAGACAAAGCGCAATTGCTGGCCGCAGAGACCGACATTGAGGGAATGCGCGCGTTCATGGGCGCGGCGTCGCTTGCGTTTCTGTCAGTGGAAGGCGTTTACCGTTCGGTCGGGTTTAGCCACCGCGATCCCGTCATGCCGCAGTTTTCTGATCACTGCTTTACCGGTGACTATCCAACGCGGCTCACCGATCAAACCGGCACGCCCCCGTCTCGTCAGCTTTCTCTGCTGGCCGAGGGTTAATGGTCGACAGCGGCGGGTCGGACAGCGGGACCCATGACCAAAATCAACGCAACGTAAAGCAATCCAAGCTCATGACCGAGGGCAAACGTCTAGCCGGGCGTGTCGCACTAGTGACCGGCGCCTCGCGTGGGCTTGGCCGCGCCATCGCTCTGGCGCTTGCCACCGAGGGCGCCCATGTTGTCATCTCAGCGCGCACCGCTGGCGCGCTCGAAGAAGTGGATGACGCCATTGTCGCGATCGGCGGCAAGGCGACGATCCTGCAACTCGACATGAAACGCCTCGACCGGGTCGACCAGCTCGGTCCTGCACTCTACGAGCGTTGGGGCAAGCTCGACATCTTGATCGGTAACGCTGGCACGCTGGGTAACCTGACGCCGATCGCGCACCTGACGAATGACGTCTGGGACTATACGCTAAACCTCAACCTCGGGGCCAACTTTCGGCTGATCCGAACACTCGACCCCCTCCTTCAGCGCTCGGACGCAGGTCGGGCCATCTTCATCACATCGAGTGCTGCTCGCAAATCAACCGCGTACTGGGGCCCATACGCCGTCTCAAAAGCTGCCCTTGAGACGCTCGTCAAAACCTACGCCGCTGAGGTCGCAACGACTAAGGTTGCTGCTTGCCTATTGAACCCTGGCCCGGTCCGCACGGCGATGCGGGCCAAAGCGTTCCCAGGTGAAGATCCAATGACGTTGCCAACGCCAGAGGCCGTTGCACCGATCGTTGTCGAACTGGCGCTGCCCGCTTCCGACGTTAACGGGCGCAGTTTCGAATATGCCGAACTGCGCGACGCGATGGCGCCAACGGGTTAAGCCACCCACTTGCTACAATCATCATTCGCCGTCACGGTTTGCGTGCGTGGCGAATGATCGAGCTGATGACGTCTGAATAATCATCGGTCCATGGCGTAATGCCCGTGTCAACGGGAACGGTCGCGCCAGCCATTGCTCGCACCTTCGCGGTCGCTTCGGGCGAGCGGGTCACGAACACCACGTTCGACCCTGTCCGTTCAAAGTTATCGACGGCCGTCAGACCTTTCGTTCGCATAATCGTAACACTTGCGCCCTCGATGCTGCCCGCCGTGGCCGCCGCCACATCGTCGACGTCGAGTATACGGCTGGAGACGTGCAGCGCTAGAACACCGTTCGGCTTGATCCGGTCGAGGTACATGCCGATCGACTCCCGTGTCAAAAGGTGGACCGGGACGACATCGGACGAAAACGCGTCGATCAACAAATAGTCGAACGATTGGGTGGCTTCGCGCTGCAGCGTTAGACGGGCATCGCCGAGCTTGATGCCTTCCGAGACGGGGCATTTCGTCAGGTATGAAAAGTATTTCGGGTTCGACGCGAGGTCGATGACGAGCGGATCGATTTCATAAAACCGCCACGCTTCGCCAGACTTGCCATAACACGCCATGGCACCGACGCCGAGCCCAACGATCCCGACCCTAAAGTTGTTGGCATCCCGCGCGATCGCTCGAGCCGCTTCGAGGCCCTTCGGCATTGGGTTTTCGGGATGGTAGTAGGTGACAGGCTGCGGGCGTTCTGGCGCCTGACCGACGGCATGGATACGTTCGGCCCCGTGCAGAGTAGTGCCGAGGATCATCATGCGCTTTGCGCCATGGTCCAGCACTTGAACGACGCCAAAGAACCCACGTTCTTGCGCGATAAGTCCGGTTTGTTTTGGAAACAGCGCGATGGCCGCAAACGACGCCAAGCAGGCAACCAAAGCCATGTGCGGCTTGCGACAATAAAACGTGGCCGCAATCACCGAGCCGAAGAGGAACGATGCCAGCACCAAGGTCGGTTGGATCGACGGGGGTGAGGAGTTCGTTGCAACGAACCCAAGCGCCAAGGCGATCGCGACGATGATGAGAAACCCGACGGCTTCGTCGCGATCCGATTTGGCACCGGCCAAGATTGCAGCTTGCCCGGCTAACCCGAGCACCATCAACATCGGATATTCGACGATCGAGTTAAACAACTGCGGCGCAACCAGGCTACACGCCATTCCACCAAGCACGCCACCAAAGCTCATCCACAGATAGAATTCGGTCAGGTGCTGGACAGGCGGGCGTTGGCGGTAAAGTTCGCGGTGGTTCATCACGACAAGCACGATGAATGTCGCGAACGCCAAGACAAAGTGGACGGCCATGTTCGTCAACGCGGGCACGGTGTAGACAAGCACCATCGCGGCAACGAGCGGGCCAGCGGCAATTGACAACCATCGGTCCGGGATCAGCGGTGTGTCCCGAAATGCGAACATAAACGTCATCAAGTAAACCGCCAGCGGAATGACCCATAACAACGGCATCGAAGCAATGTCGGTTGAGATGTGCGTCGTCAGCGCAACCAGGAGACCCGATGGCACGAACGAGAGCCCGACCCACATCACGCGCTGATGCCAAGTAACGGGTGCGATCGACTGCTGCGGGGCGTCGGCGGCGATGTCAGCTTTGGCCAACATCATCATCACGGCGCCAGACACCGCAATGAGCCCGACCAAGACAACGTAGCCGACCGTCCAAACCCACGATTGCGTGTTGAGGCCGAGCCATGGCTCGATGGCGAACGGGTAGGCGAGTAGCGCCAGCAGCGAACCGATGTTTGAGGCGCCGTATAAAAAATACGGGTCGGCAGCGTGCGGATGCCCGGTTCGAGCAAACCACGTTTGTATCAGTGGCGCGTTGGCCGAAATCGCAAAGAACGGCAAGCCGACGCCCAGCGCCAGCGTCGACATCATCCAAATATAGCTCGGGTTTTCAGGCGGATTAGCGCCAGCTGGCAGGCCGAACGGCAAAGCCAACACGGCCAATGCCAAGACGCAAATGTGAACAATCGGGATCGTTCGGACCGGCAGAAATCGGTTTAAGGCGTGCGCATAAAAATAACCTCCAAGCAGCACCGCTTGGAAAAAGCACATCGAGACGGCCCATACGGCCGGTGCACCGCCAAGTTTCGGCAGCAACATTTTGGCAAAGATCGGCTGCACCGCGAACAGCAAGAACGCCGACATAAAAATCGTCGCGACATAAAGCCAAAGCACTTTATCGTGGGTCAGGGCCGGGCGCGCCAGTGTTGCAGCTGAAACCGTGCTCGACATCGGGGCGTTCTCCGCAAAATAGGGCGATAAGCCCAATCGTCGTGGCAGCGACGGTAGTTGGAGAAGGTAAACTCCCGCTAAAGAGCAGGCTTTTAAACGTTAAGATTGGTCGCTCGACGTCGCCGAGGCAGCGTTTTTGACCGCTTCGCTTGCGCCACCACTGAGGCTGCCGAGCTCTAAAACGAGGCCGTCGTAGGCCGGTTCGACGTGCGAGGGCAACGTGCGGCGTAGCGTGTCGTAGTCAAGTTCAGCGGTCATATGCGTCAATAGTGCCCGCGTGGGGCTGAGCCGCCCGATCCACTGCAGCGCGCGCTTCAGGTGGAAATGGCTCGGATGCGGCTCGTGCCGTAACGCGTCGACAATCCAAACATCAAGATTGCGTAACAGACGCTCAGACCCGTCAATGAACCCCGAGATATCGGGCGAATAGCCAACGTTACCGAAGCGATACCCGAGGCTGCCAATATCGCCATGGTGCTGGCGAATGGCGGTAAACTCAATTGCCCCACCGGGCCCTTCGATCACGATCCGGCCGTCGGACGGGATTTCGATCGCCTGCAATATCGGCGGGTAGGTCGAGCCGGGCGAGGCTTCAAAGCAATAGGCAAACCGCCGTTGGAGCGCCTCGCGCGTCACCGAATCCATGTGGCAGGCAACGCGCGTCTTCATGGCGTAGGCCACCATCCGCAGGTCATCGATGCCGTGGGTATGGTCGGCGTGGTCGTGGGTGTAGAGCACCGCGTCGAGCGCCATCAGCCGGACAGCTAACAACTGCTCGCGGAGATCTGGCGAGGTGTCGATCAATACCGCCGTGCGGCCATCCGGTCCGCGCCGTTCAACCAGGATCGAGCACCGGCGACGGCGGTTTTTTGGGTTCGATGGATCGCACTTACCCCAGCCGCCCGCGACCCGGGGAACGCCACCCGATGAGCCACAGCCAAGGATCGTTACGCGCAAGTTCATGCCGCTGCGGTCGCCGCGGGACGGCGGGCCTTCGTGAATAGCCGATAGAAATTATCCGTCGTCGCTGCAGCAAACGCCGCCTCGCTCAAGCCGCGAGCCTTGGCGATCGCACGAGCGGTGTGGACGACGTAGGCTGGCTCGTTGGTTTTGCCCCGGAACGGGTCGGGGGCAAAAAACGGCGCGTCGGTTTCAACCAAAATGCGATCGAGTGGGACCTCCGTTGCGATCGCCCGCAACGCATCGGCTTTTTTAAAGCTGACAACGCCCGAAAACGACACGTACAGCCCCATATCGACCGCGCGCATCGCAAGGTCTCGACCCCCCGTATAGCAGTGCAGGACTGCCGGGAACGGACCCTTGGCATGTTCGGCAGTCAAAACGGCGAGCGTATCTGCGTCTGCCTCGCGGGTGTGAATTTCCAGAGGCAGGCCCGTTTCGCGCGCGGCCTTGATGTGGACCCGGAAGCCGTCGGCCTGCGCGTCGGGCGAAGACTTCTTGTAGTAATAATCGAGCCCTGCTTCGCCGATCGCGACGACCTTTGGATGGGCCGACAACGCGATCAACTCATCGGCGGTGATGCCACGCTCTTCATCGGCGTTGTGGGGATGCGTCCCGATCGACGCCATCACGCTTTCAAAGCGCTCGACGATCGCCCGCAGTCGATCAAATCGGCGCACGTGGGTTGAGATCGTCACCATCTGGGTAACGCGGGCAGCGTGCGCACGCGCAATGACGCCGTCGAGGTCGTCGGCGAAGTCGGGAAAGTCGAGGTGGCAGTGGTGGTCGATCAACATCAAGCCCCGTTAGCAGCCCCGCCGCGCGCCGACAATTGCAACGTGCATAGGAAGCGCAAGGGCCGCCCGTTGCTCAGCGCGGAACCGGCTCGAGCGGCGCGCCAGTGGTCGCACGATCGGTGGTCGCACGATCGGTGGTCGCACGATCCGCGCGCTTGTTGGATGCTGGCGGCCGCGGGGCAAGCGGGCCATCGGATGCCGACGGTACGTACTCAGCTTCCTTGCACGAACAACCAGCCACCAACTGCTCGCGGTAACGGAACGCCGTTTTGAGGCGCGTGTACGGCTCCTGCGTCTTGGCCCCAACCGCCTGCTCCATCGCGCCACCCGGGTTGGGATGGTAATAAAGTTCGGTCGGCGCCGCGCACTTCGACGAGCACACGCCCGAATCCTGCTCGAATCGCTGCGGCAACGTGGCGAAGCTGACCGGGAAATAATACCCGTCGCACAAGCGCACACACACCGTCCGGTACGTATTATACTGCGACGCTGCCCCTCCCCATGTGGACCCGCCGAGCCCGCCTTCGCTATCATTCCACACCGAGCCACCGCCGCCTGGCGACCCACGGCTTGCATCCTGTTGATAGGCCCCGCCGCAATTGTTGCGCGACAGTTCGCGGCGGATGTCGTCGGCGTAGCTGCGCCCGCTAGACGCGATGATCTGCTGGCGTTGAGCTTCTAGCTCGCCAAGCCGCCGTTTCGCGTTCTCGATCTGCTGGGACAGATCGCGACACTGGCGCGTATTGCGAAGCGATTTGGCAAACAAGAAAAAGTCGTAGCAATCGGCCCGCTGAAGCTGGTTTTCGCCCTGCTGAAAGGTCCGGTCGAGATCGCGGATCTCCGTTTCGAGCTTAGGCATCTGATCGCGTGCCGCGCTGCCCTTTTGGTTTTCCTGGGCAAGCCGCTGCTCGAGCTGGACGCAAATCGGTGCGCGCGTCATCCATTGGCCACCCTGCGGCGCTTGCACCGGCGACATCGGAGCGGCGGGTGCGGGCGCGCCGAATTGACCCGGCGGCGGGAAGCCCTGCTGCGGGAAACCGGGCTGCCCCGGAATCGGCGCGGGCGGCGGTCGGTTCAGCGGCTCGCGCGGTCGAACCGGCGTATCTTCCCACGGCCACTTGAAGCCCTGCGCTGAGGCTGGCGCCGCCGTCAGGCTGACGAACCCAGCTGAGCCGATGGCCAACGCAAGCGCGACCGTCCAAAGCGACCGGTGCCCGCCCCGCGATCGGCGACACAACCCCAACGGGCCACGATCAGCCATGCGGCCACCATTCCCACGCAGCCAAGCATTCGCCAGCAGCCACACACGCCCCCGCAGCCACAACCGCCACGGCATCCACACATGTCCCCACGGACCCGGCTGAACCCTGGATGCGATCGTCTGACGGTGGCCAAGTATCGAATTCAAGCTTGCAATCCGTTTTGCTGCAACGACGCCGTCCGACGCCATGATACCGCGTTCGACTGTTAACGAGTCAATTCCGCCCGACCAACGCCATGGTCCCGCATCCAGCCCCACAGTCAAGCGCAACATCGCCCCAAAATGCGGCAGCCCGTGGACAGGTGGGTAGGCTTTGCTTGAGCAGGTGCGGGCCGAGGTCGCGGCTCGGTAGCGCTGCCTTGACGCCCCTGCTGCCCGCTCGCATAAGCCGGGGCTGCTCTGACCCGGACCGCCATGGCGCTGCACCTCTACAACACGTTGACGCGCACCAAGGCGCGGTTTGAGCCGATCGACGCTGCCAACGTGCGGATGTATGTGTGCGGGCCGACGGTCTACGACTTCGTCCACATCGGCAACGGCCGACCGGTAATCGTGTTCGACACGCTGTTTCGCCTGCTGCGGCACACCTATGGCGACGACCACGTGACGTACGCCCGCAACATCACCGACGTCGACGACAAGATCAACGCGCGCGCCGTTGAACTGGCTGACGGCGGCGACATGAATGCCGCAATCGCAAAGCTGACCGCCGAAACAACGGCCCAATACCATCGCGATTGCGCCACGCTCGGCGCGCTACCGCCGACGATCGAGCCACGCGCCACGGAGCACATGCCGGAAATGCGCGCCCTGATCGAGGCGCTGGTGGCTAAGGGTCACGCCTACGTCGCCGACGGCCACGTGCTTTTCGCGGTCGGCACGATTGCGAATTTTGGCGCCCTGTCGGGCCGTTCCAAAGACGAGATGGAGGCGGGCGCGCGCGTTGAAATCGCGCCCTACAAGCGCGATCCGATGGACTTTGTATTGTGGAAGCCGTCCAAAACCGCCGAACCGGGAAAACCTGGCGAACCCGGCTGGCCAAGCCCGTGCGGGATCGACGGCGCGGGGCGGCCCGGCTGGCACATCGAGTGCTCGGCGATGGCCGCCAAGCACCTCGGCCACACCTTCGATATTCACGGCGGCGGCGTCGATCTCGTGTTCCCCCACCACGAAAACGAGATTGCCCAATCGTGCTGCGGCCACGGCACGCCGTTCATGGCGAAGGTGTTCATGCACAACGGCTTCGTCCAGGTCGAAGGGCAAAAGATGTCGAAGTCGGTTGGCAACTTCATCACCATCAACCAACTCACCGCCACCGATACGTTTGGCGGTCAACGTTGGCCCGGCCGCGTGTGCCGCTTGGCGATGCTCGGCACGGCTTACCGGTCGCCGATCGACTGGACGGTGGAGCGGCTGGTTCAAGCCCGCCAGACGATGATGGACTTCGCCGAGACCATCCACAGCGTTGAAGCATCAGCCCCCGAGCCCGAGTTTCTCGCAGCCGTTTCAGATGATCTCAACACGCCATCGGCGATTTCAATTCTCCACGGCTTGGCCAAGTCGGCGCGCAAGGGCAACCGCGAGACGGCAGCCACGCTTCGCGCTTCGCTCGAACTTATCGGGCTCTACGACGGCGAAACCCGCGAGGCGTTCGCCGACGGCCAACCGACGATCGCGATCGATGCTCGCCGCGTTGAAGCGCTGATCGCCGATCGCCTGGCTGCGCGTCGCACCCGCAACTTTAAGGAAGGCGACCGCCTGCGCGATGAGCTGATCGCGATGGGCGTCATGATCAAAGATGGCAAAGACCCCGACACCGGGGAGCCGACCTCCACCTGGGATATCCGCCCTTAGCTGCCAGGACATCGGCTGGCGTGCCAACCCTAACAGCGCGTCAATACCTCGAACGTATGGTATGGGGCAAACCATGCCTTGATCGACGAAAGCCTGCCATGACCAGTTCGCCCACGCCCGCCCCGCCTCCAACGCCCGCCCCGACCCGAGAACGGCTGTACCTGTTCGACACCACGCTACGCGATGGCGCGCAGACGACGGGCGTCGACTTTACGCTCAGTGACAAACGTCGCGTCTTAGCGATCCTTGATGGGCTTGGCCTCGACTACATCGAGGGCGGCTTCCCCGGCGCCAATGCCGTCGATACGGATTTGTTCACCGCCCCGCCCGCCCTCGCGGCGGCAACCTTGACAGCGTTCGGCATGGTCAAACGGGCTGGCCGTTCGGTCGAGAACGACCCGGGGCTACAAGCCACATTAGCCGCGTCGTGTTCGGCCGTGTGCCTCGTGGCGAAGGCGTGGGATTACCACGTCCGCGTCGCGCTCGGCATCACCAACGACGACAACCTCGACAGCATTGCCCAGTCGGTCCGCGCTGCTGTGGGGGCTGGTCGTGAAACAATGATCGACTGCGAACATTTCTTCGACGGCTATAAGTCTAACCGCGAGTACGCGCTCGCCGTTGCGCGCACGGCCTATGATGCGGGTGCGCGCTGGATCGTGCTGTGTGACACCAACGGCGGCACGCTACCCCACGAAGTCGAGCGCATCGTCGCGGATGTCACATCAACCGTGCCGGGCGACCGGCTCGGCATTCATGCCCACAACGATACCGAAAACGCGGTTGCAAATTCGCTCGCTGCCGTTCGCGCTGGCGTCCGCCAAATCCAGGGCACGCTCAACGGCATTGGCGAACGCTGCGGCAACGCCAACATGACGTCGATTATCCCGACACTGTTGCTCAAGTCAGCCTTCGCCGACCGCTTCGAGACCCGCGTCACGCCTGAACGTTTGCGCACGCTGACGCATGCCAGTCGCGTTCTCGATGAACTGTTGAACCGCGCGCCCAACCGCCACGCCGCCTACGTCGGCCAGAGCGCGTTTGCGACCAAAGCTGGCATTCACGCTTCCGCCCTCGTGAAGGAGCCGCAAACTTACGAACACATCCCCCCCGAAACCGTCGGCAACGAGCGCCGACTGCTCGTCTCCAGCCAAGCGGGCAAATCAAATCTGATCGCAGCGCTTCGTCGCTTCGGCATCACGGCAGCGCCTGACGACAGGCTCGTCGAACTGCTCGATCTCATCAAAACGCGCGAAGCGGCGGGCTACGCCTACGAAACCGCCGAAGCCTCGCTCGAGTTGCTCGCGAGGCGAACCCTAGAGAGCGTCCCACAGTATTTCACCGTCGACAGCTTCCGCGTCATGGTTGAGCGGCGCCACAACGCGCTAGGCGAACTCGTCACCGTTTCAGAAGCAATCGTTAAGGTCCACGTCGCGGGGCAAGACCAGCAGGTGTGGTCGGTTGGCGAAGGGAACGGCCCCGTCAACGCCCTCGACCAAGCGCTGCGGCGCGATCTTGGCCGATACCAGCGCCACATCCAAGACGTTGAACTCGTCGACTACAAAGTCCGCATCCTCACCGGCGGCACGGAAGCGGTGACGCGCGTGCTGGTTGAAAGCCGCGACTCGATCACGGGCCACACCTGGGTCACGATGGGCGTATCGCCCAACATCATTGACGCGAGCTTTGAAGCGCTGCTTGACGCAATCAATTTCAAGTTGATGAAAGACGGCGCCAGCGTTCCATCTGCCCCGACACTGGTCTCCACGCAATCGGGGATTGCACCCAAAGCCGCAGAATGAACCGCTGGAACTAATTCCAGGTGTCGAATAAGCTGGGACCAAACCCAACTGGCCGAAATTCCAGGGCAGGACCTTCCAACGTCGACGAGCCGCGTCCAGGACCTGTGGCAGCGCAGCAACAGCTGGGGGAGCCTATCCCCGCTTTCCAGCACGCCGTTAACCTAACACCCCGCGACAATGCCGATTTTTACGGGGTTCCCCGACAATCGGCTGCGAACTTATCCCCGCCCCGCAGACCCGTGCCTATAATCCGGCATGACCATGCTAGCTTGCCTCACCGCCGCGATCGCAACCCTCCTGAACCGCATCACTGGCCTCAGCGGGCGTACCATCGCACCACGACCACGGCGCGCAGGCCCCGCCTCAGGCCCCAATCGGCTGGTCGGGGTAGGCCAGCTGATCGCGCGCGCGCCAGTCGTTCGTCACATAATTGATAATCAGCGACTGCCGTACGCCCGGGATATCGCGGCTTTCAAAGCCGTGAAACGTGTTGTTGGAGGGCACAAAGACCATGGCACCATTGGGCTCGAACGGCGACCGGCTGACGTGGGATTTATCGTGATCGTAGATGTCGGTGCCAAGGCTCGTATGGCGCGGGTCTGTCGACATGTAGAGCAACATCGTGAACACCTTGACGCCAAGGTCGGTGTGCGGCTCGAGCCAAAATCCGCCGGTGTCCTGGGCGTACTCGATGCGCAGGTAGCTCCCGGCCAGCTCAGTCCCGAACGCAGTTTCGATTTTATGCGTCAACACGGGGCTCTGGAACCCAGCAGCGATCGCTTCGACCGCGGGGTAAGCCGCGCGGTTAGCGACGTCGAAATAGGTTCGCGTCGCGTTATGCAACTCGCGCTTTCCCGAAATACCGCCAAGCGCTGGCGGTGCGAACGGCAAGTGGCGCACGGCGTCGACGCAGGCTTGCGGCAGGCAACTTTTCAAAAACCAGTGTGGATAGGGCACGGCGTGGGTCGGCGCCTTGTCAATGCTCGCAACCATCGAAGCGACGACGTCGGCGGCCGACAGGCCGGAATGATCGTGTTGGGCGTCCTGCATGGGGCTCTCGCGGATGGTCGAACGGCGGGTACGGACTTCTGTTGCACAGAGCCGTAACCGGTTTGAGCTTGGGAATAAAGCGCCCCAATCCGAGACATTAACACCTTTGCATACAACTCGCTGCACGGCGATCAACCGAGCGACCGTCGGAGCGACCGTCGCGGCCCAGCGTCGAAGCATGTCATGACAGACACAGACGGACGCCACACGGTCCCACAAAGACACACTGCGACGCGGGCAAACTTGCCTCCATAACGCCAGAACCCCCAAGGCCGGGGGGCTAAGGGGGTTCTGTCGGATGGGCAGTGCGGGGAAGCGTGTCAGGGCGGCTTGCAGCGACAGGGAGGCTCGTCACGTCAGGGGAGCATCACGAACGAAACATCGCGATACCCCAAGTCAGATGGCGGTATGGAATTACGTGGTATGCAGCATCAACGGTCCCGCTTGTGCCGAACCAGGCCCAGAATTGGCCGAGCCCGGGCTCCACATCGCAACCAGTAAAATCACCACTGCGGCTGCAAAGCAGGTCAGCATGCCAATGCGCATCCAAACCGGAGACGAATTCTCATTTTTAACACTGTCGAGATCCATGTCGATACTCGGCTGGGGCAAGACGGCTGCGGTTGCTAGAAGCTCATTGTTCTTGAGGGTGTTATAACCAATTTCCAGCCCCCAGTCCAACACCGCCGCAAGTCAGCGTTAACGATGAAGTCGCGCCATTTAGTGTTTGGTGATGTGTCCTGAAAAGTGATTGCTAAGTGTGCCGTTCCAGTCCTTGCGCGCGGCTCTTTGCTGGCCGATCCTTGCACGATCGACGAGCGAGAGTATTGTGCGCCCGAGGTCAAGCGGGTCAGGGCGTGGCATGCAAGTTTCGGGCACAGGAACGTCAACGGCTGGTGCCTGGGTTGCCACGATTGCAGCCGCTATGGCACTGGCTAGCGCGCTCCTCGTGGGGTCAGGGCGCCCGTTAGCCGCTCCTGTGGTGCCGCCGTCAGACCCCAGGTCTGCGCAAGTTTACGCAATCTTCGATGCGGCGTGCGCCAGTTGTCATCAAGTCGGAAAGTTATCGGGCGCGGTGTCGGGCGGGCAACTTGCAAACATTCTCGACCTCACCGCCATCACAGCCGAGCCCCATTTAATTCGGCCAGGTCAGCCAGACGCCTCACGGCTTTATCACGTCCTGCTTGACCGCCATCGGCAAGTTGATCTGCCGGTTGACGCGCCTTGGCCGGAAGTGTCCCAAATCCAACGCGTCCGCACCTACATCGAAGAACTTCCAACGAAAGTTCCCCCATGCGCGGCGGCCTCTGCGCCAAAGACCGCTGAGGGCATCGCCTCCGATATTGACCGCGCAGTGACCGAGGCTGGCGAGACCGTTGGCGCAGATTTGCGCTTTATTACGCTGACCCATTTTGCCAACGCTTGCATCGCCGACGGCGAAATCGAAGGCTACCGGCAGGCCGTCGCCAAACTGCTCAACAGCCTGTCGTGGGGGCTGCGTCCCGTCACGCTGAAACGGGTCGATCCCGAAGGGACTGTTCTATCGTTCCGTCTCGCCGATATTGGCTGGATCCCCGAACATTGGACCGCTGTCGCTGGAAGCGAACCCGTCGGCGTTGCCCTTGATCTCACCGGCCAAGTGTCAGTCCGTTTCGCCAATACCCGTCCGGTGCGTGGCGACTGGTTTGCGACCGCCGTCCGGGCGAGCCCGCTCTATGACGAATTGCTGGGCCTGCCGCCGACCCTGGAAGAACTCGTGCGCCTGCTTGGCGTCAACCGCGATGGTGAAATCGGCACCGCGAAAGCCCCGCGTGCTGCGATCCGTCAAAGTGCCGTAACCCGCGGGCCGCGTGTTGTTGAGCGCTTCCAGGCTGAAACGCGTCGCCTGTGGATGGCCTACGACACCATCGATGGCACCGGTGAACGCGACATCTTCGAACGGCCCCTCGGCTACATCCGAACGGCACCAGAACGCTATCGGTTTCGGGCCGACGGCCTGCGTGCCATGTTTACGTTGCCAAACGGGTATCTGGGCTACGCCGTGTTTGACGCCGATGGCCGCCGCCTTGGTGAAGTTCCACACGAAATTGAGACGCCGTCTGCGCTCTGGGCTGGCACAGCGATCGCGTCCTGCATGAGCTGTCACGGCGCGGGCACCGTGCCGTTCACAGATGCAATGCGCGCGCACTTGGAAAGCGACAAGTTTACCGGGCCCAAGGAAATCCGAGATAGCGCGCTCGCCGTCTATGGCACAGACCTATCGGGGCCTCGCGACGATGATGCGTTCCGCTTTCGCCGTGCCATGATCCAGTCGGGCGTCGACCCCGACCGGACGGTCCACGGTCTTGAGCCGACGGCTGCGTTGGCGCGGCGCTACCGCCTCGATGTTAATGAGCGGGCCTTTGCGGCAGAGGCGGGTTTGACGGTCGGCGCTCTTAAAACGGCGCTGGCGGCCATCGCCACGATCGATCCATCGATTTTGCCGCGACTGCAGCAAGGCGCACTGACGAGGCGCGAAGCCAATGCCGCACTCGCCCGCCTGCGCGGGGCCGTCGGCGCGGTCGAGGGTCCAGCGAGCGATGAGCCGTTGAAGCTGTCGTTGTGGACCGACCGGACCGGCTACAAGGCTGGCGACATCGTCACCTTTAACGCATCCGCAAACGGCCTGTGCAACTTAACGCTCATCAGCATCGACCCGGCCGGTAAAGCGACGGTGCTGTTTCCAAGCGAGTTTGAGCCCGACAACCGGCTTGAAGCCCAAAGGCTCCTGACCGTTCCAGCCGCTGGCGCCCAGTACCAGTTTCGGCTGCGCGATCGCGGGATGGAGACTGTTTTGGGCGTGTGCCAGGCCAGTTCCAAGTTTCCATCGGGGATTGAGCCAGATTACGAGCGCCAACGCTTTACCGTGCTTGGCAGCTATGAAAACTTCGAACGGGCAGCCTTTCAAATCGACAGCGAGGCGCAGCGCGGCCGCATCCTTGATCGACGGTCGCAAAGGCCGGGCGCCCGCGAGCAGAAGCCCACAAGCCCGTCCTCAAGCCCGTCCTCAAGCCCGTCCTCAATCCAGTCCGCAACTCAGTCTTCAACCAGGGCCAATATGCCCCCCGACGCCGTTGCGCGGGCAGCCATCCGCCTCGCGATCGAGTAACCGACAGATCGGCCATGTCAGGATCTCGAAACCATCGGCAGTGAACAGCCTAAAAATCCACTTTACATGGGGGGGTGCTGATCCTATGTGACCCCCTCGTTCGACGGCGATTTATGCTGGTCGCGCGGGGGAACTAGTCGTTGCCAGTCCTGTTCTCCTACCGACTGTGAATAGCAGCGCCGTTGATTTTGGCCCGCCGGGTGGAGGTCCTATGAGATGGAAAAATACGCGTCCGCTGATGCGCTGATCGCTGCTCACAAACCAGAACGGCCCGTTCTTGGCATTCGGCCTCACGCCGCAGCCCGTGCCGCACGCTTCTTCCTCGACAATTTTCCAGGCGATGTCGCCTACGCCTACAAGGCCAACAGCTCCGTATTTTTGCTCGGTGCCCTATACGGTGCCGGCATCCGGCATTTCGACGTAGCCTCGCTCGTCGAGCTTGAGGACGCCGTCACGATCC
>JBBQNE010000062.1:0-17835 GCA_038329675.1 Hyphomicrobiales bacterium | reverse complement strand
CTACCCTTGATGCGCGGCACATTGACCATGCCGGCCGCACACCCTAACAGCGCACCACCTGGGAACGCGAGTTGGGGCAGCGATTGCCAGCCGCCTTCCGTAATGGCGCGAGCCCCATAACCGATCCGCTTACCGCCCTTCAAAACGGCAGCGATCCGCGGGTGGGTTTTGAAACGCTGAAATTCGTCGTAGGGCGACAAATACGGGTTGTCATAGTTCAGATGGACAACGAAACCGACCGAAACGAGATTATCGCCGTAGTGATACATAAACGATCCGCCGCCCGTGCGGTTATCGAGCGGCCACCCAAATGAGTGTTGCACGAGGCCAGGTTTGTGGTTTGCCGGGCTGACCTGCCATAGCTCTTTGAGACCGAGTCCGTACTTTTGAGGCTCGGCAGTCTTGTCGAGGTCAAATCTAGACACGAGCTGCTTAGTCAGCGATCCGCGCGCACCTTCGGCAAACAGCGTATACTTGCCTCGCAACTCCATCCCGCGCGTCAAACCCTCGAGCGGGCGGCCATCGCGGCCAACGCCCATGTCGCCGGTGGCCACGCCGGTGACCGCGCCATTGCCATCGTAAAGCACCTCCGTCGCGGCAAACCCTGGGTAGATCTCAACGCCAAGTTCGGTCGCCTGTTCGCCAAGCCAACGGGTGAGTGCACCCAGGCTCACGATGTAATTGCCGTGGTTATTCATAAGCGGTGGCATCAGCCAATTCGGCAAGCGCACGGCACTCGATGGCCACAGCACCAGAAAGCGATCTTCGGTCACCTTCGTTTCGATCGGCGCACCGCGGTCTTTCCAATCGGGCAACAAGCGATCGATGCCGATCGGGTCAATAACCGCGCCCGACAGGATATGCGCGCCGATTTCAGAGCCCTTCTCCAAAACCACGACCGACACGTCGTTTCCAGCTTCGGCCGCAAGCTGCTTGACCCGGATTGCCGCGGCCAGACCCGATGGCCCGCCACCAACAATCACAACGTCGAAATCCATCGCCTCGCGCGCTGGCAGTTCGGCTGCGACTTCGTCCATGGTGTCCATCAACCAGTCGTCCTCATTAATGCGTCGTCCTCACCTGGCCAAACCGCGAGCCTACCGTTCATAGCTTGAACGCTAGGGCTGCCTTGACGGATGGGTCAAGTGGCGCGACCAGTGGCCATGGTTGAAACGGACAACACATCGCGGCCCGATTTGCAGGCGCTCGCCCGTTTGCTCGCCTGGTACCAGGATATGGGCGCAACAGGCGTGATCGATGTCGCGCCATCAAATTGGCACGGTAAGCTTGCGCCGGGGGCAAACTTTGCATGGCCCCAAGCGCCCTCGGCCGAGCCAATATTACAGATGCGCCATCAGCCCGCGCCCGGGCAAAGCTCGGCCACCCCTGCCGCGCCTGCAGCGATACCCCGCGACCCGGACGCGGTCCAAGACGCGGCCCGAGACTTGGCCCGGACACCATCCGGTCCCGCTCGCACAGTCCCCACCACGTCATCACGTCCGCCCGCCTCACCCGCACCGGCCACCTCAAGCGCCATGCGGCCATCGGCCACCCGATCGTTTGACCCGCCACCCCGTGGCCCCAAGCCTGTAACCCGAGTGGCCCCGCCGCTCCCTGTGATGTCGTCGTTAAGTGAACTTGCAGATGCGCTTCAGAATTTCGACGGCTGCGGTCTCAAGGCAACGGCGAAAAAACTCGTGCTTTATAGAGGCGCCGAACGCGCGCGCGTGATGATCGTCGGCGAAGCTCCAGGGCGTGAGGAGGATGCGGCTGGTCGACCCTTCGTTGGGGCGGCCGGGCGATTGCTCGACCGCATGTTAGCGGCGATTGATCTGTCCGAGGCCGACGTGCACATCGCCCATGCCGTCTACTGGCGCCCACCCGGGAACCGCAACCCGACGCCAAGTGAAGTTGCAGCTTGCGCGCCGTTCCTGGACCGGCAAATCGCCATTGTTCAACCAGACGTTTTGTTCGTTCTCGGCGATATTGCGGCCAAGAGTATCCTCAAGGTCGATGGCGGCATCACCAAAATCCGGGGGCAATGGCGCGATCTCGAATGCGGCGGGAGGCGCCTCAAGTTGCTGCCCTCCCTGCATCCAACCTACCTCTTACAGACGCCGGCGGCCAAGCGGCTGGCGTGGCTTGACCTGCTCGCCCTTCGCGCGATGCTCGACGCCGGGACCGTCGCAGAGGGCTAAGCACAAGCCTTGCTTCAGACTGGCACACTGAGCCAATTTGCATTAAAGATAACGTCGATTTTGCCAGTATTTTTAGCAGCTTACGAGTTATGTTTCGATAAAGTCGGAGCGGTATTCGCAAGGTCAAAACATCGTGCGCAGAAGCAATCTCGCTATCGCCGAGCCGTCAACCGGTTCCAGCCCAACGGCTGCCAACACGGCCGCTGATGCCGTGAGCCTAGTCTACATCAGGCCACGCCAAGTCGCATTCGTGCGCGCGCATGGGCCATATGCCGCCGCCTCGCAACGGGCGTGGGCGTTGATGCTTGATTGGCTCGACGAACGTGGCCTCGTTGGCCGCTTGCCGTGCGGATTTGGCCTAGCACACGACAACCCGAACCAAGTTGTGACACAACTTTGCCGGTACGATGCCTGCGTTGAGCTGCCCAACGATTTTGTCGAGAACATTGCCGACGGCATCGGCTTCCAAATGCTGCCGGGCGGCGCTTACGCCCGCACCCGCCATGTAGGCGTCTATACCGGCCTAAGCGGCGTCGTCGGGTCGATCCGCGACCAGTGGATGGGCGAGCAAGAAAACCTGATCCTCGACCGCCGCCGTCCGTTTTTGTTCACCTATATCGATGACCCGCGCGTGACCCCCGCAGGCGAACGGCGTTGTGACATCTGCTTGCCGGTCCGGGCGCCGTTCGAAGACGTGATGGCACGCGGCCGGTTCCCGATTTCGGATGCGAACCTTACCCCGCTCTGACAGCCAAAGCAGTGCGCTGCCACCAGCCACGACCGGCCTTAGCCATGTGACGGCCCAAAATTGGGCGTGCTGCCACGCATGTCCGGTTCACAATCAGCGTGCTAGACGTTCGCGCCTCAAGGGTGGCCCTATCCGTTATAGCGCCCACACCACCGTGACCTCACCCGTTGTAGGCCCGCGCGAATGACACTTGCGACCCTGTACTCGCGCGCGCTGGCGCTTTTGACACCGCAGAAGGGCCTCGCAATCGGCTTGGCGCTGGCCAGCACGCTGATCGGCCTGTTGCAGTTGGCCGAACCGGTGCTGTTCGGCTGGGTTGTCGATGCGCTGTCGAAGGGACAAGCCGCCTTTCCCATCATCGCATTATGGGCTGCTTTGGGCCTCGTTGGCGTAGCCGCCAGCGTTGTCGTTTCGGTTTACGCCGACCGCCTTGCGCACCAACGGCGACTCGCAGCCATGGCTGCCGCTTTTGCCAAAGCCAACGCCCTGCCGGTCGCCTACCACGCCGAAAAGGGGTCAGGCGCGGTTGTCCGTAACATCTTAGCGGGCACCGATGCCCTATTCACCTTCTGGCTTGGCGTTCTGCGCGATCAACTGACCGCCATCGTCGGCATTGTATTTCTTATACCAACAGCCCTTAGCATCGATTGGCGGATGGCGCTTATCCTCGCGCTATTGGCCGTTACGTACACGGCTTTGAATACGATCGTAATAAATAAAACGAGCGCTGGCCAAGCTGCAATCGAAAAGTACCATACCGAGGTTTATGGTCGCGTTGGCGACGTGATCGGCAACGTCACAATCGTGCAATCGTTTGCTCGCGCACAGGCCGAGGTCGCGGCGATGCAGGGGTTGATGCAGGAGCTCCTCGCGCGTCAATTTCCGGTTCTGACATGGTGGGGCGTACTGTCGGTGCTTCAGCGAGCCGCAGCCACGCTGACGATGGTTGCCGTCTTTGCCGTCGGCGCGATGTTAGCTGCGCGCGGCGAAATTTCGGTCGGCGAGATCGTCAGCTTCGTCGCCTTCGCCAACCTGTTGATCGGAAAGCTCGATCAGCTGTCAGGCTTCATCGTCCGGATGAACCAGCAAGCGCCGACGATGCAAACCTATTTCAACCTGATGGACGAAACACCGGCAATCGTCGAAAAAACCGATGCGACGTTGCTCGCAGTCGTGAAGCCGCATGTGACCTACGACGGCGTTTCATTTCGCTTTCCCGGTAGCGACCAAGGTGTGTTCGACCTCAATATCGATGCGCAGCCAGGTCAAACGGTGGCACTTGTCGGGCCTACGGGATCGGGCAAGACGACCGCGCTCGGATTGCTACAACGGATGCGGCCGATGGATCGGGGCCGCATTCTAGTCGACGGCACGGACATCTCCGACGTAACCCTGACGTCGCTACGACAGCAGATCTCCGTTGTGTTCCAGGATGCTGGGCTGTTCAATCGGACGATTGCCGACAACATTCGAATCGGCCGACCGGATGCCAGCGATGCCGACGTCGAAGCGGCCGCGCGACTTGCCGAAGCACATGATTTTATCGCGATGAAACCTGGCGGTTACCGCTTCGTAATTGGCGAACGGGGCAACTCACTATCAGGGGGTGAGCGCCAACGGCTGGCGATCGCGCGGGCAATTCTTAAAGACGCCCCGATCCTGATCCTCGATGAAGCCACGAGTGCACTCGATGCAGCAACCGAAGCGCGCATCAAGACGGCGCTCGACGCGCTGCGCAAGGGCCGCACGACGTTCATCATCGCGCACCGATTATCGACCGTCGCCAACGCCGATGAAATCCTCGTCCTCGACCGGGGTCGGATCATCGAGCGCGGCACGTTTGAATCCCTGGTGGCCGGGCGTGGGCTGTTTGCAAAAATGGTGTCTGAGGGCGGCTTCACCGTGCCAACACGCGACGATGCGCCGACGCCGCAAATGGCTTGGCAACCTTGAGGGACCTGGCAACCTTGAGCGACCTGGCAACCTTGAGTGACCGCGCGAGCTGGAGCGCCCTGGCGGCCTGGAGGACCCTAGAAACCTAGAGTGAGTTGGCAACCGTGTGCGTATACACGGTCCGCAGCATGTCGCTTGTGACGCGGATTACCCCTGTTGTGATGCCGCACGAGATAAACCCGGCCAACCCGTGGTGACGCAGCGCTTGCGGGCAGATCGGCTCGTGGGGCATACGGCGGGCCTATATCGTCAGTCGCCTGCTGAAATACCAATAATTCTGCACATTGAAATCGAGCCGACTTATGCCCGCAACACAAGCCACCAGCGGCCGCATTGCCTACCAAGGCGAGCGCGGCGCAAATTCCCACCTAGCCTGTCTCGAGGTTAACCGTCGGCTTGAAGCTGTGGCATGCCCAACGTTCGAAGACGCGCTTGCGGCGGTAAAGGGCGGCGACTGTCAGTTTGCGATGATCCCGATCGAAAACTCGGTCGCTGGCCGCGTGGCTGACATCCACCACCTACTGCCCAATGCGCAGCTCTACATCGTCGGTGAACACTTTCTGCGCGTCCGACATCAGCTCATGGCGCTGCCGGGCGCAACGCTCGGCGGAATTCGCAACGTCTACAGTCACGTGCAGGCCCTCGGCCAATGCCGCGTGACGCTGCGCAAACTCGGCCTAACACCAGTGCCCAAGGCCGATACGGCAGGGTCGGCGCGGATGGTTGCCGAGGGTGGCGATGTCACGGCAGCCGCAATCGCATCGACGCTTGCCGCTGAGACCTACGGGCTAACGATCCTCAAACACGACATCGAGGACGAGGCGCACAACACAACACGCTTCGTTATCCTCGCCGCCGAGCCCGATGACGCGGAGCCAGGCGATGGGCCAGTCGTGACCACGTTTGTGTTCCGCGTCCGCAACGTTCCAGCGGCGCTCTATAAGGCGCTAGGCGGCTTTGCGACGAACGGCGTCAACATGACAAAGCTCGAGAGCTATCAGCTCGAAGGGACATTTTCCGCGACCATGTTCATGTCTGACATCGAGGGGCATCCAACCGAGCGCAACGTCCGCTTGGCGCTTGAAGAGCTGTCGTTTTTCTCCTCCGAAGTGCGCGTTCTTGGAACCTACCCGCGCTCGCCCTACCGGCGAGAAGCGACGCTGTTGGCAGCCGGTCCCGCCGGCTTGGACGGTCGTAGATGAGGTCAAGCGGGCGAGTGCCTTGAGCTCAATCGCGGACGCGGACCTCACCCTTCTCGCTAACATCTGCCGCCGGCACCCTGCTTTGAGGCCAAGCGTCGGCGCGCCATCGATTGGCGCGCCCGTGGTGGTTAACCCCCGCTGGTTGGCCAATTAGCCCCGATTGATCTCCATCAAGAGCTTTTCGGTCTTGGCTTCTTCAATGCGGTTGGTGAAGCGGCGGGCTTCGTGCTCATCGCGCACTGTCTTGGCGAGCGTGAACGTCGAGCCAGTTAAGAAGACCATCGCCATCATCATATAACCCTTAACCCAAATGTTGTGGTCAAGCGCGTAGATGCCAAGGCCGCTCATGAAGACGGCCATGCCAAACGAGGCGTATGCAAAGGTAATCCAGCCGGCCGAGCTGGCAGTGTTGGCCGAATGCATATTGGACATAAAGGTGGTGCTCCTGGGGTTCGACGTGCCGAATTGCGTAAAGGATGGTGGCGGATTGTTTGACGCCGCGATGGTCGCCATTGGTGGTGATTGCGTCGGGTCGCTCGTGGATACGGGCCGGTGCGAGATCGTTCGGAACTTGCTGCGATAAATGGTGCTCATTGGCCCAACTCCTGCCCCGTGTACGACTGATCAGCTGTGGACCCCTTCGGACGTTCGTTCTTTCGCGCGCTGAGGCGTGCCAGCACGTCGGCTGGTTTCGATTTCACGTCGGGGCCAAACCCTGCCGAAGCCAGGCGATTGTCGATGTCACGGCCGGTCGTGTGACGTTCGAGCTCATCGAGGGCGCTGGCGACGTCGTCGGCTTTGGCGTGTTGTTCGCGGATTTTAGTGAGTGTGCTTTCCGCCTCCCGTAGGGCGCCCATACCGCTGGCAAGTGCGCGGCGACCGTTCGAACCGGCACGGTTAAGCGCCTCCTGTGCCCGAGCCATTTCAAGGCCACGTTGAAGCTCACGGAGGCGGCGCTGGCCGTCTTCTGTTAGTTGTTTGAGCCGCCCGATATCCCTGTCGAGGCGAATGATTGCGACGTGGCGCTCGCGACGCTCATCTTCGGCCGCAGCGATAATGGTCGCCGCTTCGGTCGCGAGATCTTCGCGACCGCCGTTGAGCGCGTCGATGGCACCAGCTTCCAAGCTGGACACGCGGTCATTAAGCATCGACACCGCTCGAGCTTCGCTAGCCCGGTGGGCCATCGCGCAGGCAAGCTCGGTCTTTGCATTCTGCAAAGAGACCGCAGCATCGCGCAGCTGTTGGGCCAGGACGCGCGTCGCATTCGCATCGAACGCGGCCTCCTCGGCCTCGGCAACTGCGCCGCGAATAAGGGTTGTAAACAGTCTCATCATCGACGTGCCTTTCTTTGGCTCTGTATTATGTGAGCGTTGTTCATGGAAAGATTATAACCAAGTCAGCCATTTCTATTGCCTTCTGTAGCGCTTTTCCTACCTGTCTACCAGATGAGTGAACATAATTCACGTATCACGTTTGACACGTCCTGGCCGGTCGGGCAAGTCAAAAAATGAACTGAGTTCATGCCGACACATCAAAATGGTTAACAAACCGGTCCGACCGTCCCTCGCTGCTAAATGAAATCGACGGGAGTACGCCGATGGCAATCGAACCGAAAGTGCGCCGAACAAAACTCAGCTCCGCGTCTAACATCTCCGAGCGCGACGCAGATTTTCGCGAGAAAATGCGAATGAAACTGCTGGCCGCGGTCGAGGCAACGATCGCGCAGTCTGGCCTTGGCGACGTGCAGGCGCGACGAATCGCTGATGAGGCCGGGTGTGCTGTTGGCTCGCTCTACAATATCTACGGCGATATCGATGGCCTGTTATTAGCCGCCAATAGTCGGACACTGGGCGATCTAGGTACAGTGCTCAAAGCTGCCCAGGCGCGGGCCGTCGGGCAGCCTCTTGAAGCGCGGTTGATGGCGCTGGCGGTGGCATATCTCGACTTTGCAACTGTGCATCAAAAGCGCTGGCGCGCCGTTTTTGAGCACCGCCCGAGAGACGATTATCCAGTGCCACAATCCTACTATGACGACCGTCGCGGTCTGCTTGGCCTGATCGAAGCTGAGATCGGCGTCCCAGTGGCCGGCACATCGCGGGCGACCACAAAGACGTCGGATGGACCGCGCACCGAGGCGACGAAGCTGGGGGCAGGGCCTGATGCAGCTGAATTCGATGCAGCCCGACTCGATGCAGCTCGAGCGCTGTTCTCCGCGACCCATGGCAACGTCTTGCTCTCACTAGACGCCAAACTTGGACCCTTCGATCCGGCCGCCTGTGAGCGCCAACTTCGCTTTCTCGTCCACCACGTGGTCGCCGGCCTCGAAAAAACGACGTTACCGAAGATTTAGCGGCGCAGGCCCTGATTCGGCCGACCTCACTTAGCCGCACCACGGGCTGCCGACCAAACGCTAGCGACCCAAACTCTTGCGACCCGACCTCTTGCGACCCGACCTCTAGCGACCCGACCTCTAGCGACCTAGGCGCTGCGCTCGCGACACTAGTTTTGGTACGTTGAATTTCGATCAAAAATGCGTTGCCGGTTTGGGCGGAAAGACAACAGCTTTTACCGCGACATAGACCCGCTCAACCACCAAGCCGATAACGACGCCGAGGGCTGCAGCAAAGCTTGCCGAGATCAACCATTTGATCAGCCCGCCAATGACCGGAACCACGCCGCCAATCGCTCCAGCGATGCCCTCAATAAATTTTTCGGGCCCGGCGATGCCCCACTCGTGCAAACCGTGAATAATGATGCCGCCGCCGACCCACAGCATCGCCAGCGTTCCAACCGTCGACAGGACCGATAGAAAAACTGGCATTCCCGAGACAAGACCGCGCCCGATCGCGCTGACCACGCCATTGCTATTCGTCGCCATGGCCGCCCCGGCATCGTCGGCTTTTACGATCAACGCGACGAGACCGTAAACGAGGCCGGTCACAAGAAGCGCCACCGCAATCAACGACAGAACCTTCGTGATGAAGGGTGCGCCGGTAACAGTCGCCAGAGCGATCGCCATGATTTCTGCCGACATTATCAAGTCGGTTCGAATGGCACCGGCGACCCGTTCATTCTCAAGTTCCTTGGACGAAATGGGATGGACGGGAACTTTAGGCGCAGCACCCTGTGTGGCGTCGTGCGGATAGAGCCATTCGTGGACCTTCTCGTAACCTTCAAAACACAAGAAGGCGCCGCCAGCCATCAGCAGCGGGATGATGGCCCAGGGCGCAAACTGATCGAGCGCGATGGCGCCTGGCAGCAGGAAGAGCATTTTGTTCTTCAGCGAGCCCCAGGCGATCCGCCCGATAATCGGCAATTCGCGGTCAGCCGCAAAGCCCACAACGTACCGCGGCGTTACAGCTGTATCGTCGATTACGATGCCAACCGCCTTCGCGCTGGCCTTAGCCGCAGCACCAGCCGCGTCGTCCAAAGATGCAGCCGCGATCTTGGCGATTGCAGCGACGTCGTCGAGTAGGGCTAGCAGACCGCTGCTCATGATCGCCTCGTGTCCATAATCGCCTCGTGTCAAAGTGGTTTCAACTTGGTGCCATACGACATTGCCTAAGCGCTGATCGCCCAACAAATCGAGCTGCACCATACATACGTCACGCACATCTCACGTGTTGGTTCCCAAATCATAGCGCAGTCGCTTGCCGTATCGCCGAAGACAGCGATGTCAACACGCCGTTTAGGGCTAAACACCTTCCGCTAGCGATGGGCTTTACCCGTCACGGTTCTGTCATGTAGCCGAAACCCTCGCGGTGCTGGTGAGGGCCTAGTCATCGTGTGGCTGGAGTTGGCGGCCGCCGCTTTGCGGTGGAACCGTCAACTCCTCGCCAATGCGACCATACTGGGTGGTGTAGGGCACCCGTTAAGCACTGCGCGTTCGAGACAGAATTGTTTGCCGCACTCAGTACTTAACGCTTGGACGTCGACAAATTCCAAGGCTAAAGATAGCCGAGGCAACCTCGAACCGAGGCACTCGTTATGGACTTTGCGATTCATCCCTCGCCCGATGCCGGGATCGTCGACCTCTTAATTCTCTGGGCGATCACGTACGCAGTTCTGATTGCGATCTATTTCGGCTTAGGTAGCCTATTCCATTCGTTAAATCGTCACCATCCCGAGCGCCGTATTCAGTCACGGCCGCAGAAGAACCAAATTGCAATGGAGGTCCGCACCAGCGTGGTCGCGCTGGTATCGATCTCGTTTTACGTGGCGTTGGGATTGTTCGCTCAGGCCAAGGGCTGGACCATGACGCCTGTTGCGTTGTCGTGGTGGTCAGCGCCAGTCTTCATCTTTGTCTCGCTGGCCCTCTACGATACGTGGTTCTATTGGGGCCACCGTTTGATGCACACCAAGTTTTTCTACCGCTGGCACAGCCATCATCATCGTTCTATCGTGCCATCGCCGTGGGCCAACAACTCCGATACGCAAGTCGGCGCCTTCGTCGAACAGTTTTATTGGGTCGTGCTGCCGTTCATTCTGCCGATTCCGCCCGAACTCATCATCGCGCACAAAATTTTTGATCAAGTAACGGGGATCGCAGGGCACGCGGGACACGAGTACTTCGCCGCCCCATCAAATCGGTCGCCGTGGCCCTTGCTGTGCACGACCTTTCATGACCAGCATCATGGCCACTTCAACTACAACTACGCGAACACGTTTTCCTGGTGGGACCGCGTCATGGGGACCATCCATCCAAAATATGACGTGGTGGTCGAGAAGTTCGAAGCCATGCCGCCACCCGGGCCAACGCCAACAACCGCGGCCGCACCACCACCGGCTGAGTAGATCTCTACATCCGTCCGCAATATCGACCGTGGTCGCGGCTCAGCCTTTGCCCGCTCCGACGTTGGCCATCCATGTGTCGATCGTGATGGTCCCACCGGCTTGGTCGGCCTTGCCAACATCTTTGGCCGGGAGTGCGTCTTGAAGCATATCGATGCGCTTCCACTCAGCTACGGGGGCCTCGCAAGTCGCTAGCGGCGTATAGCGAGACTGTGATGTCTTTTCGTAGGTGTGGATATAGCGCGGACAGTTGGGCCAGACCTCGCTCACCGCAATTCGCACGATCAACTCGGCGCCAGGGAAGCTTGCGAGGAGCGGGTCGGTCGCCGAAATGCTCGCGCGACCTTGCACGCGAATTCGGTTCGGCGTGCCAAAATCTATGAACAGCAAGCCAACCAGACCCGTGGCAGAGATGTTGCCCATCGATAGATACATCCCGTTGCCGTCGTAACTCGGCATCGCAATCGTCCCGGGATCGAGGACGCGGATAAAGCCCGGCTCGCCGCCCTTATAGGACACGGTCGGTTGACCACTGACATTAACGGTCGACAAAAAGACCATGTCGCGGCTCTGGATGAAGCCCGTCTCCATCTCGCCAAGCTCTGTTTTGAGCGCGATCGCCTCGATACGATCAGCGATGCGTCTGCCATCAAACTGGTCTTGAAGCGCGCGATGGTTCGCGTCGAACAGGCGGCTCATTGGATATCCTCGGGTCGGTTATCAGTTTTTGTTTTGGCCGAGGTTAGGCCCGTTAGGCCAGATGCACCAGTCCGCCTCTTTGACCAGGTCTGTGTTGCCCCTCATGGCGATCACATTGGGGCTTTACCGTACAGAGACCGTCCTCTCCCCACGAAACGGGGAGAGGCGGATCGCAAACGTCAGTTTGCGGCACGGCGAGTGAGCGAGACCGCATACGCTGGCGAACGGGGAGCAAACAGCGTGTCATCGGCCGACGGCGCAAGACCGTCTGCGATATTAGTCGGGTCAAATATGCCGCCATCACATGTGGCGTTCGGCTCGATGCCCGTGATCATGAGTTTGCCGAGCACGATCGTGCTGCGCGCGGCTTCGCCCTCCCACAGCTTCGTCAAGTCGTCAGTCTTGTCGCCCTCTTGACCCTTGACGGCAACGAGTGAGAATTCAACTGGACCTTTCGCGAGCCGGTCTGTCAGTTCGCCGACCAGAAAATCGGCAGGCTTTGCTTTGGCGTCGTCGTCGGTGAGGCCGGCCTCTGCCGCAGTCACAAGGTTGATCTTGATCAGGCTCTTTTCACCGCTCTTACCGGTTGCTTGGTAGCCGTGCACTCCAAAATAGGTCACGCCCGCGTAGCTTGCGGGGACAGGGCGGCCAGCCAAATAGGCACCTTGTAGTTTCGTATTTGGGTTGGCGTCGCCGAACGCTTTAATTTTTTCGGCATCGGGCTTACCGTCCGCGCCCGGCACGCGAACTTGAAGGAAGCTGAACATCTGATCGATGTTTGCGGCGAAATGGACAGGAGCGTTGACCATCGCGAACTCGCTAGAAACCTTCCCACTGGGGTCTAGTTTGAAAGCAAAGCCGCGAACCGCGCCTTTTGTCGCGTCGGATATTTTGGGATTGCCACCGCCCATCGAAAAACGACCGAGCACTGGGACCGGGTTGGCGTACGCGAACGCTTTGCTCACAGCACCCGCACCTGGGGCGGCGGCAAACGTGCCGATGACGCATTGGCCCTTAGGGTGGCTTGCGCGCTGGCCTGCAGCCTGTTTGCCGAAGATCGTGTTTAACGTATCGACGAAAGCCTGCGGTTCCTTCGCGAATGCTGGGGACACAGCCGACATCGCAAGGGCGGACAGCACAAATGCAGACGTGATGGCGAGACGGTGAATGGTCATAACGATAGCTCCATCGAAGTTACACAATACGGCGGTTGATCGTGGGTTCGGTGACCGTGGGGTCGACGATGGGACCAGACGGAGCTGCAAAGCATCGTCAACGGTACGCTGCTACTATGTCGCCCGTTACGGCCGGTGATAAATTTTTCTAACCACGCGCGGCCAGACCCAATTCTGCTCAATGCGGGCGATGGCGGGCGGTGTTTATTAAAGGTCGCCGTCGGTAAAACGGTAGGCCGTAGCGCAGAATTCGCACGTAATGGTCATTGCGCCGTCGGGGTCCCGCAAGTCCGACAGTTCGTCAGGTTTGAAGCGGGCGAGAAACCCGCCGACATGATCCCGCGTGCAACCGCAGTTGGCCTCGACCTGCTGCGGAGGGGCAGCGCGCACGCCCTCCTCGTGGAACAGCCGATAGAGTAATTGCTGTGGAGCTAGCGTCGGGTCGGTCAGTTCATGATCTTCGACCGTACGTGCGAGGGTCTCGACGCGCCGCCAGTGTTCTTCGGCATACTCCAATTCGATTTCAGCGTCTGAGCCGTCAGCGTCACGGCCAGGTTCGCTGTTGCCACCTTCGGCCGTGAGATGCTGAACCATGAGGCCGCCAGCGCGCCAACGCCAAACGCCGCCGCTAAAAAGTCGGGCGACAGTCAGCTTGATGAAGGAGGCGATCTGTTCGGAGGCGCGGAAGTATTCTTGCGCAGCTTCGGACAGGGAATTGCCCGCAATTTGAACGATGCCCTGATAGCGCTCCATGTCGGCGCCCTGGTCGATGGTGATGGCCATGTAACCGGTGCCAATCAGCGCGCCATGCGCAACGTTATCTGGCCCGCTCACTTCAAGTGCAGCGACCGCCTCCTTGTCGAAACTCGCATACCCGCGAAATGAGCCAGCCGTCTGGTAGTTGACGACAAGGACGCGAAGTGGACCGTTCGTGTTGGTCTGAAGGATCAGCTTGCCGTCGAACTTCAGCTGAGAGCCGAGCATGGCCGTCAGTGCAACCGCCTCACCCAGCACACGGCTAACCGACAACGGGTAAGCATGGCTCGACAGGACCGCATCGACCGACGCTCCGAGCCGGACAATTCGGCCCCGGGCACTCGATTGAACGGTTTGGAAAGCAATAACAATGTCGTCGTCGGAACCAGCCGTCAGCGACGCGGATCGTCCACCGGGATGACGGCTGGTTTGCGAACCGACGTCACCAATGGCCGCCGCCGTTGGGTTTGGTGGCGAAGGGTCATCCTTCGTCATTTCGCACCCAGACACCACGCGAGGATCGCTTTTTGCGCGTGCAAACGATTTTCAGCCTCGTCAAACACAACCGATTGCGGACCATCAATTACATCAGCGGTCACCTCGTTGCCGCGATAGGCCGGCAAGCAATGCATGAAGATGGCTCCCTTGGCGGCTTTGGCCATCAAATTGCTGTCGACCGTGTACGGCCGAAGCATTTTTTTGCGCCGGGCCGCGTCAGTTTGGCCCATCGAGACCCAGGTGTCCGTGACAACACAATCAGCGCCCTTCACAGCCGCGGCGGGATCAGCCATGATTTCAACCGGCCCATTCTCGCTTCGTACCCAGTCCGTAACCTCATCGGAAGGGGCCAGAGTCGGCGGGCAAGCTATCTTCAGCTTGAAGCCGAACCTGACGGCGGCGTGCATCCACGACGCGGCAACGTTGTTTCCATCCCCGATCCAGGCGACGGTCCGGCCTTCGATTGGACCGATGTGTTCCTCAAAGGTCATGAGGTCGGCCATGACTTGGCACGGATGGCTCTTTTCCGTGAGGCCATTGACAACCGGGATCGTCGAGAATTCAGCGAGTTCATCGACGGTGGCTTGAGCATTCGCCCGGATCATCACAATATCAATGTATCGCGACAGAACGCGCGCGGTGTCCGCGATGCTTTCACCACGGCCAAGCTGAAGGTCGGTGTTGTTAAGCGTGATCGTCTGCCCACCGAGCTGACGCATAGCGACGTCGAATGAAACCCGAGTGCGCGTCGACGGCTTTTCAAAAATAAGTCCGAGCACCGTTGTCTCGATTGCGGGCGGGCGCAGAGCGGCAGGGGCGCGCTTTCCAGCCTTCTTCATCGCATGCGCATGATCAAGGATACGGCGAAGGACCTTGCCGTCCAAATGGTTGATATCGATAAAGTGGCGGGTGACTTTTCGGTTCGACATGATCCCCGTTGGTCCGGTTCTTGCGCCGATTTGGCAATCGTTTTTCAGGAGGCTGCAGCAAAAGAGCGAGCCGTTCGAACGAGACGTTCAATACCGTCTGAAATCTCTTCTTCCGTGACGGTAAGCGGAGGGATGACGCGAACGGTATTGTCGCCAGCACCGACAAGCAGCAAGTTTTCGCTAAGCGCCGCGGTGACGAAGTCTGCGGGCGGACGAGACAGTTTCAGCCCCGTCAACAAGCCCCGTCCGCGTATTTCTAGAACGAGGGCTGGATTTGCATCCTGGACCCGAGCAAAACCCTGGCGAAGAAGGTTTGCTTTGACCTGGACGCTCTCAAGGAACCCTGGCTCCAACATCACATCGAGCACGGCGTTGCCAACTGCACATGCAAGCGGGTTACCGCCAAACGTGGAGCCGTGAGAGCCCGGCGTCATGCACGACCCGACAGCTTCGGTCGTGAGCACCGCGCCGACCGGGAAGCCTCCGCCGAGCCCTTTGGCCACGGCCATGATGTCAGGCGTGATACCGGCCCACTCGTGTGCGAAGAGTTTGCCCGTGCGGCCAACGCCGGTTTGAACCTCGTCGAGGATCAACAGCAAGCCGTGGTGGTCACACAGGTCTCGGATGCCGCGCAGGCATTGGTCGGGAACAGATCGAACGCCGCCCTCGCCCTGCAACGGTTCCAGCATGATCGCGGCCGTCTCGGGCCCGATGGCGGCTTCCAGCGCGGCGTGGTCGCCAAACGGCAGATGTTCGAAGCCCGGGGCAGCGGGGCCGAACCCTTCCAAGTACTTGGGGTTACCGCCAGCCGCGATGGTCGCTAGTGTTCGGCCGTGAAAAGCGCCCTCGAAGGTAAGGATACGCCAGCGTTCTGGCTGCCCAGTTGCGTAGTAATACCGGCGGGCAGCCTTGATGGCGCCCTCGCAGGCCTCGGCACCGGAATTACACAAGAACACGCGATCAGCGAATGTTGCAGCAACCAGACGTTCAGCCAGCCGTTCTTGGCCAGCCACCCGATATAAGTTCGACGTATGCCAAAGGTCCTGGGCCTGCGCGGTCAATGCGGCCACCAGATGAGGGTGTGCGTGACCGAGCGCATTCACCGCGACGCCAGAACCGAAATCCAGATAGCGCGTCCCGTCAATGGTCAGCAGCCACGACCCGTCGCCCCGACTGAAAACGATATTCTGGCGACCATATGTCGGCATCACAGCCGGCGACGGACCCGAGGCTAACTGGCGCGAAATTGGTTGCACGATAGGGTCGCCGCCGCCGGTGTGGCGCGGTTCGCGGGCGAGTAGCTTGGGGACCAAGGCCGGTTCCCGTTCGGATCGAGCCGTCATTGATTGGCCCACCCTCCTTGTAAGTCAGGCCGAGGTGGCACTGACGGCCATGCGCTAAAGCACCGAGCAACTGCGAAACTGGACCGTGTTAAAATCAAAAAGCCGCCCTTCGAGGCGGCCTGTTCATTTGATCCATGTCGGTGATAAGCAGGCCGACTATCCATGTCAACGCACGTTGGAGACCGGTTTCGAGCCCGTTCTACGGGGCGCAAGGGCACACAAGCCCTTGATTCGATCTGTGGCGCAAGCGCAACGCGCGATCGGCCACACCGCCTCTGATTCGTCGATGCGCTTGTTTCCCAGGGTCTCGTCTGGCTATGTCAACTGACCCAGGCGTGCTGGCAGCTCGATATGATGCTGTTTCGTTATATTATCGTCTGGGCTCGCGTAACCGATGTCGCGTTTCGGTCCGCAAGCGTTGCCGTATGCAATGTCTGCGGGGTTCATTCGGGAAATGGACCGGGTCTCCATCGGTCGTTTACTGCACGCGTCATGTGCGGTGTTCCAGTAGCGTAGGTCTTATTCGTCGCTTTGTGTCAACGCGGTTGTGCGCCCTCCGGCGTCGCCTCGCGATTGCTCATTTGAGTTCGCGGCCCTGCCCTCGCGGCAGCGTGTTCGTCGAGATGTTTTCAGTTTGTGCCGAGTTGTCCCCGTTCGCGCCGTTCCTGGCCGCGGACCCGAAGTTTTATTTTTTCGTGGAGGCCTTCTATGGGCTGGAACGACGAGCGCGTTGAGCTTTTGAAAAAACTGTGGGCAGAGGGCCTCTCTGCCAGTCAAATCGCGGGACGCCTGGGAAGTGTCACCCGCAACGCCGTCATCGGCAAAGTGCACCGCCTCGGGCTGTCGGGTCGCGCTACGACGTCACGCATGAAAAGCATGCGGCCGCGCATTCGAACCAACAATCAAGCCGTAATGGCTAAGCGACCGATTAACGGTAAGCCGCTGTTCGGGACGATTGGTGGATCGGGACTGCGCAGCAATTTCAACGGCGAGCCTGAACCCTACGTTCCGCCCGCCGAAGAAATGATCATTCCGATTAACGAGCGCAAGTACATTCAAACGCTGACCGAAAACTGCTGTCGTTGGCCGATCGGGGACCCACAGCTTGCTGATTTCCACTTCTGCGGCAAGGACAAGACGCCCGGGCTACCATATTGCGAATTCCATGCGCGTCGCGCATTTCAGCCCGCCCAGCCGCGCCGCCGGGATCGGGAACTGCCAATCGTCAAGGCGATTGCCAAGGCCGAAGGTGGCGAGACGGCTGACGCCTAACCGCGTCGAGTATCTGTTCGACGACGGTTTGAAAGAAAATTCACCCGTTCTAACAACCGGGCCGATCTGGCCCGGTATCCAGTGACTTCATCCCGCGTATCTGGATCACAAATCCAGATACTTCGGGTGTGCCCCGTCTTTGTGCCCCGTCTTTGTGCCCCGTCTTTAGGCGTCGTCACAAGGGTCCACCTTTGCGTCATTGGCGTCTCGCTGGCCGCTTGTGACACGGGCGCGTAGGCTTTAGGTATAGCTGCCTAAAGCAGGGAAACGC
>JBBQNE010000061.1:0-17940 GCA_038329675.1 Hyphomicrobiales bacterium | reverse complement strand
TTCCTCAAAACCTCTCGCGGATCGTTGAAGGAAATCGAAACGCACGTGCTGCTGACCGAAAAGCTCAAGCTTACGTAAAGCAAGCCCGACGCAATTCTCGCTGCCGCTGACGCGCTTGGCAGAATGCTAAACGCCCGGATCAGGTCCGTCGAACAAACGACGAAGTAAAACTTATCCACAGTGACTGCCTACTAATAGACATCCCTTTGATAGCGGCCGGCCTTGCGGAGGCCTGACAACGCGGACAGCCCTTTTTCGCCGCCGCCAAGAATATCGATCAAGGCCAACTCGACGTCCTTGGCCATGCCCTTTTCATCGCCGCACACGTAGAGGTGCGCGCCATCATTGAGCCAGCCTTTGACCTCGTCGCGGCGCTCAAGCAGGCGGTGTTGGACGTAGATTTTCTCAGGCTGGTCGCGCGAGAATGCGAGGTCGATACGCGTCAGCGCGCCAGCGGCCAGGTGGTCCTGCCATTCGAGCTGATACAAGAAATCGTTGGTATAGTTTCGCTCGCCAAAAAACAGCCAGCTCTTGCCCGTTGCGCCATCGGCGGCGCGCTCTTCGACAAATGCGCGGTAGGGCGCAAGGCCGGTTCCAGCGCCAATCATGATGATCGGGCGAGCCCCATCGGTCGGGAGCCGGAAATGGCGATTGGCCTTGACGTAAATTTTCGCCGTTTGACCGGGCTTGCGGCGGTCGGCGAAATACGTCGACGTCACGCCCTTGCGGGCACGGCTGTGGCTTGCCCATCGCACGGCGCCAACGAGCAGGTGGGCCTCGCCCTCATGCGCCTTCAAACTGGAGGCGACCGAATAGAGCCGCCCGGGCAACGGTCTTAGCAGGCCGGTCAACTGGGCTGCCGTCAACCGTTCGGGATGCTCAGCGAACAGGTCAAGCAACTGACGGTCGTTAGCGTAGGGCTTGAACGCGTCGGCATCGCCGAGGGCTGCAACATCGGCCCGCCCCGTCAGCTTGGCGTAGGCCTGCACCAGCGGCCGCGACAATGTCGTGATGTCGTGGCGCGTCACGAGTTGCTTGACGAGGCCGCCATCGGCGCCAAGCCCCACGGCTGACAGTAAAGCTGACGCCAGCTCGGGGTCGTTTTCTGGAACAACGCCGATGGCATCGCCTGGCGAATAATGAAAGTCGGCGTCCGTGACGGCGAGTTCGACGTGCCACGTTTCGCGCGTCGAACCTGTCCCGTTGAGGTTGACGAGCGCAGATATCTCAGCCTCGGCTGGGGCATCGGCGGTAAACAGTGGCTCGTCGATTTCGGCTGCGGTCGCGGCGATCGGCTTAAAGTCGACATGCACGACACGGGTATTGTGACCCTGACCGTCAACGCCGGTGTCGTCTGCTGGTCGCAACGCCGTCAACGTGCGTTCGGTCCATTCGGCGGCGGCCTTGGCGAAATCGAGATCGAGGTCGATCCGATCGGCGATCCGTTGGCCACCGAGTTCGGCTAACCGAGCATCGATCAGCTTGCCGGTTGCGCAAAATTCCGCGTAGGCTGTGTCGCCCAACGCCAGCACCGAATAGCGCAACCCATCGAGGCGCGGCGCGGTGTCGGCCATCAAACCGTTGTAAAACTCGATGGCGCGTTGCGGCGGAGCGCCCTCGCCCCAGGTGGAAACGTAAACGACGACATTCGTCATCTTGGCGAGCGCGGCTGGCTCAACGTCGCCCATATCGACGACCTTCGCATCGTACCCAAGCTTAGCGGCCGCCTTCTTGGCCTTGAGCGCTAAGCCCTCCGCGTTGCCCGATTCGCTGCCGTAGAGCAGCGTCACCGGTACTTTTACCCGGGGTGCGGCCACGGCGATTGGAAGCGGCGCGGGCTGCATTGAAGCGCCAGCCAACGCGGCCTCGTAGCCAGCCAGGAAGCCCGCAAGCCAGGTCCGCTGTTCGCCGTTGGACCGGCCAACGATTGCGTTCAACGCCGCCGTATCTTCAGCCGAGAATGGCGCGGTCTTTGGTAGGGGAGGCGACATTGGCAATGGATCCTGTCAGGACAACTTACTCGATATAGCGCATGGGACAAAAATTTTCCAATGCAAAGGTCAAATGATTTAAAAAAAGCAAAATTATTCTCATTTAAATCCAGACTAAGCCCTCCTCATGCTCAACACGGCCTGCACACGGCGACGTGACGGCGTGGGAGGTTAAGTTGAGTTGCCGATCGGCTGCGCCCATGATGTATCGAGGACATCAGGACGATGTCGACTTTCGCAGTTGTCGTCGATTGGCTGATGGGGCGCGGACATAAAGCGAGCGCCCGTTGGACTGGAATAAACGTTCCAGTCACAAAAACAAAAACCGGAGGAAACGATGAAGATTTGGAACAAGCCGCAAGTTCGTGAGCAGGCCGTTGGCATGGAAGTCACTGCGTATCTGCCAGCTGACATCGATCTTATCTAACGACAAGATCGACGTCCTTGTCGCCGCCACGGCGTAGGGACGGCATGCCTTCGGCGGTCGGCAACCCCGGCCGCCGTTTTTCTATGTATCGGGCGGCGCAACATCATCGGGCAATGTCGTCCTGCCCGAAAGCCTCCGGCGGTCCGCCACGCTGCGCGGACACCGACCCGTTGGGGCAGACGCCGCGACAAGACCAAAGTTCACCATGCAAATTAAAGTGTTAGGCTCCGCCGCTGGTGGCGGGTTTCCACAGTGGAACTGCAACGGTCCCATGAGTTCGCGCGTCCGTCGCGGCGACCCTGGTTTCCGCGCGCGGACCCAATCGTCGCTCGCTGTCTCGTCCAACGGACGCGACTGGGTGCTGTTCAACGCCTCCCCCGATCTGCGCCAGCAGATCAATGACACGCCCGAGCTATGGCCGGCCGCCGATGGCCCGCTTCGGGCAAGCCCAATCAAGGCCGTGGTACTGACGAACGCCGACGTTGATCACATCATCGGCCTGATCAACTTGCGCGAGGGCCAGCCGTTCTCGCTCTACGCGTCGAACCGGGTCATGGCGACCATCAACGCGAACTCGGTGTTCAACGTCTTGAACCCGCAAAAGGTATCGCGGATGGAGCTGCCGTCCGAACAGCCAACGCCGCTCGTTGGCGCAGGCCTCGACCTCGGGCTGACGATCACGGCTTTTAACGTGCCGGGTAAGGTCGCCCTGTTTCTTGAAACGGACGGCCAAAACTTCGGCAGCCGCGATGGCGATACGATCGGTCTTGAGGTCCACGAACCATCAACCGGGGCGACGTTTTATTACATCCCAGGCTGTGCTGAGGTCGATCCTCCCCTGGCTGAGCGGATCGGCGGGGCGAGCCTCGTGTTCTTTGACGGCACGCTTTTTACCGACGATGAAATGATCACCCAGGGCCTGCTGCACAAAACTGGCAAGCGCATGGGCCACATCTCGATCTCGGGCCCGGACGGCTCGATTGCGGCTTTTGTTCCATTGGGCGTCAAGCGCCGTATCTATGTCCACATGAACAATTCGAACCCCGTCCTCGACGATGGTTCAGCCGCCCGCCGCGAGGCCGAAGCTGCGGGTTGGGAAATCGCCCACGACGGCATGGAGGTGACCCCGTGAACGAAATGCTGATCAACCGCCCGCACGCCATCGAGCCAGCGCCCTGGTCGCGCATCGATTTTGAAGCTGCGATCCGTGCCGTTGGCGCCGAGCGCTATCATGATAAGCACCCCTGGCATCATCAGCTCCATGGCGGCAAGCTCAACAAGGGGCAAGTGCAAGCCTGGGCCCTCAACCGGTTCTGTTACCAATCTGCGGTGCCGCGCAAGGATGCCGCCTTCATCGGCCGCGTTCTCGACCGCGAGTTGCGCCGCGAATGGGTCCACCGCCTGCTCGACCACGACGGCTACGGCGAGGAAGAGGGCGGCATCGAACGCTGGCTGGCGCTGACCGACGGCCTCGGCCTGGAGCGCGATGTGGTCATGTCGATGCGCCATGCGCTCCCTGCCACGAGGTTCGCGGTTGAGAGCTACGTCACGTTCGTGCGCGAGCAACCGCTCGTCGTCGCGGTCGCCTCGTCACTGACCGAGCTGTTTGCGCCGAAAATTCACACCGCGCGGATTTCTGGCATGCTCGAGAACTACGATTTTATCGACGATAGCGTTATGTCGTACTTCAAACGACGCCTCACGCAGGCCCCGCGAGATAGCGATTTCGCGCTTGCCTACGTGCTCGCCCACGCCCGCACCCGTGAGGAGCAGGAAGCGTGCGTCGATGCGGTTCGCTTCAAATGCAATGTGTTGTGGGTGCAGTGCGATGCGCTGTACCATGCCTACATCAACGGTAACGTGCCGCCCGGCGCGTTCCGGCCGGCGCCCGAGACGCTGACGATCTACGGTCGAAATGTCGGCAATGAACACTCGGCTCACTGAGTCATAGCTACTTGTATAGCGGCTAACCGCAGAGGTTTATCCAACATGGCCGAAGCCACCGCACCCGTAAAGTCGGCCCATGCGCCGCGCACCCGCGCAATCGCAAGTGCCGCCAGCATCCCAAGGCTACCTCGCCACATCAAATTGCGCCACGATGCGAGCCGCGGCCGCTGGGTCTTGCTTGCGCCGGAGCGCGTCTTTGAGCCCGACGACACCGCTGTCGAAGTTTTGAAGCTTTGTGATGGGGCTCGCACGATCGCAACGATCGTCGATGAGCTATCACGCATGTATCAGGCGCCAACAGCCGACATCGAAGCCGACGTTCTGGCGATGGTTCAAGATCTCGCCGACAAGGGAGCCCTCAAGTTATGAACGAAGTTCTGCCAGTTATTCGCGCCGACCACAGCGCCGACCCCAACTGTGGCCGTGCGCCCATGGGCCTGCTGGCTGAACTGACCCACCGCTGTCCGTTGCAGTGCCCGTATTGCTCAAACCCGCTCGAGATGGACAAGCCCAACATCGAGCTATCGACCGAAGACTGGCAGCGCGTCTTCAAAGAGGCCGCCGCCCTCGGCATCCTCCAGCTTCACTTGTCAGGCGGCGAACCCACCGCCCGCAAGGATCTTGAGGCGCTGGTGCGCACGGCTGCCGAAGTCGGCATGTACACCAACCTCATCACCGCTGGCGTGCTGCTGACGCGCGAGCGCCTGATCGCGCTTCAGGAAGCTGGCCTCGACCATCTCCAGCTGTCGATCCAGGACGTCGACGATGTCAATGCCGAGCGTATCTCAGCCTATAAGGGTGGAATGGCCAAGAAGCGTGAGCTCGCTGGCTGGATGCGCGACATCGCCATGCCGCTCACCGTTAACGCGCCGATCCACCGGGCCAATATCGAAAACCTGCCAGCCATCATTGCGTGGGCCGTCGAAGTTGGCGCGCAACGCCTCGAGGTTGCGCACGTCCAGTATTATGCCTGGGCGCTCAAAAACCGCGCGAGCCTGATGCCAACGCGTGACCAGGTCATGAAGACGGTCGAAATTGTCGATACGGCCAAAGAAAAATACAAAGGCATCATGGTTTTCGACTTCGTCGTGCCGGACTACTATGCGCGACGGCCAAAGCCATGCATGGGCGGGTGGGGCCGCGGCAGTATGAACATTACCCCAGCTGGCAAAGTGCTGCCGTGCCACGCCGCTGAAAGCATCCCGGGCCTACAGTTCGACAACGTCCGCGACAAGTCGCTGGCGGACATCTGGATGACCGGTCAGGCGTTTGAAATGTATCGCGGAACGAGCTGGATGAAGGACCCCTGTCGCACGTGTGATCGGCGCGAAATCGACTGGGGCGGCTGCCGTTGCCAAGCAATGATGATCTCAGGCGATCCAACCAACGTCGATCCGGCCTGTGAACTGTCGCCGTTGCACGATGAGTTTAAGGCGCTGGCCAACGTCGAAAGCGACGCAACGCCGCCACCATTTGTTTACCGCAAATTGGCGGGTCTCCCCGCAAGTTGAACAAAATGGCCAAACCGGCGTTCATGTACAGCACCGGTTCAGGCTCTGCGCCGTAAACAATTACACCACCTCGGGATCGACCGCGAGCTGCATGCACGTTTGTCGCAGTCCTCTTGCAACACGCGGCATGGTAACAGGTTGCGGTTCCGTACATGGCGCCGATTTTCGGCCCACGGTCCCGGTACGAAAAGGGAGACAGGAATGAAAAAGACGCTTTTGGCCTTAGCGCTCATCGCAATGACGCCAGCGACTGCGGCTTTTGCCCAGGACGCTGAAGCGGGCAAGGCCGTGTTCAATCAATGCCGTGCCTGCCACGCCGTTGGCGAAGGCGCCAAGAACCAAATTGGTCCGATGTTGAATGGACTAATCGGCCGCAAGGCGGGCATGATCGAGGGGTTTAATTACTCGGAAGCCATGAAGGCCTCGGGCCTGACGTGGGACGAGGCAACGTTCACGGATTACGTCCACAATCCAAAGGCGAAGGTCGTCGGCACCAAAATGATCTACGCTGGCCTCAAGGACGACCAGAAGGTCAAGGACCTGATCGCGTTCCTTAATCAGTACGATAAAGATGGTAAGATCATCGCGAAGTAAGTGCATCCGATCGAACGAGAATAATCGCAGCTAAACTCAAACGAACCGCCGGTGCCCCCGGCGGTTTTTTGTTGAAGGCCACTGGCCGACCGACGTCGACCGAACGGGCTCACGTTGGAACGGGCTCAGGTTGGAACGGGCTCAGGTTGGAACGGGCTCAGGCCAGAACCGGCACCACATCATCATGGGGCACTGTAGCCAGCCATTCGGCGACCGTTCTTCCGCGTACAACGAGGCCCGCCGCGATATCGGCCAGCGGCCGCAGGACGAACGCCCGCTCCGTCATGAACGGATGCGGCAGCACGAGATCAGCCGTTGCGATCTCGGCATCACTATAAACCAGCACGTCGAGATCAATGATCCGCGGCCCCCATTTTACAGCCCGAACGCGACCAAGCTCGCGTTCCACCTCGAGACAACGGGCGAGCAATGCATGCGGATCGAGGCCGGTGCGGACCGAAACGCACGCATTTACGAACCAGTCCTGATCGGTGATGCCCCATGGCGCGGTCTGGTAGAGGGGCGAGGTGGCCACCAGTTCAACCCGACCATCCCCCGTCAGCTTGGCGATGGCGCTAGCAATATGGCCTGCCTTGTCGCCAATGTTTGAGCCAAGCGCGATGATCGCGTCAAAGCCGCTGCCAATTGAACTTGTGACAGTGCTTGGCTGCGGCGAACCGGCGGTCGGTCGATCCATTACGACGGCCAACGACTGACGATGTCGGTCAGCGCGGGTCGATCGCGTTCTGGAGAGCGCTCGATCGTCGTACCGATATAAACAAAGCCCGCCAGTCGCTCGTTTTCTGCCAAGCCCAAGCCCGTCCGCACGTGGCCGCTATAGGAGACCCAATCGGTCAGCCAGTTCGTGCCGTAGCCCATCGCGTTGGCGGCCAAGCACATGTTGTAGCAGGCTGCACCACACGAGAGGACTTGCTCCCATTCCGGCGCAAACGGATTGTCACTGACGCGCGACACGACGGCGACCACGGTTGGCGCCCGGGCCAGCCGTCCCCGTTCGATGACGAGCCGCTTGTCGGACGGCGGCTCCTTATCCTCACGCTGAGACGCCTCGGCAAAAATCTCGCCTGCCTTAAAACGGGCCTCGCCCTCGAACACGATGAACCGCCACGGCACGAGCTTTTTATGGTCAGGCACACGAGCGGCAATCGTCAAGATTTGCTCGAGTTCGGCCGCCGACGGGCCGGGCTCAGCCAGCCGATCGGGTTTGACCGACCGGCGCGTCGCCAGCAGATCGAGAAGAGGATTGGAAACGGCGTCTTTCATCGTGCGATCATCGTTGGTTAAACCGGGACTGTCTCTCGCTAATCGACTTCTTACTCTGGTACAACGTGGGACGGTTAGATCATTGCGAGTCGACATGATGCGACGTTTGACGACACGCCACAGGTCACTGGTCTCGGGTCAGCAGAAACGGGCGCGAATCCGGTTGCCGGTTGCGATCATCGCCTCAGCACTGGCATCCGTTACCGTTTTCCTAACCGTGTCTGTGGCCGCAAGGGCGGCAGACGCCCCACCCACGATGATCCTGTTTGACGGGTCGGGCTCCATGTGGGGCAAGATCGAGGGCGATAAGCGGCCCAAGTTTGAGGTTGCGCGAGAAGCCATTCGCGCCTCGTTAGCTGCCGTTGCACCGACCGCCACCTACGGCCTGGCATCGTTCGGGCACCGCCGGAACAGCGACTGCACCGACGTCCAGGTTGTTGTGCCCTTCAGTGCGGGCGATCCGGGCCGTATTACCGGCGCGCTGGATAAGCTGAACCCCAAGGGCAAGGGCCCGATCGCTGGCGCCATCCGCGAGATCGCCAAATCGTTCCCCGGCGGATCGCCCGGCACGGTTATCCTGGTCCACGACAATGCCGACAACTGTCGCCAAGACCCCTGCGAAGCGATCAACGAGGTCCATGCGGCCAACCCGAAACTCCGCTTCCACCTCGTCTCGATCGCACTTGAGCCAGCCGACCGGGAACGGATGGCCTGCATCCCTGGCAAAACCGGCGGCAAAACCTTCGATGCCGCCGACAGTCCAGCATTGACCGAGGCCATCAACAAGGCCATCCGCGTCGCGCTGATCGACCCATCGGGCGCGCCAGCACCCGCCAAGCCAGATGAAAGGCCTGTTGAGGTGCCAGCGGCCAAGCTGGCGGCCCCGCCGCCGCCACCACCGATGCCGGGCTTGCAACTGTCCGCCCGGCTTGGCCGTGAGGCGGGCGCGATCGATGCCCCGATCCGCTGGATCGTCCGGAAAGGCGAAGCGGTGGTGTTTGAGGCGACCGGTGCGACACCGTTTGCGAAACTCGACCCCGGTGCGTACACGGTCGAAGCCAACACCGGCCTCGCCACGATCAAAGTCAAAGCCGACGTCAGTGGCGCTACCGCAACCGCTGTTGTCGTGCCGTTGGAGGCTGCCGCCGTGACAATCGCCGTCCGCGACCTGAAGGATGGCGCGGTGTCCACGAGCGCCATGGTGTCGGTATCAAAGGCTGACGACACGTCGGCAACCCGTCGACCATTATGGGTTGGTCGGGCTTCTGAGGCGAGCCTCATCCTGTCGGCGGGCGCCTATAAGATTACCGCGTCAGACGGTACGGTCAAACGGGAAGAGACCCTGACTGCGGTCGCCGGTGCCGTTTTGACCAAAGACATCATCACCGGGGCGGGGCGGCTCGAAATCACGCCCTCTGCGACCACAGATGGCCCGCCAATCGCTGGCGTAACTGTCCTGCTGTCGCGCGATGACCCCGACGCCCCCGACGGCCGCCGCGAGGTGGCACGTTCGGCTGCCCCCAAACCGTCGTTCGTATTGCCAGCCGGGACCTATTACATCACCGCCCAAACGGCGGCTGCAAGCGTGAGAGAACGCATCGCGGTTGGCGCTGGCGACAATGTTAAGCGCACCGTCTCGCTCGGCCTCGCCAAGGTTCAAGTCACGCCATCTGGAGCGTTTGCACGGGCTTCCGGCGGGGGACCCGGCCGCATCACGCTCCGCACCCGTGTGATCGCGCTTGATGGCACGCCGCGCGAAGTTGCGCGCTCGTCCGCGCTCATCCCCGAATTCAAACTGTCACCTGGTAAATACCGGATCGAAGCGCACGCTGGCGCGCTCAACGCCAAGGCGCAACTTGACCTCGAGCTTGAACCAGGGGCCGCCCGCAAAATCGCCTTGAAGCTCGACGCACAGACCGTCACATTCAAGGCAGACGGTGCAACTGATGTCACCTGGGACGTGCGAGATGCAGTTGGAGCAGCGGTCGCTCGATCGCTGGAGGCGGCTCCGTCGCTGGTGCTGGCGCCGGGTCGTTATCAAGTTCGAGCCGAAGTTCGCGATAAGGCCGTAACTGGCGCGTTTGAAGTGCCCGCTGGCGCCGATGCCCAAGTCCTGACGGTCGAATTGAGCCTGCGCTGATTGCCATTTCTTTCAACCAGATAGGGCCGCGATGACGGGTTTGCGTTTTATGGCTATCACATCCAATCGGCACCCGTTTCACCGGACCGTTCGATATCGCTTAGCGCTCGGCGTCGCGGTTGCTGCCGTCACGTGCCAGCCATTCCTCGCCCACGCCCAGCAGCCGGGCCCCGCAGCAACCGCACCGATTGCGTCGGGCAGTGTTGGGCTTGAAGCTGTGTTGACCGAAGACGGCCAGCGCATCGACCAGGGGCTCGTCTGGCGCGTCTACAATCGGCGCGATGCCAACGCCCCGCCCAAGCTGATCGCGACCCACCGCGAGCCGTCGCCGACGCTTCGACTGCCGCCGGGCGACTATATCGTGAACGTCAGCTTCGGCCGCGCCCACTTGACCCGGCGGGTCGCTGTTAGCCCCGGCGGAACGGGCGCTGAGAAGTTCGTGCTGAACGCTGGCGGCTTAAAAGTGATGGCTGATATTGGCGGAGCCGCCCCAGCGCCCAACACGATCGCGTTCACGGTCCAAAGCGACGAGACCGCGGGCAGCCGCTCAACCGTCGTGTCCGGCGTCAAGCCGGGCCTTATCGTTCGGCTCAATGCGGGCATTTATCAGGTCGTTTCGACCTATGGCGATGCCAACGCCGTGGTCCGCGCCGATGTCACGGTTGAGGCTGGCAAGCTGACGGAGGCGGCGATCACGCATTCAGCCGCCAAGGTTGCCTTCAAGCTCGTCACGCAAGCTGGCGGCGATGCCATCCCCGATACGCAGTGGACGATCCAGACGTTGGCTGGTGAAATCGTCAAAGAGACCGCAGGCGCGATCCCGACCCACATTCTGGCACCGGGCACCTACGCTGCCATCGCGCGGCGCAACGGTCGAACGTTCCGCCGTGATTTCATGATCCGGCACGGCGAAACGGTACAGGTCGAAGTGATCATGCAATAAAGCCGCGCGATGCCGTCACGCACCAGATCGATTTAACCACGCCCCATAATGTCCAAGCCCACATCCACCGGCCCAGCGCCGGTCACCCCCGCGGTCTCTGCGCAGGCCGACCAGACCGCGCTCAACGCACCAACGCCAGCGACACGTCTCATCCACGGCCATCGCGATCCGTCGGCCCACTGCGGCTTTGTCAACGCGCCTGCCTACCGCGGCTCAACCGTGCTATTCTCGACGCTCGAAGCCCTCACCGCGCGCACCCAGCCCTACACCTACGGACGGCGCGGCAATCCCAACACGGTCGAACTCGAACGGCAGATCGCCGAACTCGAAGGCGGGGAGCGCACGATCCTGACTGCGTCGGGGTTCCAAGCCGTGACGACCGCGATCCTTGCCTACGTTTGCGCTGGCGACCACGTTTTGATGACCGACAGCGTTTATCAGCCGACCCGCCACTTTTGCGACACGGCCCTGAAGCGGCTTGGCGTTGAGACGACGTACTACGATCCGCTCGTTGCTGGCGGCATCGCTGCGCTGTTGCGGCCCAATACGCGGCTGGTTTGGACGGAAAGTCCTGGCTCTCAAACGTTTGAGGTTCAAGACATCAGCGCGATCGCAGCGGCCATCCGCGGCCACGGCGTTGTTCTCGCGATCGATAACACGTGGGCAAGCCCACTGTTGTTTAAGCCCTTCGCCCATGGCGCTGACGTTTCCGTGCAATCGTTAACGAAGTACGTCGTTGGCCATTCGGACGCCTTGCTTGGCGCCATTACGGCGACAGGCGCCGCCGTCCGTCCGCTGCTCGCGGTGAAGGAAGCCCTCGGCGTATGTCCGGGCTCGGAGGAAACGTGGCTCGCCTTGCGCGGCCTCCGCACGCTTGATGTCCGCTTGCGCCACCATCATCGCTCTAGCCTCGCGATCGCCAGCTGGCTCGCCGACCGCCCCGAAGTTGAGACCGTGCTCCATCCAGCTCTTCCGGGCGCCCCTGGCCATAGCCTATGGCAGCGCGATTTTACCGGCGCGTCGGGGCTTTTCTCGCTCGTGCTCAAGCCGATCACGCGGCCGCAACTTGCTAGTTTTGTCGATGGTCTTGCCTACTTTGGGATGGGCTACTCATGGGGCGGCTTTGAAAGCCTTATTGTGCCGTTTGACCCCAAGCCATTCCGCACGGCAACGACGTGGCCCTATGCCGGGCCCGCCTTGCGGCTACATATCGGGCTTGAAGATGTTGAGGATCTGAAGCGCGACCTGGCGCAGGGCTTTGAGCGTATGGCGAAGGCTGCCGCCGTGTGACGGCCGTGTGAAATCTCAGCGCGCCGGCGCAGTTTCAGCGCGCCGGTGCCGTGTCAGCGCGATAACCCCGGAAACCGCGCCCGCAACTGATCGAACGCGGCTTGCACATCGTCAGCACTATCGGCTTTACGCACGCGGGCCTCGGTCTCGATCCGGTCGATTTCGGCATCAAGCTGCTGTTCGCGCGCAACAAGTCCCAGGTAGGCTGGTGGCATGTTGAAAACCTTCAAGCGGCGGCTTTCGCCAATCAACGTCGCTTCATCGTCCATCGACAGCTTTTCCTGGTGAAGCTCGCCTTCCAGGATTGCCGTTGCGTAAAGGTGGACAACGCGCGCCCGCGCCACGCCGATGATCTGCCCGGCAACGATCAGCCGTTCGGCCATGACCGTGCCTTCGATTACGCCATCGATGCCCAGTTCGAGGCTCGTGCACGACAATTGACCACGGAACAGCCCATCGATCCGGACGGTACCGAGGACGGTCAGTTCGCCTTCCAGGATCGTGTCTGCATCGACGACGAGCATCGTTGACCCATAGTTGGCGCACCGTTCGCGCCCGCACCCTGCACTGGCGTTGACGCTCGCAGGAAGTCTGGCCGTTCGCAAGATGGGTCAAACGGATCTTGAAGGCCGCGTCATCTTGGTACGGTCGTTAGTTATTCACAGTTGATTCACGGGCTGTAGGTTATCTTAACGCGCTAAGTGTCGGGGAAACGTTGCTTTTTTACTGTAACTGTTCGTTTGTAGCGGGTCGGAAGCGTCGGTGAAAGGGGTGCTCGCATTGCGAGCTAAAGGGAAAAAGTGGGGGACGCAGCCCTCGCGCTGGCCGATGATGCGGTCGCGTCGGGCGAGCGGGGCGTCCGCTTCGATCCTAGCTGCCTATGCCGCCGCCTTACCTCTGCTGCCAGCCATCGCCAAAACGCCCGGCGAAGTTCACTGCTACAAAGACGTTTGCCACCGGGTGAAGTCGCTCGAGGAAATGCGCTCCCTTGTTGGCCGGGAAGTTGAACAGCACGCGTCGTTCTATGACATCGCAGAGCGCGACCGGATGAACACGGCGACGCTCACGTCCTCGGGCGAGGCTTTCGATGCTTGGAGCGACAGCCACGCGGCCAGCTCGCTCTACCCCGACGGCACGGAGCTTTTGTTGTGGAACCCGGCGAACGGACGAACATCGCATGTCCGCGTCAATGATTTCGGCCCGTTCTACAAGCGCCGCACCATCGATGTCACGCGCGGGGTTGCCGAAAAGCTGGACTTCGCCCGGCTTGGCGTCACGACGCTGAAGATCATCGTGATCTGGGCGCCCGACCCGCGAAGCGCACGCTATCGCCGCCAGCGGATTTATGCCCCCGTCGAAGGCTTTCTCGGTCGGTTTGACTACGATCAGCTGATCCCGCTCAAGAACCGCCTGATCGCTCAGGCCCCGGTTCGCAACGGCCAGCCCGTGGAACCTTTGGTGGCCGCCGTCTCGGGGCTGCCGCAGGCCGTAACAGACGCGAGACAAGCCCCCAAAGCCGAACAAGCCCGAGGAACCGAGGTGAGTTCCGCGCTGGAGTTTGTCGATCATAGCCTCGATGACCTGCCAGCATTCGCTCATCCGCGCGGGGACGATGCCGTTCTGGCCAGCGCAGATGCGGAGCTATTGAACACGCCCCGGTTCCGCCTCTCGGCCACGCCACCGGTGACCCCGATGGTGGTCGCGTCAGGCCCCATCACGTTTGCCCGAAATGTCTCGCCGACCATTCTGATCACGGCGACGTCGCCCGCCGCGATCGCGGCTGCGAGCCTCGCACCGGGCGCGATCCTCGCGCGTGACTATGAAATTTCGCTGGCCGTCGCCAGCCTCGAGCTGACCGTTCCAGCCGTTCCAGCGGCCACACGAATAACCGTGATCGAGGCGCTGCGCGGCGTCGTGCCCGCCCCCAATAGTCCAGCGTGGCAACATCTGCTGTTGACGCTTGGCCTATTATCGGCCGCCGCCGCGTCGTGGCGGACCCGCCAAATTCTGGCAAGCCCGCTTCGCATCCGCGCGAGCCACACAAAGTTGGGCCACACAAAGTTGGGCCGCACACAGTTAGCCCACACGGCAGCCCGTCGTGACAGCTCACCTCACGCAACCACGGCACTCAGCAGCACTGCGCCTGTCGATCTCAACCGTGCGCCCGACCTGTTCGATCCGTCGGCATGGTCAGGCGTCCCAAGTGTTCCTGCTGCCATCGCAAACGCGGCAGCGCACGAACCTACCGTCACGCTGGCCTACAGCAACGTCATCACGCTGCCCCAGTTGCCGCAACGGGCGATTGCCAAATCCGACGACCAACTCCGCGCCGAAGCAGCTGAGTTCCTCGATGCGTTCGCATATCGTCCAGCCGAAATGGTTCTGCGCCAACTGCTGGCCCAGCGCGAGCGCGCCCACGGGCTCAACCATCCGTTGACGGCGAGCGCTGAACGCCAACTCGCAGACTGTCTGCGCGACCAGGGCAGCTATGCATCCGCCGAACCGTATTACCGCCGCGCGCTGGCTGGTATGACGATCGCGGCTGGCGACATGCACCCAGCCGTGGCCGACGTCCTCGATGAATACGCGCTTTGCCTCTTGCGCCAGGGTCGGGCTGCTGATGCGCGCGGCCTCGCCCGTCAAGCGCTGGCCGTTCGCCGGATCGCTGGCGCCTACACGCGCGAATATGCCGTTACGCTGACGATCGTTGCTGAAACGAACCGCGCCGAGGGTGACCTCGCGAGCGCCGAGGCCGAACACCGCGACGCGTGGGGCCGGTTCGTTGCGCTGTCCGGCCAAACCGGCCTCGACAGTGCCGCCAGCATGATGAGCCTCGGGACGGTGCTCGCCGAAGCTGGCCATTACCAAGCCGCCGAGCAATTGCTCAACGCCAGCGCCCGGACCGTCACGTCGGCGTGCGGGCCAGACCATCCAGCCAGCGCCACGGTTTATGCGATGCTCGGCGATCTTTATGCGCGCGCCGGCCAGCTCGATTCGGCGGCGTCGATGCACGGATACGCCCGCGAGATCCGCGACCGCATCCTGGGTCCACGCCATCCCGACACCATCGAGAGCCATTTCGCGCTGGCCCTCATCGCAACCGACCGGTTCCAGATCGAACAGGCACGCGAACTCGAGGCCCGTGGGCTCGACGGCCTCGCGCTCGGCGAGCGGCAGCAGTTTGGCCCGCAAAGCCGCATTCGCCGCCAGCTGGTCGAACTCGCCCGCCACCACGACACGAGCGCCACACTCGCTGCCGCAGCCGAATAGCCAACGCGGGGTTCGGGGAGCAAAGGAACAGAAAGTCGGGTTCAGCATTTTTCGGGGCGTCAGGTCGGCCTGAGTGCAGCGAACGGCCTTCCGCTGCTCTCCCACTACCGTCCATCATAAGAACGCATCACGAACGAGGCCGTTGAGGGCCATGTGCAGAAACTCGGGTCCGGGGCAAGTTTCGTCGGCAAGTGAGGGTGGACCGACCGTACGTTGCCCGGCAATTTGCAGCCGGCTCAAGGGCCGAGCACTCGGCTTCTTGTTGGAGCGGCATCGGGCTTGAAGCTGCTCCAATCCATAGTCGCCACATACTCGAAAGCACTGTGCAGCCTGTCCGTGACACCAGCACCGGATGCCGCTAACGTCGAGAAAATCCAGTACGTCTGGGGGCGGGGCATAATGCGATTTCTGGCAGCGACCCTATTGCTCACGGTGCAGGTCATGGCGACCTACTCGGCACCCGCCATGGCACAAGGTGCGCTTGTTCTGAAGCCGGCCGATGCCACTCAACCTGTCGAGCTTTATGCTCGCTCGTACGCACTGGTGATCGGCATCGACACCTACGCCAACGGCTGGCCGAAACTGTCGGGTGCTCGCAGCGATGCCAAAGCGGTCGCCAAGGATCTGGCCAGCCACGGCTTCGAGGTGACACTCGTTGCCGATACAGACGGACCTGCCCTGCGCAAGGCATTCGAGGACTTTATCTATAGCAAGGGGCAAGACGCCGAAGCGCGAATTTTCATCTGGTTTGCCGGCCACGGCCACACTCTCGACGGCGAGGGCTATCTGGTGCCGGTCGACGCCCCGCATCCCGACAATGGGGCCGAGTTCCGCCGTAGATCGCTGTCGCTACGCCGCTTCGGGGAGTACATGCGGGAGATCAAGTCTAAGCATGTGCTTGCCGTGTTCGATAGCTGCTTTGCCGGCACCGTTTTCACTACTGCGCGTGCGCTGCCGCCGCCCGCCATCACGCTCGCAACTGGTCTGCCGGTGCGCCAGTTCGTCTCTTCAGGCGAGGCTGAACAGGAGGTGAGCGACGACGGCACCTTCCGCAAGTTATTCCTCGGTGCCATCAATGGGCATGAGCCGCAGGCTGACGCCAATCGCGACGGCTATTTGACGGGTGCCGAACTTGGGTTCTTTCTAAGCGACAAAATCACCAATCTAACCGACAAGAAGCAGACGCCACGCTATGGCAAGCTCAACGCGCTTGGCCTCGACCGAGGCGATTTCGTCTTTCAGTTGAAGAGGCTAGCAACTCCTTCCCCGCCCTTGAAACGCGAACCTGCGGATCGCGCGACTGAGGCTGCGGGTAATTGGGAACAGGTCCGTAACTCCGATGACCGCGATGTTCTCAGCGCCTTCGCCGACCACTACGATGGCACGTTCCATGCGCGCCTCGCCAGGGAGAAGGTCGAGCGGAAGAAGCGAGAAGCCCTGGAGGCGGAGCAAAAGGATCGTAAACGCGCTGGAGCAGAGGCAAGGGGCAGCACCGGGACCGAACTCATCGAAAGTGAGAGGTCCACCACCGTCGTGCCACCGGGTACGGCCACGGGTGCGCTGTTGCGCACACTCGAAGGGCACTCGGGTGTGGTGAACGCCGTGAAGATCTCACGCGACGGTCGCACTCTCGTCTCCGGCGGCGAAGACAAGACTGTAAAGCTCTGGGATACCGCTACTGGCCGCCTCCTGCGCACGCTCCAAGAGCATTCGAAAGTCGTGGCCCTAGCTGTAGCGCCCAACGGTGCCACTCTAGTATTCGGCGGTCAGGACGGTACGATTAAGCTGTGGGACGCGACCACGGGCAGCCTCCTGCGCACGCTCGAGGGGCATTCTGAAGGTGTCGACGCCCTGGAGGTGTCGCCGAACAGCGCCATACTAGTCTCGGGCGGCCGGGATGGCACGATCAAGCAATGGGACTTGGCTACCGGCCGCTTACTATGGACGTTCAAGGCAACGGATTGGGTTCTGGCGGTGACCATATCGCCTGATGGACGCTTTGTCGTCGGCGCTGGTGGTGTCAACCGCAACAGCGATCACGAAATCAAAATTATTGAGTCTACTACCGGCAAACTATTGCGTACTCTCAAAGGCCACAAACACCAAGTCGGTAGCTTAGCGGTGTCGGCCGATGGGAAAAAAATTGTTTCCGGCAGCTTAGACGAAACTGTGAGGCTATGGGAGGCCTCCAACAGTGTCCTTTTGCGTAAGATCAGTGTCCAAAACAGATCAGCAATGCACTCAGTTAGCTCCGTACTCATAACTCCTGACGGCAGCAAGATAGTTGCCGGTAACGGCCCAACGATAGAATCGTGGCAACTCGCCACAGGACGCCTACTACGCTCAATTGAAGCACACTCAGACGACGTGCATACTGTGGCGTTATCGCCCGACGGGCGCTGGCTGGCTAGTGGTGGTTGCGATGCGATCACAAAAAATGATTGCACTCGTGGGGACGTGAAGATCTGGGCCGTGCCGTAGGTCCAAAGACCGCGCCTCATTGCCGACGCTGTGAAGTAATGCGAAGGGCGAGCGGCACTCAC
>JBBQNE010000060.1:0-18018 GCA_038329675.1 Hyphomicrobiales bacterium | reverse complement strand
ACCCCGACATCGGCCCCAATGCTCAGCGCCACTTGCGGATTTTCCGGGTGGGCGAGAGACCCGACATCGTCAAAGCGCTGGGTCCGCCATACGAGGTCGATTGCGTTATAAACGCGCTCAACGAGCAACTGCCGATCCTCAGGCGCCATCGCGAGTGGCGATGTCACGATGATGCGCTCGATGCGACGGATCTCGGTTCTGTCGGCCGCCTCGCGCCCAAATGGAGACGATGGTTCCGCGCTATTGATCTCGCCGAGCGCGTGGAGCAGCAACTCAACGAGGAAGAAGCCGGTCAGCGATGATGCTGAAAACCGTGGCCGCACAACTGGAGCGTTGGGGGGAGCCTTAGCATTGGTCGACGCCGAGCCCGCTGGCGCAGCGATGAGCCCCGCGACGCCGTGTGCGATTTCGCCGTCTTCCCCGACGTGTCGCAGGGTCTCTCCGCTCACCATGGGACCGGGACGCGCCCCGGCACCATCGGTCGTTGAAAACCGCCATAGGCTGTCTGAGCGTTGGGTGTCTGCTAGGCGCGCGGGTAGGTCGCCGCTGCCGGTCAATCCATCGACCGCATTGAGGCGCAATCGGAGCCGCTGGGCTTCGCAGCCGATCCGAACGAGACTGCCCCACGCGAAGGCTGCGTCACGGCCGCTGCGACGCGATAGCGCTGCATGTCCAAACGTTTGATTGTCGAATTCGATCATCGTCGGGATCGCGCCGGAATGGACCACAACGGGCCAACTGAGGTCGCGCATACGAAGTGGGATTGCGATGGCAGCGGCCGTCTCCGGAGACAGCGGCTGCTCGCGAGGCACGAAGATGGCGGTGGTTTCACTGGCGCCGACGTCAATGATTAAATCGAGGCCAACGGCTGGCAGCGGCAAGGTTCGCGACACGCTGTCGATGAACCGAAGGCGCGGGACCATGCCGGATTGATCGAGAACCTTTAGAAAACCAATATAGCGGGCGAGGTGGGACAGCGTGAAGCGTTCAGCAGACGGGGCGGACGCAGACGCGGCAGACGCCAACGGGGGGGAAGGCGACGGTGTCGGCGAGGCTGCCGCGCGTGGTGGGGCTGCCTCGCGCAGCCACGCATCGACCCAAGGTTGGCTGATGAAGCCTGACAGCGGCTCTGGATTGCTGACCAGCAAAAACGTTGAAGCAAACAGGGCGTCTTCGACATTGGGCGCCACGTATGGGCCATCATCGGCGCGGCTCGTGGCGTCAAGCCGGGTGTCAAAGGCAAGCACGGCTCGCAATGTGTCAGCTGCCCGGAGCCCGGCTGCGGGTTTTTCGATGAAGATGCGGGCCCAGTTCGATGGGCCGTCATCAAACCGCTGGTCGCCTGATGGGCCAAGGCCCAGATAACGAAGGAACGGCAGCGGTATCCACGTCCCAAGGAACGGCTCTACGGCCTCAAGTCCCGAGTACGACAAGGTGTCGGCTGGACCAAGCGGTCGGAATGTGACGGGGTGGAATATGCTACCGTCTGGATTGTGATCACTTTGTAGGGGAAGCAGGACGCGGCGTTTGCCCAACGGCGTGTCGAGCACTTCTTCGGTGAACGACGTGCTGATCATCGGCAGCACGCCGACATCGATCACAATGTCGAAAAACTGAAGGCCAGAAAACGGGACCAGCCGACGGATTGGCGCGCTTGCCCGGGGTTCGGCGGAAAAAGACCCATCAATGATCCCGTCAATGATTACGGGTGACGCCGCCCCGTTAGACCGGGCATGGGCTGGCTTAGAAGTCGTCGATTTAAAACCAGCTGTGTCTGAACCAGCACCCGTGTCAGGGCCGGTTCCAGCGGGCGTGTCATCGCGATGATCCCGATCGTAGCCGCGCGCTTTCATTGCACCCACAGGTCAATCTAACGGCAATGGCCGTGTCTTAAAAAACGGCAACGGCTGTCACAATACAAACAGCGTGGCCGCTGTCCCACAAACTGACCTCAGCCCGGTTTCAGCCCGACCTCAGCCCGACCTGAGACCGGCTTCACCGCCTCAATCCGCGATCATACCGACTGAGCCGCCCCGCGTCCGACCCACAGTTTAGCATAATACAGACCAGCGTCGCCGTGGTTCTAGATCAAAGTGTTTCAAGACCGATCGAACGTTGTGGTCGCGACGTAGAAACCGCACGGATATGTTGGCCGTCGCGAATTGGACATCGATGGTGTTGAACGTCGACCATGACCTCGATGCAGGCCATCAGTCACAACCTAGGAGCGCACGTTATGGCACGACGGTTAGCTGGTATCCTGAGCGCAATTGGCGTTGGGCTGGCCGCATCTGGTGCGGCAGCGCAAGGCTCAGCGGCGCCGGGGTCGGCGTTCGACTTCAGTTTTCAATCGATCGATGGGAAAGACCTGCCGCTTTCGAGCTTCCGCGGAAAGGTGCTGCTAGTCGTGAACACGGCCTCATTGTGCGGCTTCACGGATCAGTATCGCGCGCTGCAGGCGGTCTACCAAAAGTATGAAGCTGCGGGCTTGGTTGTCATCGGCGTGCCGTCAAATGATTTCGGTGGACAAGAGCCGAAAGCGGAAAAAGACGTCAAAGCGTTTTGCGAGGGCGCGTTCGGTGTCACGTTTCCGCTAACGGCCAAGTATCCCGTCCGTGGATCGTCGGCGCATCCGTTCTACCGCTGGGCGTCCGACACTCTGGGTCCGATGAACGCACCGTGGTGGAATTTCCACAAATACCTCGTGGGTCGCGACGGCAAACTGGTGACCGCGTTCGGGACCCGCACAACACCTGACGCCAAGGACGTGCTCCAGGCGATCGAAGCTGAACTTGCCAAGCCAGCACCCGCGGCAGCCAAAGCTGAGGGGGCGATCCGTGACGCAGGCTGACGTGATGGTTCCAACGCGGGTCGCAGGTCTCGAACGGCTGGCGGGCTTTGTGCCGAACGCAGGCCGAAATTACGCGAGCCGTCGCAACTACGACACCGGACCTGGCATTGGTGAACTCGCTGATAATGGTAATGGTGGGGACGTTGGGGCCAATGGCGGGGCGGGGCAACTGCACGCAGGCGCACGACGCAACGTGTCGGTACTCTCGCCCTATGTCCGCCACCGGCTTGTCAGCGAGACCGAAGTCGTGACAGCCGTGCTCGGCAGACATTCACTGTCAGCGGCGGAAAAATTTGTCCAAGAAGTCTGCTGGCGAACCTACTGGAAAGGTTGGCTTGAAATGCGCCCGAACGTTTGGCGCCACTACGTCGATGACCTGCGGCGCCACCGCAACGCCATCGCCAAGGACGGAGAACTCGCCGCCCGGTTAGCTGCCGCCGAGACCGGCCAAACCGGGATCGCTTGCTTTGATGCTTGGGCGGTCGAATTGGTCGAAACCGGTTACCTCCACAACCATACCCGCATGTGGTTTGCCAGCATCTGGAGCCACACGTTGGAGCTGCCTTGGCAACTCGGCGCGGACTTTTTTATGCGCCACTTGCTCGACGGCGACCCGGCATCGAACACGCTGTCGTGGCGCTGGGTGGTCGGCTTGCAAACGGCGGGCAAAACGTATCTCGCGCGGCCAGACAACATCGAAACCTATACGAACGGCCGCTTTTCCCCGCGCGGTGAACTGGCCCGCGATGCGGCGCCGTTGGAGGATAACTTCGATATCGGCAAGCCGGTAAAGCCGTCGGCGGCTGACCCGCTGCCAGCGGGTCAGGTGATGCTGTTGCTGACCGAAGATGATCTCTCGCCGGAAGATTGGCCGGTGCCGCGCGATCGCGTCGTGGCGGTCGCTGGCCTGCGGACGGCTGACGCTTACGCGGGTACAGCGCCAAATGTCGTTGCGTTCAAACAAGCCGCACTCGCCGACGCGATCGCGCGCTCGCAAGCCCGGTTTCAATGCCCGGTGCTGGTGCTGCCACCCGCCCGCGACGACGTAGCGACTGCGCTGATCGCACACGCGGTGTCAGCCAGCGCTGGTGCCATCGTGACGATGGGATGCCCTGTCGGCCCGACTGCCGACGCGGTGCGCCCGGTGGTCGGCGCCATGCGGCAGGCGGGGTGGACGGTCGCCGAACTTCGCCGCCCGTGGGACGACCTGTTTTGGCCGCACGCGACCGCTGGATTTTTCAAGCTGAAAGAGAAGATCCCCGCCGTCCTTCAGCGCCTCGACCTCGGTCCGCAGGCCGAACTGGCGTTCAAGTAGTCGGTCGCGTCAGTTGCATGAGGGATGAGGCAACTCAAAAACGGTTTGCAGAGGACGGGTCCTTTGGTGGGATGATCAAGGGCAAATCCCTTGATGGATGAGGGGCATCGCCCCTCAAACGCCCCGACCAGGGACGCGTCCCTGGACCCGATTTTACGGCTCCAGACAGTTTAGAGGGTCGGCCTGAGGATTGCGGCTGCGGCTAGCCTGTTGGCACGAACGGCTATATGTGTAACGCCTCGATCGTTCGCATGCGCCGCGTTAGCTCAGTTGGTAGAGCACCTGATTTGTAATCAGGGGGTCGGGGGTTCAAATCCCTCACGCGGCACCAATTTGATGTCCTCACGCGCGAAAGAGCGCTCCGGACGGGGCGGCGCCTGCGCCGGGTCGCTTTGCTTCCTGATCGCCTTTGGCGATTGGAGTGGGGCGGCTATTCTCACGCTGGGTTTGTCCTCGCGCGCGAAAGAGCGCTCCCGACGGGGCGGCGCCTGGCCGGGTCGCGACGTTCGGTGGGGTTGCGAAGGGCGGGCCAAACCCTCATGTTCATCGCAATGTCAAAATTTGGCGCGGGCGGCCGACTAAAAGCGCTCGACCCAGGTACCTGACAGCAAACAGGCACCTGACATCAAACCGGCACCTGACATCAAACAGGTACCTGACATCAAACAGGTACCTGACAGCGAATTGCCTGCTCCATCGCGCCATGACGACCGTACGCACAGCGTGCCAACTAAGAAACGATAACGAACGGACAACCGATGCCGGCCGAAAGAACGCAGAACCTGCAGGACGCCTTTCTCAATCACGTCCGAAAAAACAAGGTTCCACTGACGATTTTTCTTATGAACGGCGTAAAGCTTCAGGGCATCGTCACGTGGTTCGACAACTTCTGCGTGCTGCTACGTCGCGACGGGCATTCTCAGCTCGTCTACAAGCATGCGATCTCGACCATCATGCCGGGAGCGCCGGTAAATCTGATGGATAATGACAACGAAGCGCCAACCGATGGTTGATCGGCAGGCTAATTGCATTGTGGACGCGTGCCATGCCGAGGTGCTCGACACCTCAGCGCGAGAAGCCAGCAGGAAGAAGGACGACCGCGAAAAGCGGGTAGACGGCGTGACGCGTCCAGGCCGCTTGGCTCGGGACGGATGGCTTTGACGGCCAAAGACCACACGCCAGTTGGACAAAACGGCGGCAGCGCCGATGGCGCCGACGCGGCGGATGGAAACCCGCTTGCCACCTCCTTGCGGCCAGATCGGCCCTATCCAACCGCCGCGATTATCATGCGGGCGATTGTGGCCGTGCCGGTTCTGCGCGACGCGACGCAGGCCCGGGCGCGACGTCCCAACATGCCAGCCGTTCACACGCCCAACGATCGGCTAGAAGAGGCAACGGGTCTGGCCGAGGCAATTGATCTCGACGTTGTCGAAGCTTCAATCGTCCAGGTTACGACGCCACGGCCAGCGACGCTGTTTGGGATCGGCAAGGTCGCCGATCTGGCGCGCTCCGTTGAGGAGTTGCAAGCTGGCCTCGTGATCGTCGATCACATGCTAACGCCCGTGCAGCAACGCAACCTCGAAAAAGAACTGAACGCCAAGGTGCTCGACCGAACAGGCCTGATCCTCGAGATCTTTGGCAGACGCGCCCGGACGCGGGAAGGGACGCTACAAGTCGAACTGGCGCACCTCTCCTACCAGCGCTCGCGGCTCGTGCGCAGTTGGACGCACCTTGAACGGCAGCGCGGCGGACGCGGCTTCCTGGGTGGGCCGGGTGAAGCGCAAATCGAGCTCGACCGGCGGATGCTTGAAACGCGCATTGAAGCAATCGAACAGGAACTCGCCAAAGTCGCGCGGACGCGGGCCCTACACCGGGCGGGTCGCGAACGGGCCTCAACGCCGGTGATCGCGCTTGTTGGCTACACGAACGCGGGTAAGTCGACGCTGTTCAACCAGCTGACAGGGGCTGGCGTGCTGGCCGAAGACCAGGTCTTTGCGACGCTCGACCCGACGATGCGGACGGTCAAACTAGCCAGCGGCCGCAAGGTCATTTTTTCAGACACAGTTGGGTTCATCTCTGACCTGCCGACGGGGCTCGTAGCGGCATTCCGCGCGACGCTTGAAGACGTGATCGAAGCCGATCTTATTTTGCACGTGCGCGATATTTCGCACGCCGAAACAGCGGCCCAGCGCACCGATGTCGAGTACGTCTTGTCGGGGCTCGGCATCGATATTGCGGCTCTTGACGGCAATATCGTCGAAGTCTGGAACAAGATCGACCGGTTGGCAGCCGAAGACCGCGACGGGCAGTTGGCGCAAACCGCGTTTGCCGAACGCGCGCCGGTTGGTGTGTCGGCGCTGACCGGCGAGGGTATTGACCGGTTGATCGCCGCCATCGAGGGCCGGCTCGGTGATGGCGATGCGATCATCGACGTCGATGTGCCAGCTGGCGACGGCCGCACTCTGGCTTGGCTGCACGCGGAGGCCGATGTGCTGTCGCGCGACACCGACGAGGACGGCGCGAGCCGGGTCACGGTGCGCATTCCAGCCGAGACGCGGGACCGGTTTATCGGGCGGCTGCGCAAGGCTGGCATCGCGATCTGAACGTTTGCGTTTAAGCGGCTTGGTCTGAGCCCCGTGCAAAGATCTGAGCGAGCTTGGCAAAACCGGCAACTGGCACGACTTCGGCGCGCAGCTCGGGGTCGATGCCAGCCTCCGCGAGCAGCAACTCAGGCGCGGCGGTCAACATTTTGAGGCTCTGGCGCAGCATCTTGCGGCGCTGGCCAAAGGCTGCAGCCGTCACCCGGGCGAGGATCTTGGCAGAGCCAGCTGGCAGCGGATCAGTCCGCGCAACGAAACGGACAACGGCCGATGAGACCTTGGGGGGCGGCACGAACGCGCTGGGACCAAGCGTCAACTCGATGGCAGCTTCCGTGCGCCACTGGGTCAAGACCGACAGCCGCCCATAGGCCTTCGAGCCCGGACGCGCGACGAGCCGGTCGGCGACCTCGCGTTGGAACATCAAGGCCATGCCCGAAAACCAAGGCGGCCACGGCTCGGTTTCAAGCCAACGCGTCAGCAGCAAGCTTGCGACGTTGTAGGGGAGGTTGGCGATGATCAGCGGGCGATCGCTGGCGTTGGCGGTGAGCGCGATCCAGTCGAGGTCCGTCGCGTCGGCTTCGTGGACATCGAGGCGGCCGGGATAGCGCGCGGCGATCTCGGCGAGCGCGGGAAGACAGCGGGCATCACGCTCGATGACGACGACACGGCCAGCGCCCTCCAGGAAAAGCGCGCGCGTAAGGCCACCGGGACCGGGCCCGACCTCGACGACGGTGCGTCCAGCGAGCGGCCCGAACGTGCGAGCAATCCGGCGCGTGACGTTGAGATCGAGGATAAAGTTCTGGCCAAGGCTTTTTTTCGCGTCCAGGCCGTGGCTGGCGATCACCTCGCGCAATGGCGGCAGCCCGTCAGGCGAAGCGCCGGCAAGTATCGTTGGCGAAGCGCCTGCAAGTATCATTGGCGAAGCGCCGCCGGGTGTAACGGGTGAGGCGCCCACAGGTACATCGGGCAACGCGACAGGCGATGAAGCAGGTCCGCTTTGCGGGGGGCCTCGATCGGTCATGCCGGGCTTTTGGTGGCCGTTGCACGCACGCCGGGACGCGTAATCGTGGTCGCTTCGGCTTCGGCCATGCGGGCGGCCAGTTGAAGCGCAGCGATGAGACTATCGGCCGAGGCGATACCCAGCCCGGCGATATCAAAAGCCGTGCCGTGGTCGGGCGACGTGCGGATGAACGGCAGGCCCAGCGTCACGTTAACGCCGGTGTCGAAAGCCAACGTCTTGACGGGGATCAGCGCCTGATCGTGATACATGCACACGGCTGCATCGTAGCGCGCGCGGGCAGCTGCGTGAAATAGCGTATCGGCTGGCAGCGGCCCGCGGATATCGAGCCCGCCCGCCCGCAGCTTTTCGACGACCGGGGCGATCAGATCGCGCTCCTCGGTCCCGATCGTGCCGCTTTCGCCCGCGTGCGGGTTGAGGCCAGCCACGACGATGCGAGGGTTCACGATGCCAAAACGCCGTGTCAGTTCGCGCGCGGTGATAGTGATTGTGTCTTCGATCAGCTCTGAGGTCAAAGCTGAAGGCACGCTGGCCAGCGGGACGTGGATGGTGACGGGAACGGTGCGCAAGCCATCGGCGACGAGCATCATGATCGGGCGCGGCGTGGCGGGCTGTGGGTCGGGTCGTGTGGCCACAGCCGCGCCCCGTTGTGTGAGGCGAACTGCGAGGTCGGCAAGATATTCCGTATGGCCCGGATGGCGAAAGCCAGCCGCATACAACACGGACTTGGCAATTGGATTGGTGACGACGGCCGATGCTCGGCCGCTAATGACATCGCTGACGGCAAGATCGATCGAGCGGATCGTGGCGGCAGCGTTGATGGGATCGGGGAGGCCAGCGATCGACCGGATCGCAAGGGGAACCGGCACGACGGGCAGCGCGCGATCGAACACTAAGCCAACGTCACTCGCGTCAGTGATCTCCACAATCGGCACGGAAAAGCCAAGCGCGGCGGCACGAGCAGCGATAGTCGCTGGATCAGCGTAAAGCGCGAACGGGGCCAGGTGAGCTGACACCCGGCGACGCCATGCGTCGAGCGTGATTTCAAGGCCGATTCCAGCTGGATCGCCCATGGTGACCGCCAACGGCGCAGCAACGATCGGGGCACTGTGCCGTGGATGTGGCTGCGGCGGGTTTGGCGGAGTTGGGTGTGAGGGGGGCGGGTTTACAGGGGCTGGCATCGCGCGGTTCGACCACGTCGGACGGGTGTTGGCAATATCGCCGGTCAGGACCGGCAATCCGAAACGCCCGTTAGAGGTGCCGATCCGAAGCGCCAATCCTAAGCGCCGATCCGATCATGCGCTCGAAGCGGGCGTCAACGGTAGGCGATCGATGCGTCGTCACGCAGGATGCGGAGGTGGCGTTTGGCGAAAAGCTCGAATTCTTTTTGGCGGAGTTCTTCCAGCGCCGCCGTTCGCTTGCTGTCGTCGGCCTTGACGACTTCGCGGCCGCACACGGCATAGAGTTCAACGCCAGCGGTCCCGACCGTCGGTGGGACCATCTCGCCGTCTTTGGCGTTGACGAGGAAACTCCTCGTCGGCTCGCCAATCGAGCCAGCTTTGCGGGTGCCAAGATCTTCAAACTTGGCGCCACTCACGCCGGAGACGAGCGTTATCATCGACGCGCAATCGCGAAACTTGGCGCGCATGCCCTCAGCTTCGGCGACCCGTTGGTCGACGGCTTTTTGGGCGAGTTTGCCGGGGATTGGCAGAACGATCCGCTTGACCTGCAACTCGACGCTATCGTCGGTGATCGGTCCTTGCGCCACTACGCGCTCAACGTCACGTTCGCTGATCGCGATCTGGCTGCCGTATTTGCGTTTGATAACTTCGTTCCAAGATAACGAGGCGCGGAAGCGCGAGCGCATCGCGTCGATGTCGGTCCCCAAACCCGCCAAATGCTGGGCGAACTGCGGCTCCGTCATTTTGTTCTTTTCGGCGATGCTCTTGACGACGCGACTAACGTCCTCGTCGGAGGCGAGCACGTTCAGCTTTTTGGCTTCGCTGACCTTCAGGCGTTCTTCGATCAGTTCGTCGAGGGCTTGCTTTCGCAGTGCTGGCAGGACGCTGGCCCGCGCACTCTCGACGGCCTGTTTTTGCAGGCCCTGCGCAAACTGCTTCTTGCGGTCTTCAAAGATCGCGAGGATTTGCTCTTTGGTTTTGCCGGGATTGGACTTGATGATCTGGTCGAGAATGCCCTTGAGCTTTTCCTGTAACGACGGGTCCTGCAAAGAGCGCTTGAAGTTGGCTTGGGCCCGTTCACCAATGTTGGATGAGAGCGCCATGAAACGTTGCCGCTGGTCGATCTCGTAGCCGGTGATTGGATCGTCGTTGACGAGGACAGCGATGCCAACGCCCTTGGTCTCAGCAGCTTTCGTCAGGTCCGTGTCGTTGGACGTTGAGATGGCGGTTTTGACGGTGTCGGACTTTGGTTTCGCCGGGCGCCGAGCGGCCGCATTGGCCGACGTTCTTGTCGCTACGGCTGGAGCTGAACCCGCTTGCGGCGGCGTCACGGCCACCGGTGGAACGGCCGTGCTGGATACGCCAGGCGCACTACCAGGTGCACCACTTGGCGTACCGGGCGACGTAGCACCGCCACCGGGTGGCGCGATGACCGCGACGCCACCGGGCGCCATGCGGATCGAATTAAACGAGGGGAATTGCGACGTGGCGGGGACAGGTGCGGCGGGGACGGGTGCGGCGGGGACGGGTGCGGCGACGGCGGGCGGGGCAGTCTGCGGCTGCTGAGCCACGGCCGCTGAGCCAGCCAGATCGGTCGCCACGGTGAGCATGATCGCCACCCTGATAATGGACATTGCACCGCTCCGCGAGCGCGAGCCCTCCGTGGCCACGGTCAAACGGGCGGCGCGACCGCTTGAACCAAACGTGTCGCGAGAGTGGGGCCAAGATTGCGACATGGGGCGGACGGTTCCGTTAAAGTGCTGCATCGATCTCGATCGGGGACCTGGCGAGGCGGAGGTGGCAGAGTTTGGCGGCGGCGAATGCGAACGGCGAATCACCCATCACCCGACGCCGACAGCGGACGCGAGTTAGCCGATCGGAACAACCCACAGCCAGCAGCCGTCCACTGGTTTTGCGCTAACACCATGGCGCACCTAAGGCAATTGCTGCAGGCGCACGATGGTGCACCCGCCAATCGCGCATTTCCCCGCCGTTGCAACGCCGGGCGCATTCGCACGTCCACGGGGTCTGAATCAATCGGGGCTGGACGAGGGCTTACTTCGGCTTCTGGTCGTCGCCAAACGTGTGATCGAGGACACTGGTCTTATAGCCAAAGCTGCCCAGGTTCTTCAGCTCGAACCGCAACATCACCGAACGGTCGGCTTCGAGGCCCTGCGCGACGTTTTCAATGAACGTTTCCTGGTAGGTCGTCGTCAGAACAAAGCAGTCGTCGGCGTAACGCAGCGACAAGCTGTCGGTCAGGATCTCGCTGGCATCAAGATCATAGCGCATTGTTCCAATCACGCTCCAACGGTCGGTGAGCCGCAGCGCGACGACGCCGGTAATATCCTGTTGCGACTTATCAAAACCAAGGAGTGGGTCGGCCGCCGCGAACGTATAGATGGCGGTGGCACTGATCGGCCCATAGCTGGCCGATGCGTAGAGGTCCTCGCGCCGTAGCTCGAGTGTTTCCTCATCGAACCGGCTTTGCGACAGGAAGCGGAACGTTTCATTGGGCGCCAAGTAGGCACCAACCACATAATCTGATCTTGACGTTTCAAGACCGCTGGCTGGCGAGAAGATAAACCGGTTGGTGTTGACGCCGTTGACAACTTCCGGGACTGCGCCGGGGTTTTGGTAGGCGTTGTCGCCCGACAAGTGAAAATGTTGGCCAGCAAGAAATCGTGCATACCAGCCGCTGTTGGCCTGGAACGTGTACTGCAAGCCCACGTTAGCCCGCGTGCCGGTTTCCACCCGGTCCGAGCCGGAGAATTTGACCGGTTCGAACAGGTTACTGTCGTCAAAGATCAGCGAGCGGGCGTCCTCGTTAGGTAAACGCCGCTGTTCGACCTCGGCTTGGCTGGCATAGACTTGGCCGATAGGCTCGACAACGTGCGAAGCGCTGCGTGAGTTGGCAACCCACGGCCAGGAAACGGTCGCGCCCCCCGTGACGAGACCGCGCGTTACGCTTTCATCGGAGATGATCTGCCCGGTGACGGGATCGAGGACGTTGTCGATATAATAGACGTCGCCACGAACCTCGCCGTAGGGCGTGTAGGAGATGCCGATCGCATCGGTAAAGCGGCGGCGCCACTTCGCCTCGCTGCGGACGTGGCTGTAGCTCTCGTTCAGGCGATTGTTGACGGCATCATCGCGTGTCAGCGAGAGCAGGTTGTTGCGGAACGACAATTCACCGCCAAGGACCGGGTCGGAGACGATGTATTCGTGATCGATTACCGGGTGGACCCGGGATTCCGACTGCGGGTTATCAGATAGCAGCAGGCCGCCAAACTGGTACAACCGCGCGCCAAAATAATTCCGGCCCGTCAGGCCTTCAAGATAGATCTGGTTGATCCGGTCGGTCAGCAAGATGTTGTCGAGCTTGTAGAACCGCCGGAACGTGTCGTCGCTCTCCAGCGTCACATCCCAGCCAAACTTCCACCAACTCGCAATCGAGAACGCACCCTTGGTTTCAAGCGTGCCGCGCCACCCGTCGAGATCGCGCGAGCGAACGCCCGCTGGCAGATCTTCAAAGTTTTGTTCAATTGCCGCGCCCTTAATCTCGTATTCGCCGCCGAGCAAGCGTTGGCGCCAGTGGCCGCGCCACAGGACGCCCTGCTTGGACAAATATTCCGGGCTGAACAGGAAGTCGTATTGGGGCGAAAGTGCGAAATAGTAGGGGACGGACGTGCTGAATCCGAGCGTCGATGAGCTGCCGACGTCGGGCAACAGGAAGCCCGAGCGACGCTTAACCGTCGGATCGGGATGCTCGAAGAACGGCAAATAGAAGACCGGGATGTCGAAGAAATTGAAGGTGGCGTCCTGGTAGGTAATCGTCGCCGACTTTTGATCGTGAATGATACGCGCCGCACTGATGCACCACAGCGGCGGCATGTTCGTGTCGGTTTTGCACGGCGTGTATTTGCCGTCGGTGAACTCGGTGACGTCGCCAGCTTTGCGGACCGCACGCCGCGCCGTGATGCGGGTGTCATCGGTGCCAACAAGGCTCAGGCTCTCGATGAAGCCCTCGCTGAAGTCGTCGGTCAGCTCGATCGCGCCGCCGCGCCAGATGCTCCCGTTGGGGTCGCGGATGGTGACGTTGCCGTTGGCGATGATGGTCTTGGCGGCCTGGTCGTAGGTGACCTCATCGGCGGTCAAACTGTAGTCGCTGTAATAAAGCTCGACGTTGCCACGGGCGACGACGCGGTTGCCGCTGTTGTCGTAGATGAGTTCGTCGGCGTTAAGATTGAGCGGCTTGGTCTTGTCGATCTTGGTCGACGGGACCAGCTTGGGCGCCGTTGCCTTGGGAAAGGACGATGGCGCCCCGCGCTGGGCAACCGCGTCGGTTAGCGGGACAGCCGATCCGACGGCAAGGAGCACGAGCACTGACAGGGCGCGCAGAGCAGCAATCGCGAAAGCCAGGTGGCTTTCAACGTTGCGCGAAGAACCGCCAACGACCCGATGGACGGGCTGCGGTTTTAGCGCGTCAAACTCCACTCAGCCGTCCTCCTGGTGCAGCAGCACTGTGGTCGTCGCGAGCAAAAGCAGTACGATCGGAAGCCACACGGCTGTCCAGGGCGGCACTAAGCCCGCCACCCCGATTTGCCGCGACACCTCCGCCGCGAGGAGAAAAGTGAAGCCCCCCAACATGCCCGTTAGGACCATAGTTTGGATGCCCCCCGACCGGAAGGACCGCAACGACACAGTGGCAGCCAAAAACACCATCGCAATGCACAACAACGGGCGGGAGAGCAGCAACTCGTACTGGACGCGCAGGCGGGCCGACGAAAGCTTGGCCTTTTCAGCAACTTCGATCAAGCCGGGCAATTCCCAAAACGACACGGAAATCACCGTGCCCAGCGCATCTTGAACGCGTTCGGGCGTTAAATACGTCGAAATCAGATAGGTTTCGAACTTTTCGGCAGCGGTTCCAGCCCGGGTGACCCACGCTTCCTCGATGCGCCAGAAGCCTTCGCGGAGTTCGGCGCGCGCGCCGTCGATGCGTTCAACGAAGCGGCCAACAGTGTCGAACGCGTAGACGGTGACGCCGGTTAATTTCAACCCTCGGTTGGAGGCAGCAGCCGCGCCAATGACCGATTGCCCGTCGAGGCCGTCTTGGCGAAGCCACGAGCCGCCCGACTCAGTGCGCAGCAGGTTTGATTCCCGGCCGAACGTCTCAGCAAACATCCGCTCGCCCTCGGCGCGGGCGGCCGCCGCAAGTGGGTTGTAGACCAGCACGCCAAATAGTCCGATGGCGAAGGCAACGCTGACGCCTGGCCAAACGAAGCCCCACGCGCTCATGCCGCCAGCGCGCATCACCGTCAGCTCGCTTTTGCGCGCGAGCATGAGTAGCGCCATCATCGAGCCAACGAGGACGGCAAACCCAATCAGGAACTCGGTGTAGGCTGGCAACCGGAGCAGCGTGATGAGCAAGACGCGCCATGACGACGTGCCGCCAAATTTGCTCTGCTGGCGCAAAATTTCGACGAGGTCGATCATGAAGATCAACATCGAGCAGACGATGAACGTCGATAAGATTGCGATCAAGAACCGGCGGCGGATGTAGCCGTTGAGCGTGCGCGCGGCCACCGTCAGCCCCTCCCGCCGTCAGCGGTATTGCTTAACGCCGGGGACGCTGCACGGGTTTGATGGCGACCGACTTGGCGATGAGCCCGGCGCGAGAGCTGGAGCCCGGGGACAATGAGCGCGGCGAGAGAGACAACGGCGGCGCCAATCGGGATGGCGTACAACACGGGGACGAAGGCGGCCGATGTCGTGACGAGATTGCTGACGGCGAGGCCAGCCAGCCGTGCGCCAGTACCAGCGACAAAGCCAATAACCATCCATTGCGTGCGGTTTTGCCGGGTCGATTGCGCCCGGCCAATGGTCGCCAACGCGATCAACACGAAGGCTAAGGGGTAAAGCGGGCTTGAGAGACGGTCATGCAACTCGGAGCGGAATTTACCCGGTTCGGCCTTGAACGCGGCACTATCACCGGGATTGACGAGTTCGTCGAAATAGCGCTCGCGCGGGCGCAGGTCGCTGCTTTCGGCGACCTTGCTTTCAAACTGTTCGAGATCGAGCGTGTAGCGCTCAAAGGCGATGACTTGGCCGCCGTCGGCTGGATCGGGGCGGCGGACAATATGGCCCGTCGACATGACGAGGTAGGCGCCCTCGCCCTGTTTGACGATCTCGCCGCGCTCGGCGAGGACGGAGCTTGGCTGTTTGGGGTCGCGCGTGTCGTGCATGATGAGGCCACGCAACTCGCCATCGAAGGACCGCTCGCGGATATGGAAGGTGAGGCCCGATTCGGGACTGGTGAAGCGGCCAGGCTGAATGACCTGGGTCAGCAAGTCGGTGCGCATGGCGATGATGTATTGGCGGAGCTGACGAAGGCTCCATGGCATGGCTTGATGGTTAACGTAGGCAACGCCAAGCGAAACGATAATAGCAAGCACAATCAACGGTCGCGAGATCGTCCAGACGTTGGCACCAGAGGCCGTGAGCACGATTAATTCGCTATCGCTGTTGAGGCGGTTGAGCGTGTGGAGGGCTGCAATCAACAGCGCAAACGGGGCGATGATGGCGATCAAATTTGGTAGCGCGAGCGTGGTCATCTGGATCAGCATCCAGACGTCCTGGCCCTGGCTCGTGACGACGTTGAGCTGCCGCAGCGCAATCGCAATCCACACGACGCCCGACAGCGACAGCAGGATCAGCAGCACGGCACCCGCCGCTTGCCTGAAAACATAGCGATCGATGATCGTCGTGAACATCAGTTGTGGTCGTCTGGCTCGAACAGGATTCGGTTAGCTTCAACCCCGGCGTGAGAGGATCTGGACGGCCGGGTCCCACTCATTTTAGCTGGTCTTACGAGTCTGCCATCGGCGAGAAGGATGGCCCCATCGTGACGGCCCCATTCTGACGGCCCGATCGAGACGGCCCGATCGAGACGAGTTAATGGAGCCCGACTGATTGTGACGGGTATAAAGACCGTCACAGGAGACCCGAACCAGAGACGCCGCCGCCATGACTTGAGTTGCCACACTATTGGGGCAGAAACCACAGCCAGTGTGGTGGCTTGGCACGCACGCAATGGTCAACTAGTGTCTGGGTCGCCGAGCGGGGCCAATCAAATCGCCATCCGCTACCCTACAACGACGTTTCCCAACCAGCCCCCGACCGTGGCCTTGCCGCCACGGTCAGCCCAAACACGAACCACCCGGACCGAACACAATGAAGCCCAATGAGCCGCTCGCCATCGAGTTTACAGACCTTGCCGCCGATATGGCGCCAACGACGCTCATCTTGTCAGGCGAAGGGGTGACGCTTGGCAAGGTCGCCGCTGGCCTCGATAAGAAATCTGGCGGCTCAATCGACCGCGCAGCTAAGATCGCGCAGTTCAAAGGCAAGTCGAAAGCGACGCTAGAACTACTGGCGCCCCGCGACATTGCGCCGGAGCGGCTGGTGGTGGTTGGAACGGGCAAGGATAAAACCGAGACCGAATGGGCGCTGATCGGCGGGGCAGCGGTGGTTGCAGCAGGGGCGCGGAAGGCAACGTATGCAAGCCTGATCGTCGACGTTGATTCAACGGAGACGATGAAGCCATTCGAGATCGCAGCGGCGCTGGCCTATGGGGCGGAGCTTCGCCACTACACGTTCGACAAGTATATAACGAAGAAGAATGGCGGCGCCGACGGCGATAGCGAAGCACCCAACGCCAAGGATGGTTTGACCCGGCTGACGATCCACTGCGCAGCTCCAGATAAGGCGCGGGCGGCCTACGAGCGCCACTCCGCGGTGGCCCAGGGCGTCCACCTCGCCCGAAATCTCGTCAACGAGCCAGCCAACGTTCTGGGCCCCGTCGAGTTCGCCGAAGCGGTCGAGGAGCTGACGCGGGTCGGCGTGGAGGTTGAGATCCTCGACGACAACGATCTGCGCAAGCTCAAGATGGGCTCGCTGCTGTGCGTCTCGCAAGGCAGCGCGCGCCCAGCGCGGGTGTGCATCATGCAGTGGAACGGGGCGAAGTCGAAGAAGGCCAAGCCACTCGCGTTCGTTGGCAAGGGGGTCGTATTCGACACTGGCGGGATCTCGATCAAGCCAGCGCAGGGCATGGAAGACATGAAGGGCGACATGGGCGGCGCTGCCTGCGTCACGGGGCTGATGCATGCGCTGGCCGCCCGCAAGGCCAACGTCAATGCGGTTGGTATCATCGGCGTCGTTGAAAATATGCCATCGGGCACCGCAACGCGGCCGGGCGATATCGTGACGTCGATGTCGGGCCAGACGATCGAAGTGCTCAATACCGACGCGGAAGGTCGCCTCGTCCTCGCCGACGTGATGACCTACGTTCAAGACCGCTTCAAGCCACGGCTGATGATCGATCTGGCGACGCTGACCGGCGCGATCATGGTGGCGCTCGGCAAAGAATATGCAGGCATGTTCTGCAACGACGATACGCTGGCGCAGCAACTGACGGAAGCTGGCGCGGCAACCGGCGAGAAAGTCTGGCGGATGCCGCTCGACAAGGGCTTCGACAAGATCATCTAACCCAAAAACGCCGACATGAAGAACCTGGGCGGGCGCTGGGGCGGGTCGTGTACGGCAGCCGCGTTCCTGCAGCGGTTTGTGCATAAGGATATGGTGTGGGCACACCTCGATATTGCTGGGACCGCAATGGATTCGACCCGTAACGAAATCAGCCCGTCCTGGGCGTCCGGCTATGGGGTTCGGCTGCTCGATCGACTGGTGGCGGACCACTACGAGAAGGACAAGTGAAGGGCCGAGGCCTTTTAGCTCTCGGATAGTTTGTTGAAAAAACGGTTCCCAAAGGGCTAGCACTTTGGCTGGATCATTAAGGGCGGAGCCCTTGATCGGTGAGGGGCGAACCCCCTCACGCCGCACGCCTTGACTTAACCCTACGCAATAAATCTGGATGGCGAGTTATCCCCGCGCTCAGCCGCGGGGGTAAGTTGGCTGTGTTCCATCCAACGGGGTCCAGAGCGCGAGCTGGGCGTTTTGGGAGGGGACCTTGTCTCTGGAACTCGGGCACC
>JBBQNE010000059.1:0-18320 GCA_038329675.1 Hyphomicrobiales bacterium | reverse complement strand
GCCGCCGTCAGCACGATCCATTGCCACGCTAGAGGCGCGGACGGCCTCGACGGTGTGGACGTGTTGCTCGCGTTGGGCATGTCGGCGTCGACCTTCGTGATTGGCACAACTTACGATTAAGGTGTTGGCTTAGGCGCCATGCTGTCGCCCGTCGAGGGCTGAGGGTGTTTATGGGGTTTGGCAACGTTGCGTGCCGTAACGCTGTGTGCCGTAAACTCGACGGTGGCGGTCGAGAGCGAGCGAACGGTGTTGCCAAAGTCGGGTAGGCCACGCACCTCGCGGGTCACGTGGAAGCCGCCATCGGGCCGTGATCGGATGCTGATCAGTTGCCAGCTGGCGCGCGGCTCGCCCTTGTGGGGGTATTCGGCCGATGCCGAGCCGATACCGAAGACGTGCGCGGCGCCGATCTGCTCTTCGCTGATCTCGTGGTTGTGGCCGTGCAAAACGACTTCGGCGCCGTGGCTGACTATCAGATCTTGGACCTCGGCGACGTCTGAAAGCGCACGTCGCGACGCAGCTAGCCCTCGGACTGGGGGGTGGTGGATCAGCACGACGCGGGCCACGCCCAATCTCGCGGTCGCATCAAGGATGGTGGCCAACCGCTCGCGCTGACCCGGTCCGATCGTGCCGCCAGCATACCCAATCGTGGTCGGGTGGCTGGAATTTAGGCCAATCATCGCGACGGGGCCAATGCGCCGGACGTATGGAAAAGCCGTCTCGTACCACGGCGCAGCGCCGTCGTGGTCCGTCGTGTTGGTGGTGATGGCGCTGCTCGCCATGAGGCCGTCGCCAAATGCGTCTGAGCGCATGTGGTCGCGCCACAAGGCAGTGCCGCGCGCGCCTTCGGGATCGACATAAATGTCGTGGTTGCCGGGCACGAGGCTGACGGTATCGGACGGCCCAAGCCCGCCGAGCCAGTCGCTTGCGTTGGCGTATTCGGCTGGCAGGCCGAGGTTTACGAGGTCGCCCGTGACGGCAATATGGTCGGGTCGGGCTGCGTGGATATCGGCTAGGATAGCGGCAACGGCGTCCAACTTATGGATGACGCGGCGCTTCAGCTGCCAATTCAAGAAGCCGAGCCCGCGTTTGATGTTCCAGTATCGCGGCCAGAAACCGCGGACGTGTGGCAAGTGCAGATCGGACAGGTGGGCGAGCCTCACCGTTTGAGGCTCGGTCACGCGATCGGTCAGCGCGATGTCGGTTAACGTGTCGGCCAGGGCTCACCTCGCGATGGTCGCAATTATGCTTGGCGGGGTTGTCGTACAACTCGCCGCGCTGCACAACGCCATCGATGGCACCATTCAAATCATTGCCAAAGCCTGGTGGCTGCCAAAGCTAAGCGGTTGCCAAATCCTGGCGAATTGGTGACAGCTCGGCCGCGATGGCCCAAGCTGAGGCCGGGTCTGCGGCAGCTGACGGGCCACGACCGGAGGAGGGCGCGATGGCCGACGGTAACGAGACGGGCAAGGCCAGCGTACAGCGGTTCGTGTTCCGCCGTTTGATCCAACCCTATTGGAGATTGCAGCGCGGCTTGACGCTTGGCGCGCAAGGGATCGTGGTCGATGGGCAAGATCGCGTGCTGCTGGTGCGGCACAGCTATCGGCCCGGTTGGTGCTTTCCGGGCGGTGGGGTTGAAAAGGGTGAGACGGTGTTGACCGCGCTGGCGCGCGAACTCGATGAGGAGGCCGGGATCGCGATCGAGGGGGCACCCGAGATGGTTGGGGTTTATTCCAATGCTCGTTCTTTTCGGGGCGACCATATCGTGTTGTTCGTGGTCCGGTCGTGGCGGCGACTGCGGGTCCCGCAGCCCAACAACGAGATCGTCGCATGCGACTTTTTTGGCGCATCGCTGCCGCCTGATGGGTGCGATGCGGCGACCGCGCGTCGGCTTGGCGAAGTTTTCGGCGGTGGGCCTCGGGATGAATATTGGTGAGCGCGATGCCCGATGGAACCATGAAACGCGATGACAGTCTGAGGCCCGCTGTTGGCCCGCAACCAGACATGGACGGTCAGGCTCTGGGTCCCAACGTGACGATTCCTGGCCGTGTCTGGTATCGTCCGCTTCAGGCGACTGACTTGCCAGCAGTTATGCAGCTCCATGCGGCAGCGTTCGGCCCAGGGCGGTTCGCACGCGCAGCCTACCGGGTCCGTGAGGGCACACCGGCGATCTCACGTTATTGCCGCGGTGCCTTCCGCGACGGGGCGATGCTCGCAGCCCTCCGGATGACCGTGATTAAAATCGGCAGCACTGGACCACATCTTCTGCTTGGACCGCTCGCGGTTGATCGCCATCTCCAGGGGCAGGGCTTCGGCAAGGCGCTCGTGGCTGAGGCCATCACGGCGGCCCGTCACGGCGGCATGGGCATCGTGCTGCTCGTTGGCGACATGCCCTATTATGGCCGCTTCGGGTTTAAGGCGGTGGCACCCGGGCAAATCTTGTTCCCAGGCCCGGTCAATCCGGCGCGCGTTCTAGCCCTTGAGGTGACGTCCGGCGCGCTTTCGACATCGGCTGGGCTGGTCATGGGGTGCTAGTCAGCTCAGGTTTGCATAGAACAGATGTTTGAGCGGCGAGATGGGCCATTGACGCCGTCCGTCAGCCGCATCGATATGCGGCTTCAATGACAATCCGCGTTGTTCCCCTCGTCGTCGCCAGCGCTCTTTTTATCGAGGGCATGGATTCGACCATCCTTGCCACCGCGTTGCCAACGATCGCACGCGATCTCGGCGTCGATGCGATTTCGTTGAAGCTTGCGATCACGTCGTATCTGGTTGGGCTCGCGATCTTTATCCCGGTCAGCGGGTGGGTCGCCGACCGCTTCGGGGCCAGGACGACATTCCGCGCCGCGCTGGTAATTTATCTTGCCGCTTCGGTTGGATGCGCGTTTGCCACTGGGCTTGAAAGCTTCGTCGTGTGGCGCTTCGTCCAGGGCCTCGGCGGGGCGATGATGACGCCCGTTGGCCGCATGATCATCGTGCGATCGGTGCCCAAGTCAGAACTCGTTTCAGCACTCGCGACGTTGACGATCCCGGCGCTGTTTGGCCCCATGCTTGGCCCGCTGATTGGCGGATTGATTGTGACCTACACCGATTGGCGCTGGATATTCCTCGTCAACATTCCAATCGGCATTGTCGGCATCGTGCTGGCGACACTCTACTTCGACGACGAGCGACCGCCGCAAACGCGGCTCGATTGGCGCGGGTTTATACTATCGGCGCTTGCGCTGACGGGCTTGATCGTTGGAGCAACCGCGCTTGGCGGACACGTCGCACCTTGGTGGGTCGTCGTGCTGGCGTTCGGGATCGGTGGAGCGTCGGCGATCGGCTACGTCCGGCACGCAAAAGCATCCGCGCGACCGCTGCTCGACTTGCGGTTGTTCGCGCTGCCCTCGTTCGACGCTGGGATTACCGGCGGGGCGCTGTTTCGTGTCGCGATCGGTGCGGCGGCGTTCCTTGGGCCGCTGATGCTGCAAATTGGGCTTGGCTACGATGCCCTGACATCGGGGCTCGTGACGATGTGGGGTGCGGTTGGAGCGCTCGTCATGAAAGTCATCGGTAAGGCGATCCTCGACCGGTTCGGGTTTCGCAACGTTCTTGTGTGGAATACGGCGCTGGCGGTCGGTAGCGTTGCAGCGCTGGCAGCAGTTGGTCCATCAACGCCGCTCGCGGTTATTGTCGTGATGGTGTTTGCTGGTGGCTTAACCCGGTCGCTCCAGTTCACCAGCATGCACGCGCTGTCGTTTGCCGATATCGACGGCAGGCAGGCTGGCGCGGCATCTGCGATCTCCAGTGTCGCGCAGCAGGTGTCTTTGAGCCTTGGCGTCGCTATCGGCGCGCTGGTGTTGGAGATGTCACAGGTCAGGGCCGGGCGTCCGCAGCCAGGCATCGAAGATTTTGCTGCAGCCTTCATCGTCGTGTCGGTGATCGCGCTGTTTGCGATCGTTAAGATGGTGCGATTGCCGATCGATGCTGGCCGCCAGCTGACGGTTCACGCCGATCCGCTGCCGTAGGCGGTTGGGCTGACGATTGGTTGATCAGCTGGCGCACGCGGCCTCGCAATTCGGGCAAGACGTCATCGGCAAACCACGGGTTACGGTTGAGCCAGCCGGAGTTGCGCCACGAGGGATGCGGGAGTGGGATCACGGTCAGGCCAGTCGACGTGGTGGCGTCAACGACGTCGCGCCATCGGGCCACTGTTTCGCCGACGGGTCTTTTCGATAGCTGCGGGGCGTGCCACCCGATCGCGTGGCCGCCAATCGCGAGCACGAGTTCGACATTGGCGAGTGCTGCCATCACCCGCGGCCGCCACATCGGTGCACATTCGCGCCGCGGCGGCAGGTCGGAGCCGGCCGTGTCAAGGCCTGGAAAACAGAATCCCATCGGTACGATCGCGATCGTAGATGTGTTGTAGAACTCATCGGGTGTGACGCCCATCCACTCGCGCAACCGGTCGCCCGATGGGTCGGTAAAGGGAATGCCGCTCGCGTGCACACGAGTGCCGGGGGCTTGGCCTGCAACAAGGATGCGCGCGGTTGCACTGATGCGAAGGACGGGGCGAGGTTCGTGGGGTAGCGGGCGTATCAGCGGCGCGTCGCGACAGCGGCGGCAGGCGGCGATCTCGGCGAGGAGCCCGGCGCAATCGGTCGCGTTTGGCGGCGCGTCAACTGTCATGCGGTGGCGCTCGGGCGGGTCGATACGTCGGCATACCAACGCGCGACGTTGACGAGTTCGGGCGGGCGGGCGATCCGCGCTGGTCGCATGAAATCGATGGTGACGAGTGCTGTAATATCGGCAACCGACAGATCATCGCCGGCGATAAAGCGGGTCGATGCAAGTTGCCGGTCGATGAGTTCGAGCGCGGCAAGGGCCTTTGCCTTGTTGGCTTCGCCCCAGGCAGGGATTTGCGGCGCTTCAAACGCGGCCATCGACGGGTGGAGATGGCGGAAGGCTGCTTGCACATAGGCCAGCAGCCCGAGCTCGATGCGACGCTGCTCCATCTCAACGCGCGCCTTGCCGATCGCGCCGCGCCCGAATAGTGCCGGTTCGGGCTGCAATTCCTCGAAGTAACGGCAGATGGCGATCGTCTCGGAAATCACCGTGCCGTCGTCGAGTACCAGAATCGGGACCCGCTGATAGGGGTTGAGCGCGGTAAAGTCATTGGAACGCAGCGTATCGAGATCGCGGTGCTCCCGATCGACGTCGATGCGCTTTTCGGCCAGATATATGCGCACCCGCCGGGCGTTGGGCGCGGTGCGTGTCTCAATGAGTTTCATGGCCGCTGTTCCTTTGTCTTTTGCGCGCACTTCGCATGATGCGCGGCTTGACGCGTTCGCGGCGTGCAATATCTGATCGGAAGTGTTTTGGGCTTTTTATAGAAAAGTTTTGCGACCGTGCTCGATGCCACCGACCTCAAGCTCTTGGCGATGCTGCAAGACGATTGCACGCGCCCCGTCGCCGATCTTGCCCGCGACGTTGGGCTATCGACGACCCCGTGCTGGCGGCGTATTCAGCGGCTTGAGGAGACTGGCATCATCGGGCGGCGGGTGGCATTGCTCGATGCGCACAAAGTCAACGCGGGCGTCACCGTGTTTGTCGAAATCCGTACCGCGCAGCACACCCTGAATTGGCTCGAGCGCTTCCGTACCGCGATCGTCGACATGCCGGAAGTCGTCGAGGCATACCGGATGTCGGGCGATGTCGACTATATGTTGCGGGTCGTGGTGCCCGATATCGCTGCCTATGATGCGTTCTACAAACGGCTGATCGGCCGGATCGATATCGCGAAAGTGTCGTCCACGTTCGCCATGGAGCAGCTGAAGTACACGACCGCGTTGCCGCTGGAGTTTCTCAAGGAGTGATGTGCGGTTGAGATGCGTGAGCCGCAGATTTGAGCCGTGGATTAGAACGAGCTGTGAACGGTGGCCGACCCGAGGTAGTGGCGAGTTAAGCGCTCAACTTATAGTAGCTGACAACCGTCAACTATCTCCGATTCCCCCATGAATTCGTTTGCACCCAACCTTGCGTTGCGCACACTCTGGTAACGGGGCTGCTGCTGACGTTTCGGGTCGGCTTCAATGGACCGTTAGCGTGTGCGTGTGGGGCATGGCGTGTTTCTAGGGCTGCGGCGGGACGTCAATCGGGCAAAAGGTAAAGCGACCGGCGCGGGCCGTTACGCCCTGCGGCGCGCCTTGTGGATGGTCGGCATCGGCGCAGTTATCGTGGTTGCTGGCTGCACCAAAACGACGCGCATCGACGATGAGGCGTTCTCCCTGTTCCAGCTGAAACAGGAAAATCGCGGCATTGTCCTGATGCGCGTTGGTGCGGCGAGCCACAAGTGTGTGCACGTTGCCGTACTGCTCGGCGTTAAGTTTGGCGAAGCGTACCGGCGGTCAAAAGTGCTGGGCGTGGCCAATGTCCGATCGATCGCTGATGCGCCGGTCGCGGAAGCTGAATTGGACGCGGGCGAGTACCACGTGCTTGGCTATTCGTGCAGCGGCGACAAGGGCGCGCGGATCGTCGCCGATGATACGGGGGCTGGCAGCGCGCTGTTCAAGACCAGCTTTGCGCGGTTCACGATTGGTCGCGGCGACGTGCTCAACGTCGGTTATCTGCACTTTGCCGCCGAAGGGTCCGGCGATGGCTCATTTGGTCGGGGGATCAAAGCGTCAGTGACCGTCACGGATTGGCCACTGGCTGAAATCGCGAGGTTTGAACATCAACGCCCGCACCTATTTGCGCAGATGACGACGCGCCTGATGGAGACCGGCGATCCGCAGCTATCAACGGCCCAAATGGCGGACGTGTGTGCGACGTGGCGGCATCTGGCGGCATCGGGCAAGGCAGCGACGGTGCCAGATGGGTGTCAAGCTCGCGCGGGCAGTCCCGACAAGGGTCGGGGCGCGGTGACGGTGCAAGCGCCGTCGCAGGCTGCACTGCGCTGAGCGTCGTTGGATACCCGCGCGCGGTTGCCAGTGGGGCGACGGCGGCGTAAGCCGTGCGAGCTGAACCTCCCAATTGCGCAAGGTTAAACATGGCTCGTAAAACACCGGCCGAATGCACCGACATGGCCGACGTGCGCGCCGAAATCGATCTGCTGGACGAGGCGCTCGTCGGGCTGATTGCCGAGCGCTTCCGCTATGTCGATCGCGCCTGGCAATTGAAGCGCGCCGACGGTCGCGAAGGGGCTTATGTGCCGTGGCGCATTCAGCAAGTGATCGATCGTGTGCGTGGTGCGGCGACAAACCAGGGCCTGCCGCCAGAAATGGTCGATATGGTCGGCGCGCAATGGCGCAACATGATCGGTTGGTTCGTGCAGTATGAGGAAGAAAAGCTGCGCAAGGCGATCGAAGATGAAGGGCTGTCGCGCGGCGATGCTGAGGGCGTCGATCGGGATCAACGGGGGCCACCGCGATGAAGCCGACTTTTCAGCCTGACGTCAGTTACGCCATCATCACGGCCATTGCGTTGCTAAACCCGGCGGTGATTACGGTTGGGCTTTGGCTTGGCGCGCGAAGCGACCAAGTGCAGAAGCTGCCGATCGCGGGGTTCGCCGCAGCACTGGCGGGCATCGCGCTGGTGTGGGTCGCGGCGTGGTTTCGCTTGCCCTATGTGGGCGATGCAGCACGCGCCGCCGGTGGGCTGCTGGTCACGCAAATGGTGGCCGGGACCATTTGGGCCGCGATCGCCTACGCCTATGTGCGACGTCGCAACGGGCGATGACCGGTTTAGCCAAACCGCCGTCGTCGGCCGCTATAACAACGTTTTACGTTTTAGGGCAGCCCCTGCCCGTTTGGGACAGCTGCGTCGTTGAGGGGCAAGACGGTCTCGCTGTCGCGGGTGTTGGCGAGCCGCCTGACGCGGCCGCTGATGCCCGGCCTGTCTTAGTATTTTTGCACGGTTGGGGCCTGGCACCGCCCGCCTACCGCGCACTGTTGACGGCGTTGGCCAGCCGATACCGTGTCGTTGCGCCATTCATTCCTGGGTTATGCAGCAATCGGCCAGTGTGGACTTACACGTCCCATGGCGAACTCGCTGCGGTCATCGCAGCCGTCCTCGATCAAATGCAACTTGGGGTTTTTCATCTCGTTGGCCAATCGACCGGGGGCGGCATAGCAGTAGCGCTGGCGGCCGATCAGCCCGAGCGCGTCGTTTCACTAACGCTGATCGATGCGTCGGGATTGCCGCGTTTGGCCGCGCGCCGTCCGGTGTTTGCCCGCATGCGTGAACTCGTCGCCGAAACGGCAGCCTTTGGCATCACGGCCCCCGGGTTTGCGATGGCGCGATCGTTCGGTGACAGCATCATTTCCGGCCGTGCTGCGCTGGTTCGCGCTGCCCAAATCCCATTGCGCGAGGACCTGTCGGAGCGATTTACCGCCATCACGGCACCGACGCTGATCCTGTGGGGCGAGTGCGACCGGTTGTTCCCGGTGGTGGCAGGGCACGCGATGGCCGCGCTGATCCCGGGCGCCCGGCTCGAGATTGTTCGTGGCGGATGGCATAGTTGGGAGATCAACCGGCACGCCGAGGCCGCAACCTTCATCACGCGCCATGTCGATGGCATCGCTTAGCCCCACCACTTGCTTCGAAATTACCAAGCTAAAGCACCTGAGTGGCTCACAATGTTGAAGGGCGACTTGGATGAAACAGGCAACGGTCGCGGTGCGATTGCATCGGTAAACACGATTCAGCGCGACAACGCAGGATGCGCGCGATAGTCCTATCGCATTTGTTGAAGATGAAATTCCAAGAGGCACCGATGTTGGACGTTGTTGCGTTCCCACCGCCGGGTCGCCTTTGGCGGGCTGCATTGGGGCAATATCTCTTCGCGGTCATCGCCCTTTGGTTATGCGCGGTTCCCGTTACCGCCCAGGCGCAGAGCGATCTGCCGCCCGAAAATCGCATTGCACTCCTGATTGCGAATGCGAAATACAAAGACGCCATTGGTCCGTTGACGAACCCACCGCGCGATGTCGAGGCGCTGCGAGTTCCGCTTGAGAAGCTCGGTTTCAAAGTCACGGTCGCGCGTGATCTTGGTCTGGTGGCGATGCGCCGCGCCGTCGCGGAGTACGCGCGGCGGCTTAAGGATGCTGGCCCGAATACGGTTGGGTTTTTCTACTACTCGGGCCATGGCGCCGCCGAAAGCGAACTGGGCCCCAATTACCTGATTCCGGTCGATGCTGAACTTGCCACCGGCGACGATTTGGCGATCGCATCGGAGCGGCTCGAAAGCCTCGTTGACACGCTTGGCAGCGTGTCGAATTCGGTCATGCAGTTCGTGATCTTCGACGCCTGCCGCAGCGTCCTTCGCCGCCCCGGGCGCGGCGGTACCAAAGGCTTCGTGCCGATAGACCAGCGTCGCGGAATGGTCATCATGTTCTCGACGGCTGCCCGTGAGGTTGCCTTCGACGAATGGCCAAAGGGCTCCGGCCAGGGTCCGTTTGCGGCTAAACTCGCCGATTTAATCGTCGCTTCGCCCAAACGCGAGGACGGCATGATCACCGACCTCCAGACCTCGGTGCATACATTCACCGGCGGAAAGCAAGAACCCTTCGTCATCCGCAGTTCGGTCCGCGACTTCTATTTCAACCCAAAGGCAGCGCGTCCCGCCGAGTCGACCGCCCCGGCTGCCGACGCCCCTTTGCGGGTGCCTAGCCCGCTCGATGATCTGAGACGGGTCATAGATAGCGGGTCGATCGATCCAACAGAGCGCGACGCTCTCGTCGCCGTTCTCGATCGCTTGCGGACAAAAGGCGCATTAAAAAAGCCATTCACGTACTTTCCGCCCGGCGACCTCGTCGGTGGAGCTGGAGAGGGCGTCAAGGACCTCACCGACTACGCGCCGCATATGGTGTTCCCGTTCGAGAATGCCGAAGCCTTTGTCAATTCTCAGATTTACGGCTTTGGAGGAGCAGGCTATGGCGGCATCGGTGCGCCAGGGGGCAATCAATTCGACCGCCGCAACTACGCCTACCCTTGGAGGGATAATTTCTGCGAAATTCGTGGCTTCGACGTTCCAGCATGCCCTTCTGGAAAAGGCCACACGGGGATCGATATTCGCGGCGGCTCGACAGACGGCGCGACAGGCGACGTCTCGCCGATCAAGGGGCGAAATGGGCGCGAGCCGGTTCGGATCGTCACTGTCGAAGACGGAACGATTACAAAAGTCACGCAGTACGCTTCGGTTCGACTTCGATCGGACGACGGGCGACGCGAATGGGACTACGTCAATCTGTGCCCGAACGAGGTTGCCGTGAAGGAAGGCCAGCTTGTTAAAGCGGGAACTTTTATCGCTCCTCTTGCCAATTGCATGAATGGGCAGAAGAACCAGACGAGCTTCCACCTCCACCTCAGTTTGCGTCTGTCCGATAGCAGCGCTAGCCGCCTCGTATCGCCCTACATGACCCTCGTACGCGCTTACGAGCGTAAAAATGGCCCAGGCACGATGGTATCTGAAAACTCGCCGTCGCAGCAGCGGGCCGAAGTCGGGCAGCAGACCGGACCATAGGATAACGCCGAACCTCAACGGGCGCTACACCCGGGCGGCGGCGATGGCGACGAAGGTTCAATTCTCGTGACACTCATGGCGTCAATCGCCGGGTTCGCTTCTGCAGTTCGCTCGACACCGGTTTACTCGTCCCTGCCATCTCAACTTCCACGGTCGTGGACGGAGGTAAGTCGTGGACCGGGTCGCTGCACGCACGGGCAATGACCGATCACCGCGAGCCGCCGACATTCGCCGTGCCCGGTCCATCAATGCTGGTTGCATCGACGCCAGTTTCATCAAACATCGGGCCGTTCGGGACACAGACGTTCTACATATCAAGGCAGCCGCTGCCCGTGTGGGACACTGGCGCAGCTGAAGGGTCAGACGGTTTCGCTGTCGGGTCGGCTGTCGGCGGGCCGGGCGTTGGCCAGCCAGTCGTTGCGGCGGCTGATGCCAAACCCATGTCGATGGCAGCGCATCTTCGCGACAGTCCGCGCACCGGTCACCGTAATCTGTGCAGTCGGTCGTTGACAAGGTTGTCACAGCGGACATAGTGCAGGCAGCGGAAGCTGTGCGGAATTAGGGCATCACCGACCCGTTGAGGTCACCACCACGGCTTCGGAACTGGACGAACGGGTGACCCGATGCGCAGACCGAGGCGCCAATGACGACGGCCATGGCGACCTCTGATGAAGCGTCACCCATCCTCCAGACTCGCGGTCTTGGTCGCAGCTTCAAAGGGTTTTGGGCCGTCAAGGACGTCGATCTGGCAATCCGGCGTGGTACGATCCACGCCTTGATTGGCCCCAACGGCGCTGGCAAAACAACTTGCTTCAATCTTATCTCCAAATTCTTGCCCCCGTCGGAAGGCTCGATCCACTTTCGAGGCCAAGACATTACCGCGATGAAACCCGCAGACGTTGCACGCCTCGGCCTCGTTCGCAGTTTCCAGATTTCGGCAACATTCCCGCATTTGACAGTGTTGGAGAACGTCCGCATCGCCCTCCAGCGGCCAACCGGGACCTCTTTTCGCTTCTGGCAGTCGGAGCGCGTGCTCGACGCGCTGAACGACCGGGCAATGTCGTTGCTCGATGACGTCGGTCTGGCGCAGTACGCGAAACTTGAGGCGGTAGAACTCGCCTATGGTCGCAAGCGTGCGCTGGAGATCGCCACGACCCTGGCGCTCGAACCGGAGATGTTGCTACTGGACGAGCCGATGGCCGGTATGGGACGGGAGGACATCGCCCGGGTGTCTGCACTCATCCGGCGTGTCAGCAAGAACCGCACTATTTTAATGGTGGAGCACAATCTTTCGGTCGTCGCGGACCTGTCTGACACCATTACCGTGCTCGCCCGCGGGGAAGTGCTCGCCGAGGGATCGTACGCCACGGTGTCGAAGAACCCGCAGGTCATCGAGGCGTATATGGGCACGGGTGGAGTGGACCATGGCTGAGCCGATGCTGACGGTCGCCAATCTCCATGCGTGGTATGGCGAGAGCCACATTCTTCACGGTATGGCCTTCACGGTGACCCAAGGTGAAGTCGTTACGCTGCTTGGCCGCAACGGGGCCGGCAAGACGACCACGATGCGTGCCATCATGGGGCTGATGCGTCAGCGTCAGGGCTCGATTCGCTTCGGCACGCGGGAGACGGTCGGGCTCGCGCCACATACGATCGCGCGTCTCGGCATCGCCTATTGCCCGGAGGAGCGAGGCATCTTCACGTCGCTGACGGTGACCGAGAATTTGTTGTTGCCACCTGTTGTGAAGCCGGGCGGCATGACCACGTCGGAGGTCTACGCTTTGTTTCCGCGGTTGAAGGAGCGTGGCGGAAGCCAAGGCACGAAACTTTCAGGCGGAGAGCAGCAGATGCTCGCTATCGCCCGCATCTTGAGGACGGGTGCGACGCTACTTCTGCTCGATGAGCCGACGGAGGGGCTAGCCCCTGTCATCGTCCAGCAGATCGGTGATATCATCCGCAACTTGCGATCGCGCGGATATACTGTCCTACTGGTGGAGCAAAATTTCCGTTTCGCAGCCACGGTCGCAGACCGCCATTACGTCGTGGAGCACGGCTGTGTCGTCGACATGATCGAAAACAGTCAACTCGCGGCCAACAAGCAGAAGCTCGAGGGTTACCTCGGCGTATGAACGTTAAACTCAGAGACTGTTGGAGGACACAATGACGATCAAGGCACTCCTGCTGGCGGCGGCGACAGTTCCGCTAATCACTACCGCAGCCTTTGCCCAAATGGGTGATGGCGGCATTAAAATCGGCGTACTCTCGGACATGAGCGGCACCTACTCGGACCTCGCCGGGGCGGGCTCGGCGTGGGCGGCCAAGAGAGCTGTGGACGACTATCTGAAGGACAAGCCCGGGCTCAAGGTCGAGGTCATCTCGGCCGACCACCAGAACAAGGCCGACATCTCGGCCAACACGGCGCGCCAGTGGTATGACATCGACAAGGTCGATGTCATCGTCGATCTCGTGACGTCGTCGACCGCGCTGGCCGTCAACCAGATCGCGAGAGAGAAGAACAAGGTCGCCCTCGTGTCGGGTGCAGCGTCTTCCGCCCTGACCGGTAAGGAGTGCACGGCCAACACGATACACTGGACCTACGATACCTACGCGCTCGCCAATGGAACCGGCAACGCCATCACCAAGACGGGTGGCACGACCTGGTTCTTCCTGACCGCGGACTACGCGTTCGGCCAAGCGTTGGAAAAGGATACGGCGGCCGTCGTGAATAAGGTCGGCGGTAAGGTTGTCGGCTCGGTCCGCCATCCGTTCCCGGCGCAGGACTTCTCGTCGTTCCTGCTTCAGGCACAGGCGTCTAAGGCCAAGATCATCGGGCTCGCCAACGCCGGCGCCGACACGACCAATGCCATCAAGCAGGCGTCCGAGTTCGGCATCGTCCAGGGCGGACAGAACCTCGCCGGACTTTTGGTCTTCATCACGGACGTGCATGCGCTGGGTCTCAAAACCGCCCAAGGCTTGATCTTCACCGAGGCTTGGTACTGGGATGCCAACGATGCTAACCGGGCGTTCGCCAAGGATTATGCGGCGGCCAACGGTGGCAAGTACCCGACCATGGTGCATGCTGGCGTCTATTCGTCGGTGATCCACTATCTGAAAGCCGTCGAGGCACTGGGGAGCGACCAAGACGGGGCCGCCGTCGTCGCCAAGATGAAAGAGCTGCCGACCGAAGACAAGCTGTTCGGCAAGGGCAGCGTGCGCGCCGACGGCCGTAAAGTTCACGACATGTATCTGTTCGAGGTCAAGAAGCCCGAGGAGAGCAAGGCGCCGTGGGACTACTACAAGGTTCGCGCGACGATCCCTGCTGCGGAGGCTTGGCGTCCGCTGGCCGAGAGCGAGTGCGCGCTCGTCAAGAAGTGACAGGTGAAGGAGTGGGGAATTAGGGCACGGCTGGCTGATGCGGCGTTGCCCAACCTGGGCCAGCCCGTCTGAGCGTGAAACTCGCCCGGCTTCCTAGTCCCCACTCCGCCCAACCCCATCAACCCGGACATCTTATGTCAGAACTGTTCGGCATCCCACTGCAGCCTATCCTCGGCCAGTTGTTCTTGGGGCTCATCAACGGGGCATTTTACGCGCTGTTGAGCCTGGGGCTCGCTGTCATTTTTGGCATGTTGAACGTCATCAACTTCGCCCACGGCGCCCAGTACATGATGGGGGCGTTCGGCGCGTGGGTGCTGTTGCGGTACGCGGGCATCCCGTATTGGGCGGCGCTGGTGATCGTGCCGGTCGCGGTCGGGGCATTTGGCGTGCTGCTCGAACGATTACTCCTTTCGAGGCTCTACCGGCTCGACCACCTCTATGGTCTGCTGCTGACGTTTGGTCTCGCGATCATTTTTGAGGGCCTCGCGCGCTACATGTTCGGCGCGTCGGGCGTGACCTACGACAACCCGATTCCGGGCGGCGTGAACCTTGGCTTTATGTTCCTGCCCTATTACCGGGCCTGGGTCGTCGCGTTCTCGCTCGTCGTGTGCATCGCCGTGTGGCTCGTGATCGAGCGCACGAAGCTTGGCTCCTACCTGCGGGCGGCCGTCGAGCGGCCGGACCTCGTCCAGGCGATGGGCATCAACGTGCCGGTGATGATCACGCTGACCTACGGCTTTGGCGTGGCGCTCGCAGCGCTCGCTGGTGTGCTCGCCGCGCCGATCTATTCGGTCACGCCAAAGATCGGCTCGGAGATCATCATCGTGGTGTTCGCCGTCGTCGTGATCGGCGGAATGGGTTCGATCTTAGGGTCGATCATCACAGGCTTCGGCCTCGGTGTGATTGAGGGGCTGACCAAAGTGTTCTATCCCGAGGCCTCCAACATCGTGATCTTTGTGATCATGGCGATCGTGCTTATCTTGAGGCCCGCTGGCCTCTTTGGAACGGCGAAGTGAGATCGGGGACACGCCAACATGTCTAGAGACGCCTTGATCGGCCTCGCGCTTCTTGCGCTGCTCGCCGCCGCACCGATGGTCATCTACCCCGTATTTCTCATGAAGCTGTTGTGTTTCGGGCTGTTTGCCTGCGCTTTCAACCTGTTGATCGGATACGTTGGCCTATTGTCGTTCGGGCACGCCATGTTTTTTGGCTTTTCGGCCTACGTGGCCGGCCATGCCATCAAGGTCTGGGGCCTGCCGACCGAACTCGGCCTGCTGCTCGCGACCGCCACGGCGGCCGCCATGGGTGCGATCGTCGCCGCGATCGCAATTCGTCGGCAGGGCATCTATTTCGCCATGGTGACGCTCGCGCTGGCGCAAATGGTGTTCTTCGTTTGCATCCAAGCGCCCTTCACCGGCGGCGAGGACGGCATACAGGCGATCCCGCGGCGGCCAGTGTTCGGCGTAATCGACATCCACAACGACCTCACGCTTTATTATGTTGTTCTGGCGATTTTCGTGATGGGCTTCCTCGTCATCTACCGGACAATCCATTCACCGTTCGGGCAAGTCCTAAAGGCGATCCGCGAGAACGAGCCACGTGCGATCTCGCTCGGCTACCGGGTCGATGACTACAAGATGATGGCGTTCGTGCTGTCGGCGGCGCTGGCTGGCCTCGCGGGTGCGACCAAGGCCGTGGTGTTCCAACTCGCGTCGCTGTCTGACGTGCAATGGCAGATGTCGGGCGAGGTCGTGCTGATGACGCTCGTCGGCGGTCTTGGCACGGTGCTTGGCCCCCTCGTTGGCGCGGCTGTTATCCTTGTGATGCAAAACTATTTCGCTGGCTTTGGGGAATGGGTCCTCGTGATGCAAGGCGTGATCTTCGTTGTCACGGTCATGTTGTTCCGCCGCGGGATCGTGGGAGAACTTTGGCCGCTGCTGAGCCGCACTGCCAAGGCCCAGCCCGTGACCCGCGCCTCGGGGTGAGCCAGCTTCTGACTTCATCGCGCGAGGGAGGTTCCGACACGGCAATTGGCGAACGTTGTGGTTTGTCAGCGGCCTTCGCGCCACCACGCTAGAGCAAGAAGCGCGATGATGGTCAACAATGCCGGAAAGCCGGTATAAACCGGCGTGAGCTTGACGCCCTTTGTGACAAACGCCTCGCGGTCCTTGAGGCCGAGCCAGCCGGAGCCAGCTAGCACTTTCGCCCCCGACAACATCGTGACGCGCGGCACGTCGATTGACGACGTTCCAGGAACAAGGCCGCTGGTCTTGGCCCAGAACACGCCGCCACCGGTCGCATCCGCGATTGGCTTCGTTCGCTCCTCGGTCGCGACGACCTCGCTCATTTCTCGCACGTCGAGCGTGCCAGCATGGGCGACGGCGGTTAGCGTTTCCGTGCCGCTTGGCGTTTGGACCTTGTAGAGCCCGGGCAATTTGACATCGACTGTGGTGCGCCAGATGCCAGGGGCGGCAGTATCCAGCGTCACTTCGCTTTCTTCGCCAGCGGGAGCTGACAATTTGACAGGGGCAACGGTGTCACCCATGGAGCGCCGCTCGATCGTCAGCTTCATGCCGCGAGCGGTCGCGATGAGGCGCTCCTCTTCGAGGTCGGGCTCCTTCATCAGCCAGTGCGACAGGCGACGCAGCAGGTCGGTGTGCGGACCGCCGCCCTCATAGCCGCGCGCCCATAGCCAAGCATGGTCTGAGGTCAGCAGCGCGACGCGGCCCTTGCCCTTGCGCTCGACGACGAGCAGCGGCGCTTTTTCTGCGCCCACCAGGATCGTGTGTCCGCGCGTATTGTTGACCTCCGCCTGCCGGAACCAACGGCCCCAGGTCGGCGTGTCGCCAGCCCCGCCGGGGAGGCCGACCGTCACCGGGTGCTTTTGACCATCGCCGCTGAGGCGCGGCTTGAACGGCATCTCGATCACGCGGCCGGTCGGGCTGGCGGGCAGGGCCGGCGCGAGCGGCGTTTTGGCAAGGCTCGTTGAGCTTGCGAAATCGTCGCCAGCGGCCACGAGCAACGCCCCACCGGCCTGCACGTAGCGGGCAATGTTGTCGTAGTAGAGCAGCTGCAAGATGCCGCGGTGTTGGTAGCGATCGAAGATGATCAGGTCGAAATCTTTGATCCGCTCGGAGAACAGCTCGCGCGTCGGGAACGCGATCAGCGACAGCTGATTGATGGGCGTTCCGTCCTGTTTTTCTGGCGGCCTCAGGATCGTGAAGTGCACGAGATCGACCGCGGCGTCAGACTTGAGCAGGTTGCGCCAGGTGCGCTCGCCTGCGTGCGGCTCGCCCGACACCAACAGCACCTTGAGATTTTCGCGCACACCCTCAGCTTCGATCACCGTGCGGTTGTTGGCGGCGGTCAGTTCACCCGGCGCCGTCTCGATCTCGACTTCGACGAGGTTCATGCCCGAGTGCGGGAACGGCATATCGAACTTAACGGTGCCGCCGGGACGCGAGCGGCGCGTTTCGTCCGGGCGACCCTCGCGTCGGATCGTGACCTTAACGTCGGCGCCGCTACGGCCGGGTTTGCCGCTTTCGCGGATGGCGACCTCGACGTCGCGCGATTGGCCAACGATGCCAAACTTCGGCGCTTTCAAGACTTCGATGCGGCGATCGAATTCATCTCGCGCGCCGGTCACGATCGTGTGGACTGGGGCATCGAAGCCGAGCGCATTAGCTGTGCCCGGCACGTCGTGGACTTGGCCATCGGTGACGGTGATGACGCCCGAGATCCGGTCGGGCGCGACGTCGGCTAGCGCCGCGTTGAGACCGGCGAACAGGTTCGTGCCCGTCGCGCCGCCGTCACCGGGTCGTCCAGCTGGGACCATTTTAACGGTGAGGTTTGGGATCTTGGCGAGCTTGGCTTCGAGGTCGGCCTTAATCGCGGCCGTGTCGGCTTGGCGGGTGCCGAGTTGTTGGCTCGTGCTCTCGTCGACGACGACGATTGCGACATTCGACAGGCTCTCGCGCTGTTCTTCGCGCAGCATCGGGTTCATCAGCGCGATGATGAGCGCGGCGAGTGCCAGTGCACGGAATGGGGCACCCCGTTGGCGCCGCCACAGCATCAGACCAACGAGCGCGAGCGCCAAGACTGCCGCTAGGACAATAACGAACCAAGGAACGAGCGGGGCGAAATTCAGCGACCAATTCATGCGGCGATATCCTACTGGCCAAGCCGTTCGAGGAGGGCTGGGACGTGGACTTGGTCGGCCTTGTAGTTGCCGGTCAGCGCATGCATCGCGATGTTGACGCCAACGCGGAAGGCCTGCTCACGTTGGGCTTCGCCGCCGGGCACGGCTGGGTAGATACCGCGACCGCGTTCATCGAGCGCCCAGGCCGACGCGAAATCATTCGACGTGATCAGGATCGACGTGACGCCATCGGCGCGCCTGGCTTTGCGGCCTTGGCCTGGATCCTGATCGGCATCGCTGGCGCCC
>JBBQNE010000058.1:0-18425 GCA_038329675.1 Hyphomicrobiales bacterium | reverse complement strand
GATGCCGGGCGCGTCATACATCGTTTCCAGCATATCGGCGGCTAATCGCTTGATGTCTGCATCGATCGTCTGGATCGGGGTCGACACCTGTCGCAAAATAGGGTCAGGCAAGATAACGATCGGCAAGATTGCCATGGAACTTCTAACCTATTGGATACCCGATCGGGTGATGCTGAGGTCACGACCGGCCGACAGGGACGGGCCGCATGGGATGGCTTGGCGCAGGCCCGCGCGGCAGGCAACCTTACGCGCCGGTTTATGCTACGTTTTTGACACGATGCGCGTCGGCGGCCAAGTGGCCAACACCGGCTGCCGTCGCCGCGGCTGACCGCAACAAACCATCGATAAAGCATCGATTAAGCATTGGGTGGCAATGACGCAAATTGATCTTGGCTCGGCGCCTATGCTGAACGGCACGCAAACTTTCATTGTCGGTTACGAAGAATGGACCGGCCTGCCGCTGCTTGGCCTGCCCTCGCTCAAGGCCAAAGTCGATACCGGCGCCCGCACGAGCGCGCTTCACGCCCGTCTGATTGAACCCTTCGAAGCTGACGGCCGCCCGTTCGTCCGGTTCAGCGTGCAGCCCGTCCCGCGACGACCACAGATCGAAATCGCTTGCGAGGCCCCGCTCATCGATCGCCGGAACGTGACCAGTTCCAACGGCGAAGCCGAACTGCGCTACGTCATCGCGACCGACCTCGAGATCGGCGATCGTCGCTGGCTGATCGAAATCACACTGACAAACCGCGCCAGCATGAGCTATCGGATGTTGATTGGCCGCCAGGCGTTTTTACCTGACATGCTGGTCGACCCTAAGTCATCGTTCCAGCAGCCGCGCCGGAGCCACAAGGTCTACCGGAAGCTGATCTCTAAAGTCTGAGTTCCTTTGGCTTATGGTCGCGGACGTGCCTTTAGGTCGAGGATTGGCTTCACGTCGTAGGCGCCGCCCCGTTTGGCTGGCCCTGAGGAGCGTGCGCGATCAGCAGTTGTTCCGCTCGCCCGAGCGTCTTCGGCCACGCCAGTCTGAGCCACTGGCAAGCGTTGTGACGTCGTCTGCCAGGGTTCAACATCGACGTCAGGTGCGCGGCCGAACGTGCGTGCGGGCAGCGCCGGGGTCGTTGGCACCGTCGGGCTTGATTGCGCCCTAACGTCCTCTGGCATGGTCGTGATGACCAGAACTGCGATCAAGACAAAAATCGCGACGCCAATCGCAACGTCAGACGACATCGATTTCATATGATACCATCGACTCCTACGCCCTTATGGGCTCACCAGACAGCCCAACCTACGGGGCTCACTGGACGGGCTCACCGGATAGGTTCTCACCTCCCGGGTGAACGTCCCGGGTGAACCTCCGGGATTAACCTGGGGTCCAGCAAGCCCACACGCGAGCCGCAGTCAAGCCGCCCGGCAACTGGATCGGTTGCACCATCCCGTCGCGCCCTAGCCAACAAACCGCGCCAACACCCAGCCACATAGCCCGATCTGGATCAACTGAACCACAACCGACACACCGTGGAGCTGCCCGAACTTGCGCTTATCGCGAGCATCAGTTGCCGCATTGATTGCGGGCATCAGAACTTGCCGAGCCGGCACCGTCGTTGCCGCAACCCCGGCTAGCAACGCTGCGCCAAATGGATCTTTCATCGCCAGTAACGATGCAGCGACCGCCGCACAAACAATCACCAGCATGTAATAAGGCGGAAACGCCCGTCGGATCAGCGGACGGGCCACGTCATGGGGCAGTGCATTCAGCGCAAACACGGCAAACCCAAACGAGAACAGCACCATGCCGCCAAACAACAGTGCCGTCGCAAGCAAAGCAGAAATCGTCAACAGATCGGTCATGGGACTCCCAAGCGCGTTTTCGCAATTGATGGATGAACTTACGGGCGCTGGCACGGGCTAGATGGCCGCCCCTCGCGATTAAGTCGAGACACCCGGCGTCACGTGGGAGTATACCCGCCACAATTCGTTCATGGTGCAGACCTAATCGCCGGTCGCAGCGCCAAACGCACGAGAGGGACTAGCCATGACCAAAGAGAAGAGCACAATCGTCCTCGTCGACGATGAGCGCAATATTTTAACGTCTCTACGGATGGCGCTTGAGGCTGAAGGCTTCAAGGTTCGAACGTATAACGATGGCGTTGCCGCGCTTGAGGCCTTGACCGAAGACCCCGGCGACCTTGGCATCTTCGACCTTAAAATGCCGCGCATGGATGGGATGGAATTGTTGCGGCGCGTGCGTCAGCAATCCGACATGCCGGTGATCTTCCTCACCTCGAAGGACGAGGAAATCGATGAGCTGTTCGGCCTCAAGATGGGCGCCGACGACTACATCTCAAAGCCGTTTTCTCAGCGCCTCATCGTTGAGCGGGTCAAGGCCGTCCTGCGCCGCGTCTCGCCAAAGGACCCGGCGATGGCCGAACAGGAATCGGCGCGCATCCTGGAGCGCGGTAAACTGAAGCTCGACCCCGAGCGGCACACCTGCCACTGGGACAGCCGCGCCGTCACGCTAACCGTCACCGAGTTTTTGATCCTTCAAGCCCTGGCCCAGCGGCCCGGCGTCGTCAAAACCCGTGACGCTTTGATGGATGCGGCATACGACGACCAAGTCTACGTCGACGACCGTACGATCGACAGCCATATCAAGCGGTTGCGTAAGAAATTCAAACAAGTCGACGATGACTTCGACGTCATCGAAACGCTGTATGGCGTGGGCTACCGTTTCAAGGAAGCGTGAGCTAAACTTTTAGCTCTGACCGATCGCAGGCAACCGCCGGGGAGGTCCATGGCATTAGAAACCAGTTCAGCCCCGATCCCGCCACCGCTCCCGGAACGGTGGGCGGCTGCTGCCTACCGCACCTCCAGAGCGGCGCTGACGCAGTTTAACCGCGGCGTCATTCCCGGACTGGCGCAAATTCTCAGCCGTGTCGGCACCTACATCGCGGGCTGGCCGCCGTTCCGGTGGGTCTCGGCCACGCTGCTGCGTCGCATCGTCGTCACTAACTTGCTGAGCTTTCTCATTCTCGTGCTCGGAGTTCTCTACTTGAGCGCCTCGCACAGTTGGTTGCTTGAAGCCAAACAGGACTCGTTGCGCAAGCAGGGGCAAATCATCGCCGCCGCCATCGGCGAAAACGTCCGCGCCGACGCCCTGCCCAACATCACCGGCGGCGACATCACCACCGAACCCATGCGCGTGCCCTACCGCGACGATGGCTTCGCAGCTCTTGAATTCTCGCTGTCGCCTGAACGCGTGACGCCAATTCTCAACCGGATCATCCGCCCGACCGACGCACGAGCCCGCATCTATGACCGCAGCGGCAACCTCGTCGTCGATACCGCAACGCTCCTCCAGCCAGGGCGCAGCACGGTGGCTCGGCCAGAACCGCGGCCCGACGCCGAGCGTCCGCGAACGCGCAATTTCTGGACCCGCCTGACGGCGTGGATGATTGACGGAGAACTTGCCGTCTACCGTGAAATTGGTACCGCGAACGGTAACTTATACCCGGAGGTCAGGTCGGCACTGCAAGGTGAACCGACCGCCGTGTTGCTTCTTGATGACGATGGCCAGCAGATCGTTGCGATCGCTGAACCGATCCGGCGTGCGAAAAGCAAAACCATCCAGGGTGTGCTGTTCTTATCAACGCGGCCAGGCGCCATCAGCGGCATCATTAATGAAGAGCGCCAGGTGATCTTGTCGCTGGCCGCCTTCGCGCTGCTGGCCATGCTGACATCGTCGTGGATGCTGGCCCGCATGGTTGCAGAGCCTATGAAACAACTGTCTGCTGCCGCCCACGACGTCAGCCGGTCAATCTCGGCGCGCACCGAACTGCCCGACGATCCCAATCGAAAAGATGAGGTTGGCCAACTGGCATCGTCCTTCCGGTCGATGACGGCGGCCCTCTACCGCCGGATCGAAGCCAGCGAAAAGTTCGCCGCCGACGTCGCCCACGAATTAAAAAACCCGCTGGCTGCGGCCCGCTCAACGGCTGAATCGTTGTCCTTTGCCAAAACCGACGAACAGCGCGATCAACTCGTCCAACAGATCCAGTTCGAATTGAAACGCCTCAATCGACTGATCAACGACGTCTCGAACGCCTCCCGGCTCGACGCGGAGTTAGCCCGCCAAGAGGTCGAGCCCGTTGACCTCAAACGGACGCTGGAACAGGTCCGCAGTATTTTTTCCGACATGCTGTCAGATACCGGCCGACGCATTGAGCTTGTCGTGGCCGCGGGTCTTGGTGAAACCGATGCCATCATTGAAGGGCACGAAGGGCGGCTTGGCCAGATCGCGACAAACCTCATCGACAATGCAATTTCGTTCTCGCCCGACGACGGCGTCATCACGGTGACGATTGCCCGCAAACGCGACCGTGTCGTCATGACGGTCGCCGACCAGGGCCCCGGAATCCCCGAAGACAAGCTCGAGGCAATCTTCAGCCGGTTCTACTCGGACCGTCCACAAACCGACCAAAGCCGCGGCAAAAACTCTGGCCTCGGCCTATCGATTTCGCGCGAAATCGTCGAGGCCCACGGTGGACGCATCTTCGCCGAGAACGTTTTTGCAGGGCCAATGCCGCCAAGTCTTGCCGCCCAACCCTCAAGCGTGCCCGTCCAACGCCCTATCGGCGCGCGCTTCACCGTAGAGTTCCCCGCCGCGCGGAACTTTGGTATTGTGGCGCGCAAATCGGCGGCTTAACCGATGCCAGACCATGACACCGTCATCGTTCATGGCACCACTATCGCGCTTGGCAGCCGCGCGGCGCTCATTCGCGGCCCCTCCGGATCGGGAAAATCTGACCTCGCACTTCGTTGCATCAGCCTCCCACAGTCGTCCGCTGGCCAATTGGCGCTCATCGCCGACGACCAAACGGTCATCGGGCGACTGGGCAACACCCTAGTGGCCTCTGCGCCACAAAACATCGCCGGGCTCCTTGAGATCCGCGGTCTTGGTATTGTCCCCGTGCCGTTCATCGAGCACGCGACGTTGCACCTGATCATCGATCTCGTGCCCGCTGACACCATGCTCGAACGCTACCCTGGGCCGCTTAAAACCACCGAAATTCTTGGACTTTCAGTTCCCTTACTCCACCTCAAGCCGTTTGAATCGTCAGCTGCAGCCAAGGTTCTATTCGCCCTCAGCATCGAAAACGGTCGGCTTGCCCCTTGAATTGAGAGCGAACCCTTGTCAGTTAGGGGCAACACCGGGGCGACCAGAGGAAGGCACTGTCATGATCGGGTTGGTGATCGTGACGCACGGCGGTCTCGCGCGTGAGTTCCGGGCAGCGCTGGAACACATCGTTGGGCCCCAGCGCCAAATCGAGACCGTTCAAATCGGCCCCGACGACGACATGGAGCTGCGGCGCGTCGAAATCATCGACGCCATCGCTCACACCGACGGCGGTCACGGCGTCATCGTTTTGACCGACATGTTTGGCGGTACGCCGTCCAACTTGGCCATCTCCGTCATGAATGAAGCCAACGTCGAGGTCATTGCTGGCATAAATCTGCCCATCCTCGTCAAACTCGCCGCGCTCCGCAGTGAGGTCGAACTGAAGGAGGCGGTGCGTCAAGCGCGCGACGCTGGCCGCAAATACATCAAAGTTGCGAGCCAAGAACTGTCGGGCGAAACGTAGCGATGTCGGACCCCTCGCACACGGTCCGATAGCGCTTCTTCCAGCAAGCCCCCCCGACCGTCGACTTGCCCTGCCCCGACTTGCCCACGCCCCGACTTGCCCACGCCCCGACTTGCCCACACCCCGACTTGCCCGGCCCCGTGCCTGCCCTGTGCCTGCCCTGCCCTGCCCTGTGCCTGCCCTTGCCCAGCCCTGCCCTGTGCCTGCCCTTGCCCAGCCCTGCCCTGCGATTGCCCCTGACTGGTCTTCCCGACTTAAAGACTACGAGCCTGGAGTTTCGATCGTGTCACGCGCAGACCCAGATACGACGAACGGCTTTGCGACCGCGCGCGTCCTCATTCGAAATATTAAAGGTCTCCACGCCCGCGCCTCAGCGAAATTCGTCAAGTGCGCCGAAACCTTCAACGCCACCATCACCGTCACGCGCGAAGGCCAAACCGTCGGGGGGGCGTCGATCATGGGGCTCATGATGCTGGCGGCGAGCCCCGGCTCGCACATCGATATCACAGCCCACGGTACCGATGCCAAGGCCGCACTCGCCGCACTGAGTAAGCTGGTCGAACAGGGCTTTGGCGAAGACTGCGTCGACGACTGACCCCATCCAATTGCTAGCGCAAAACAACAAAAGCGGGAGCCGCTTTCGCGTATCCCGCAGGTGCCGAGCAAGAGGTCGTCCGTTTTCGTGGCGGCAGGGCCCATCAACCCTGCCGCATCGCTGGTGTCAGTGCGAAACGTACGGCGGCACCAGCTTGTAGGCGATATCCGTGAACGCCTGGATCAACGCGTTGCCGTCTCGCGCATCATAGAAGTGATCCGGTGAGGTGGCACAGTTGGTCAACATGTTCCTCTCGTTGGTCCCGACGATGAAACCGACCGTGTAGACCGTGATGCCTCTGGATTTCATTGCAGTGCACAGGCTGAGGGCTTGTGCGTTCGACGTTCCGTTCGGCGCGGTACAGCGGCCGCGATCGGCGGTACCAAAGTTGGTGCTGTTTTGATCCGGCATACCGATGTGGCTCGTGTTCCTCGTGCCGCTGTTGCAGTACTGTGTATTGTACGCACCGTCTGTCATAAGCACTGCGATTTTGTTGAGCAACGGGCGGCCTTTTTCGTTCTTCAAGTTCACATCGCCATACGGACGTGCGTTATGTTTGGCGTTGCCCCACAGCCCGTTAAAGTTCGGAGCAAGCGTATACCAGGCCCACGCCGTCCCGATCTGACCAGCCGTCGTACCGCTTGCTTGATAGGCGTCGATCGATTGCTTCAAGGCGGTCCGATCGCTATCGAGCGGCAACAGCAAGCCTGCCGTCGGACAGTTACCACTCCTCGTGTAAAGAGGCGTAACACCAGCCGACGTGTGAGCCGCGTCGGTAAATCGCTCTGCGCCTGTGCGTTCAACCACGCAATTAGGCGTCCGCCTCCACGTCGAGTTTCCACTCGAAGTCATGTTGCGAGCCGAGGTCTGGGTTGGGGCTGCCGACAGCCGGGCGAGTGCAGCGCGTGAGTTACCAAGGTTGACGCCTTCCGAAAACGGAACGAGAGCGACTTTCGAGGTGTACTTCGACTGGTCATCCCAGACGACGATATCGACCAACTTCTTAGCCGCATCTTTCATTGTTTGAAGCTTCGTCTGGCCGTTGCCAGCCGACTCACCCATCGATCCCGTGACATCGAGCATCATTGACACTTCAAGGCTCGTGCCAGAGTTTTGCCCAACTGCCAGCTGCGAAATTGGATTTTCCGACCCATCCATCTTGACGACCGGCAACGTCTCAAGACCAGGCAGGATGCCCAAGAACGCCGTTTCATAAAGGGCATTACCCTTCGAGATCATCTTGATCGTGCCACCGCTGTCGATCAATTCAAACGACACCGTGTCGTTCTTGACCGGGATGCGCGAGCGCACGTTGCCCCGATAGCTAGCCAAAGCCTGCGCCTCGGCGGCCGTCTTATCGGCGCCATCTTGATACTTACGCAAGCCAGCGAGCGTGCCAGCTTCCATCGAATCGATCGACACCCTGCGGGCCTGTAGCCAGCGCGTCGTGTCGATGCCAGCGCCGGTGAAGGTGAATACAATAAACGTTACGAGGGCCATGGTGATGGCAACGACACCATCTTCGTCCCTGGCAAACCTTTTGAACGGCGATGGCCGTCCCTTATTGATGTTAGACATGGTACTACTCCCAATACGAACTCCTGCCAAACCAACGTATTCCCCATTTGTTGAGAGGGAGTAAAATCAGCTAATTCAATTCAATCGATATGTGAGCTTTCTTATTCAAATCAAATCGTATTTCGATCGAAATTCGCAAAAAATGCGACTGCGCAAAATACCGGTCGTTCACCATGTTCGCCCGGCCTGCCCGCTACGGCATCCACACGTTCGTGAGCCCAGTGCGGCCTGGGACATAAAGACTTGCTTATATGTTGTTGCGATCGTTCCGTACGCCGTCTATACGCCGAGGCAAGCCGTACGGCCCGTCGTTAGCTTGCTGTCAACCGTCCCAACGGGAAGATGCATAGGCAGGTTTAGGGGCGAGATCACCGGCAGGTGGCTGCACGGGCCGCCGACCTAAGTATTCAATGTTCAAGATCAACCGCAGGACCAAGAGCACATGACGGCACTAGATTACATCGTGAAGGACATCTCGCTGGCCGAGTTTGGCCGCAAGGAAATCGACATCGCCGAGAGCGAGATGCCCGGACTGATGGCCTTACGCACCGAGTTTGGTCCCACGCAGCCGTTAAAGGGTGCCCGTATTATCGGCTCCCTGCACATGACGATCCAAACAGCCGTATTGATCGAAACGTTACGGGACCTCGGCGCCGACATTCGCTGGGTTTCCTGCAATATCTTCTCGACGCAAGACCACGCCGCCGCTGCCATTGCGAAAGTTGGCATTCCCGTGTTCGCCTATAAGGGTGAGACACTTGAAGAATACTGGGATTACACCGCAAAACTATTTGAATGGCATGGTGGCGGCCTGCCCAACATGATCCTAGACGACGGCGGCGATGCCACGTTGTTGATCCACCTCGGCGTCCGAGCCGAAGGCGGCGACGTCGCATTCCTTGAGGCAGCGACATCCGAAGAAGAAGAAATCCTGTTTGCTCTCATCAAGAAAATGCTTGCCGCCAAGCCAAAGGGTTGGTTCGGCACAGTCGCCGCAAGCATCAAGGGCGTTTCCGAAGAGACGACGACCGGCGTCCACCGCCTCTATGAAATGCAAAAGGCAGGCTCGCTTCTGTTCCCGGCGATCAACGTCAATGACGCCGTCACGAAATCAAAGTTCGACAACCTCTACGGCTGCCGTGAAAGCCTCGTCGACGCTGTCCGCCGCGGTACCGACGTGATGCTGGCTGGTAAAGTCGCCTTCGTGGCAGGGTTCGGCGACGTCGGCAAAGGCTCCGCCGCCTCATTGCGCCAAGCTGGCTGCCGCGTTCTCGTCTCCGAAATCGACCCGATCTGCGCGCTTCAAGCCGCGATGGAGGGCTATGAGGTGACGACGCTGGACGACGCCGCACCGCGCGCCGATATCTTTGTGACGGCGACCGGCAATAAAGACGTCATCACGGTCGATGACATGCGCAAAATGAAAGACCGCGCCATCGTCTGTAACATTGGCCACTTCGACAACGAGATCCAGGTCGCTGGCCTCAAGAACTTCAAGTGGAACAACATCAAGCCCCAGGTTGACGAGATCGAGCTGGCCTCGGGCAAGCGCATCATCCTGCTGTCCGAGGGCCGACTGTGTAACCTTGGCAACGCCATGGGCCACCCCTCGTTCGTGATGTCGGCCTCGTTCACGAACCAAACGCTGGCCCAGATCGAATTGTGGAACAACTACGCCAAGTATGAGCGCAAGGTGTATACGCTCCCCAAGCACCTCGACGAAAAGGTCGCCCGCCTCCACCTCGACAAAGTCGGCGCGAAGCTCACCAAACTGCGCGATGACCAAGCGAGCTATATCGGCGTGCCCCTGAGTGGCCCCTACAACCCCGACCACTACCGCTATTGATGCACCGTAGGCCGGCCCACAAAATGCGCCGACGCGTGATGCAAGACTGCACGCGTCGGCATTCATTTTTAATTGTGCTTTCAACACCATAGCGGTTTACTCTCGGCTGTGTGCATAGTCGTACATGCCGATTCGGACTGTGCCCCGCTTTGGCATCCGCAGCTGCCCGTCGTCGCGTCCAGGCAGCGCCCCCAAGCCGTCCGTGCCAGGCAGACCGATGCGATCCACGACGTTAAAAACGCGCTCCGCCGCAACGCCACCGGTTGGCGAATTGCTGGCGCTTGGCTTCGTCTCCGTGGCAACCGTGCTAGTGATCACGCTCGGGTTTGCGTCCAACGACCGCTTGATCGACATTGTCCCACCTGAACGGATATCGCTGATCGGGCTCATCAGCGCCGTATTCTTGCTGCTGGGCGCGATCGCCCTGCAAACGGTCCGCGCGTCCCGTCTTGCAGCGATCGACGTCCGCGCTGAAAATGACCGCCTGCTTCGCCGCCTCGCCAGCGCTGAGGGCATCCTGCGCGCTGAGCCGCAAGTGCTGATCTACTGGGAGCCCGGTGAGGGCCTCCAGATCATGAACAACTCGCTGACCGGCGTTCCTGGTCTCCCGGAAAACCACCCCGACCTGCTCCGCTTTGGCAAATGGCTCGAAGCAGGCGCCGCTGCTGACTTGAAGGCCGGGCTCGATGCCCTGTTTGAACACGGGCGCGCCTTTAACATGATTGTCAAAACGCGCGGTGGTGGGCACCTCGAAGCCGAAGGTCGAACCGCTGGCGGCCGCGCCGTCCTGCGGCTGCGCGACGTCGTTGGCTACAAGCGCGATCTTGCCCGCATCATCGATCAGCACCAACGGCTGCGCGATGACAACGAGGCCGGCCGCGCCCTGATCGACAACTTACCAAGCCCCGTCTGGTTTCGCGGTGCTGATGGACGACTGTCTTGGGTCAACCGCGCCTATTGTACCGCAGTCGAGGCCCCATCAGTCGCCGAAGTCATCGACCGCCAGATCGAACTTCTTGAAATGCGCCAACGCCAAGCGATTGCTCGATCTGTGCAGCGCGGGGATGTGTTTCGAGAGCGCTCCGAATTGCTTTTGCACGGTGACCTCAAACCGCACGAACTTTTGGTTCTACCGGTCGCCTCCTACCAAGCCGCCGTCGCGCTGGATGTCGGCGCGGTTGAGGAAGCACAAGGCGAACTCGACCGCCGAAGTGCTGCCTACGAACGCACGCTGGATAAGGTCGCAACCGCCGTCGCAATTTTTGCAGCCGACCGCCGCCTGACATACTTCAATGATGCCTACGTCAAGCTATGGGCGCTCGACGTTGCGTTCTTAAAAACGCAACCCAGTGAAACCGTCCTGCTTGATAAATTGCGCGACGCCGGTCGACTACCCGGCACGACGAACTATCGCGAATGGCGCGCTCGCTTCTTAACCGCAATGCGATCATCGCCCAACGCCGAAGAGACCTGGCATCTACCGGACGGTCGGACCATGCAGGTGATGGCTGAAGCGCGTCAAGACGGCGGCATCACCTATCTCTACTCGGATCAGACACAAAAACTAGAACTTGAAAGCCGCTTCAATCAACAGCTGACGACGCAGCGCGAAACCCTTGATAGCCTGACCGAAGGCGTCGCTGTTTTTGGAACAGACGGCCGGTTGAAGTTCAACAACGCAGCGTTCGCGCGCATCTGGAACATCGACGATCCGTTTGCCGAGACCAAACCTCACATCGCCGACGTGATCGGGCGGGCAGCTCCGCTTTTCGCCGACCGCGACACCTGGGATACGCTGCGCGGTGTCGTCACCGGTTTCACCGAGCGACGCGACGGCGTCTCCGGGACCATGACGCGCACCGACCAAAGCTTGATCGCATACGCTGCATTGCCATTACCCGACGGCGCAACCCTGCTTACATTTACCGATGTCACCGACAGTAAGCGCTACGAGCGGCTGCTTGAGGAACGCAACGAAAGCCTCGAAGCGACGAGCGAACTGAAAAACCGGTTCATCAGCCACGTATCCTACGAGCTACGTACGCCACTGACGACGATCATCGGCTTCAACGACATGCTGTCGAGCCCGCTGATCGGCTCACTCAATCCCAAGCAGCGCGAATACCTCGCCGACATCACGTCGTCCTCGAAAGCGTTGCTGGCGCTCGTCGACAACATTCTCGATCTCGCCACCATCGATGCCGGCGCCATGGAATTAAAGACCGGCCTCGTGTCGGTTGCCCGCGTGATCGACGATGCCATCGAGGGCGTTCGCGACCGCGCAATCCAAGCCAAGCTCACGATCGATATCGGTCTCGCCCAGGACGCGACGACTTTTGTCGCCGATGAAGCGCGCGTGCGCCAGGTGCTCTACAATTTGATTTCAAATGCGGTTGGATTTTCCCGGCAAGGCGATGCGATTTTGATCTCCGCGTGGCGCGACAACGGCACCATCAACTTTGCCGTTGAGGACCACGGCTTCGGCATCCCTCAAGATCAATTGTCGAGCGTTTTTGAGCGTTTCGAAAGCCAAGCGCGCGGGTCAGGCCATCGCGGCACGGGCCTTGGATTGTCAATCGTCAAAAGCCTCGTCGACCTACACAAAGGCACCATTGAGGTTAAGTCCGTGCAGGGCGCTGGCACCCGCGTCGTGGTGTCGTTCCCCGATCCGCACGGTCAAACCGCCGCCTCAAACGACCCATCGGCCAGTGCACCATTACCGCAAGTCTTTATCCCTCGGCTGAAGTCGCTTTAACCCCAACGGCGTGCTCATCAGCCAGCGCACGCGCCAAACGCTGCGCCACCGCATCGTAGGTCAAATCGAGCGACAATGGCGTTACCGAGATGGCGTCGGCTGCCAGCGCCGACAGGTCGGTCCCATCGACGAGTGCCGACGGCTTGAACTGGAAGCCAAACCAATAATACGGCTTGCCCCAGGGATCAGCGCGTTCATCGACAACGAGGCTGTCCTGGTCACGAATGCCCTGGCGCGTTACGCGAACACCAGCCACACCGTCAGGTGCCACAGCTGGAAAGTTGACGTTGATCAGGCTGCCCGTCGGCCAACCGATTTTGAGCAATGTCTTGATCAGGGCTGGCGCATGAACCCGCGGCGTATCCCAGTGGGCCACCCGCTCCGGCGTCAAGCCGCGCGTCATCAACGATAGCGCGATCGAGGGAATGCCCAAGATCGTGCCCTCCATCGCGCCAGCGACCGTACCCGAATACGTCACGTCCTCGGCCACATTCGATCCGTCATTGATGCCCGACAATACGAGGTCCGGGCGGGCATCTTTCAAGATGTGCCGCACGCCCATAATCACGCAATCCGTCGGCGTGCCCGCGACCGCAAACGTCCGCGCGTCGATCTGGCGAAGGCGTAACGGCGTGTAGAGCGTGAGCGAGTGTGATGTTCCGCTTTGGTTGGTTTCAGGCGCAATCACCCACACATCATCTGACAACGCCCGCGCGATTTCGGTGAGCACGCCAAGCCCCTCGGCCGCGATGCCATCGTCGTTCGTCACGAGAATACGCATCATATCTCCACGCAAATATAAACTGATCCAAGCGCTGAGCTAAACCAGCTCGCGCAGCACGCCCCTCAAGGGCCAACCGTATCCATACCACCCATGTACGGCCGCAAGGCTTCGGGGATCGCGATAGATCCATCCCCCTGTTGGTAGTTTTCCATCACCGCAACCATCGTCCGACCGACGGCGAGCCCCGACCCATTCAGCGTATGCACAAATCGCGTTTCTTTTGATGCTTTCTGCTCGCCATTTGCGCCCGACTTCGGCCGATAGCGGGCGCCCATACGACGCGCCTGGAAATCCCCGCACACCGAGCAAGAACTGATCTCACGATAGGCGTCTTGGCCCGGCAGCCACACCTCGATATCGTAGGTTTTCTGCGAGGCGAAGCCCATATCGCCAGTGCACAGCAGCATCGTTCGAAACGGCAAGCCCAATCGCGTCAGGACCGTTTCGGCGCACGCCGTCATGCGCTCGTGCTCAGCAAGGCTCGACTCCGGCGTTGTTATCGACACCAATTCAACCTTGTTGAACTGATGTTGCCGGATCATACCGCGCGTATCGCGGCCAGCCGCGCCAGCCTCAGACCGAAAACACGGGGTCGCAGCCGTAAACCGCAGCGGAAGGGCCGCTTCATCCAGAATGGCATCCCGGACAAGGTTCGTAAGCGAAACTTCGGCTGTCGGGATCATCCAAAAGCCGTTGGTCGTCCGGAACAGATCATCGGCAAACTTCGGCAAGTTACCCGTGCCGTAAGCCGCTGCATCTTTGACCAGCAGGGGCGGCGCCACTTCAGTATACCCACCAAAGCTGGCCCCCTCAGGCGCCGTATGCACATCGAGCATAAAGGCTGCGAGCGCCCGCTCCATCCGAGCCAAAGCCCCCTTCAGATAGACAAACCGCGCGCCCGACACGCGACTAGCCGTTTCGAAATCCATCAGCCCGAGCGCTTCGCCGAGTTCAAAATGCTGTTTCGGCTTAAAGCCAAACGCACGCGGCGCCCCGACCCGTCGCACTTCGATATTGCCGGTTTCATCGCGCCCGTCTGGAACATCGTCGCGCGGGAGGTTTGGAATGAGCGCAAGTGCCGCCTGCAAATCCGTTTCCATCCGACGCTCTGCCTCTTCGCCCGTGGCCAATACGTCTTTGAGGCTCGCGACCTCTGCCATCAGTTCAGCAGCCTTCGCCTCGTCCTTGGCAGCCTTGGCCCGACCAACCTCTTTGGAGGCCGCGTTCCGTCGTGCTTGCGCGTCCTGCAGCGCCGTCAGATTAGCACGCCGGGCATCGTCGAGTTTCATCAGCTCGGGCGATGCCGACGGTAGCCCCCGGCGCGAAAGCGCGTGATCAAATGCGGCGGGGTTTTCTCGAATGGACTTGATGTCGTGCACGGTGCGTCTCTTGTCAGTGCGTCGGAAAGATCGGAGTTGGCGGTTGTCGCATCCGCCATTCGCCCGCTATAGGCCGCGCTCCCGCTCACCGTCTACCGGCACGACCAAGATGCGCGTTGACCTGTTCGATTTTGAATTACCCGAGGATCGCATTGCGCTCCGGCCTGCAACACCGCGCGAAAGCGCTCGCCTACTCCAAGTCAGCCCCGGAACTGTCAAGCCTGGACCCTTCAGCCCAGCTGACATGATGCCTGGCACGGCGCCTCTGTTATCGAGCCACACCGTCGCGGAGCTTCCAGGCCTTCTGCGCCCCGGCGATGCGCTCGTTTTCAACGATACGCGCGTAATCCCAGCTGCCCTCGAAGGGCAGCGCCTGCGAAACGGCATATCGGCTGGCATCTCGTTCAATTTGATCAAACGGATCGACGCGCGCACGTGGCGTGCCTTCGCCCGTCCGGCCAAGAAACTAGAGCCCGGCGACCAAATCACGTTGTTTCGTTCTTCACCTGGGCAATTAACGTCAACACCCGGCCTAACAACCACCATCACCGCCAAGCTCACGGCAGGCGAAGTCGAGCTGCAGTTTGAACGAGCCGGGCCGGACCTCGACGCCGCGATCGCCGAGTTCGGCGCGATGCCGCTGCCACCTTATATCGCGCTGAAGCGGGCACCGGACGCCGCCGACGTCAGCGATTACCAAACGATGTTTGCCGCCCGCGATGGTGCCGTTGCCGCGCCGACGGCCGCGCTGCACTTCACGCCCGCATTGCTCGATCGGCTGAATGAGCGCGGCATATCCCACCACATGGTCACACTGCACGTCGGGGCGGGTACGTTTCTGCCTGTCAAAACCGACGACACGACCGAGCACCCGATGCATAGCGAATGGGGTGAAATCTCAACTTCCACAGTCGACCGATTAGCCGCAGTCGAGCGCGCTGGCGGGCGGATTATCGCGGTTGGAACGACGAGCCTGCGCATTCTCGAAAGTGCCGCCCGAAAAAGCGGCCGGCTCGCCCCGTTCACCGGCGACACCGACATCTTCATCACACCCGGCTACCGGTTTGCAACCGTCGATGGCCTCATCACCAACTTCCACTTGCCCCGATCGACGTTGTTCATGCTCGTTGCGGCGTTGTCCGGGCTTGAGACGATGCACGCGGCTTACGCCCATGCGATCGCGCAGCAGTATCGGTTTTATTCGTACGGCGATGCCAGCCTGCTGTGGCCGCAAACGCCTAGATCCACAGCCACCGGCGAACCGCGTTGACGACATCGCGGATCATGAGCCAGCCAAACGGCGCATAGCCGGTATGGACCCTGGCCGCGCCCTCCATGCCAGTCTTGAGGCGCGATGGGGCCGCACCATCGAGCGTTGCACGCACGCGGAATACCGTTCGCGTACCAACCATCTCAGAGGCTGGATGGACGCGATCAATTTTAAAGCCGTAGGAGGCGCCTGGTTCGGCCGCCGGCGACAGCACACCAGCCTGACCAACTACGATGCGCCCGATCTCTTCATCCGGCACAAGAATATCGACCGCCAATGCGCGCGGGTCAGAGATCTCAAACAGAACCTGCCCACGGCTGACGACACTGCCAGCTTGCCGTTGAACGTCAGCCTTGACGACCGTTCCATCGATCGGCGACTTGACCTCGGCGAGCCCTTTGCGGAATTTCGTGATCGCGATTTCAGCCTCAGCTTTCATCGCTTTGAGTTCAGCGGCGCGCGCTTCAGCGGGCTTTTGCGCGTTCTGCGCGATCGCCCGCTCTGTCAAAGCGGAAGCGCGGATCGCCTCGTTGCTCGCCAACGTCAAATCAAGTTCTCGCGTCGCCAGCTTCGCCAGAACCGTCTGCCCCGACGTCACGCTGTCGTTGGCCTTGACCAAAACGGTCTCCAACTGACCATCATACGGCGCTGTCACCGTTCGATGTTCAATGGCTTCAAGCCGGAATGGGGCGGCCACTCGGTCCGGCATTGGACACACGAGCATGAGCGCAATCCCGCCTGCCACGGCAAGGGCATATTGGCGGCGCTTAGGGTCAGCTGATAGATGCACCCAGCGCTCAGCCATCGTCGAAGCCCGCGCGCTCGCGTCAAAGTAGGGGGCCGCGGCCTCCGCCAAGCGATCGAGCCGATGCGCCAGCAGATCGCTCGTAGCCGCGTCCGTTGGTCTTTGAACGGCGAGCGCACCCACCACGCGCTGGCCGTCGCGAGCAACCGCCACGAGCCACCCATCACCCGATGCGCCAGCCTTGCCGTCGAGACGTTGGCCGACAGCGATACGGACCGCCGAGGCAACAGCCGACGTGCCAGCAACCGTCGATTGCTTCGCAAGGCGAAGCTGCCCAATGCGCCACCCGTAGACCCGAGCGACAGCAAGCGGGGCGCCACCGAGCCGCTCGCTTGCACCATCAGCAAAACCTTGCAGACGCTGAGCGCTGCTACCCGCGCCAACCAGCCTTTGCATCAACGCCGCGTGCTCATCGGCGCGGCCGTGATGCGCAATGTGGCCCCGATGCACAGCCGATAACAATTCCAGCCGTTCGAGCGCGAGTGCGAGCGCAAACGGGGCACGCTCCGCGCCGAGCTCCAGGATGGCCGCGGCGGCCTGTCCCGTGCGCGGCGCAAGCGGCACAATGATGAGACCAGCCGATCCGGCGCGGGCTGGAGCTAAGGCTGGGGCGACGTGAGCGTATCCAACGGCCGCTGCGGAAGTGATGACTCGCAGTTCGGCTGGTTGGGCCCCGCCACACCTCGCCCACAGCGCAACGGCTTCGCCTTGTTGTTCGACGATCGAGCCAGCTTTTGCGTCCGACAGCCCAACCATCAAATCGAGCAAGCAGGAACCGTAATCTGCCTCCGACGAACTGGCGTTGAACAACTCGTCGAGCTTCGTCGTAAGGCTCGGCCGCGATGAGCTCGCAGAGCCAGCAACGACTTGAAATGTGTTTGGCGTGGCGGTCATAGCGCGCGCAGTTCCAGCCGACATATCGCGATCTCCCCTGGCTGTGTCAGCATTGCTTGGCCCACAGCAGCACTGGTTTATTGACTGGCCTGCGCAATGACGACGCTCGCCTCGATGCCAGCAGGGATTGCGAGGTCGGCATTTTCGATCTTAAAGGTCGCGCGCGCCGTCCGGCTTGCTGGATCGATCCGCTTATCTAAAAACGTCAATGTCGCTGGCACGCGACGCGAGTACGGCTTGGCAATCTCCGCCTCATAAATCTTGCCCAGTTCCATCGATACGATCAGTTCGGCTGGCACATAGCCAACGATGTCGAGCTTCGAGGTATCGGCGACCACGACGATCGTTTCGCCGCGCTTGGCTGGAGCCCCTGTCGACAGTGGCAATTCCACGACGTGGCCCTTAAACGGTGCCTTGATTTGGTATTGTTCGAGCAGTGTGAGTTCAACGGAGAGTTTGTGCGCTTCGAGCTTGGCGACGTCGAGGGCCAGCTTCAGATCGCTGGCGACAATGTCGGCCTGACCGGCAGCTTCCTGCATTTCCCAAGGTGGAACGGCGCCATTGCGCGTCACGTCCTGTAAACGCTTCAACCGGGCTTGCGCCAGCGCATGTGCTCGTTCGGCCCGGGAGACGGCCGCCGTTTGGCCAGCTGAGTGACGCGCCATCGCCACGCGCGCTTCCTGTATGTCGGCCTCCAGGCGGATCATCACATCGCCCTCGGCGACGAGCTGTCCTTCTTGCACCAACCGTTCCGCGATCCGACCTTCAACCACAGGCTGAATGCGGGCCTCGCGATCGGGCCGTGTCAACCCGTTGACGCGGCTCTCGGCCGCTGACGCCGCTCGCGGCATTACGACCCCTGGCAGCAACAACGCTATCA
>JBBQNE010000057.1:0-18448 GCA_038329675.1 Hyphomicrobiales bacterium | reverse complement strand
GGCAGTGCTGCGGCAAGCACCTCGCTGGCGAGCGCCTGGTGATCAGCCCGCGTGCTCTCGACCAGCGTGATCGCCCGGCCAAGCCAGGCACGGTCGCCCGCGACGATGCCAGCGATGTAGGCTGAAACGGGGTGACCCTCGGTTGGGCTTCGCTGATCGATGGCGGACGTTGTCATGGGGCCCGATGACTGATGAGGGAATGGCGACCGTGGGTGGGACGGACGTAGACGGGGGAACGTTCGCATCAGCCCTAGGGACGCGCTATAGCCCGGTTCTGGTGTCCGGTGCGAGATGAGGATGGGGCGAGCGACATTGTTCACGCAAAGTCACGCTACAAACTGTAGCCCAGATGAAACCGGGACAATCGGGATGGCACGTCAGCAAAGCCAGGGTCGAACGCAATGACCATAGCGGGTGTGACCATGGCAGGTGGCTTAATCGCACCGTGGATCCTCGAATCGTATGAGGAAGCTTTCAGCCGCCTCGCGGTCGACCTGCCAATTTTGACCACCGACCCCTACACTCAGGCCGCGTTGGTTGCAGCCACTGCCCTTGTTCTTTTTTGCCTGATGTGGGGCGCCATTGGGCATCTGCCGGCACGCGCCAGGATCGCTGCGCGCACTCTGGCGGCCGTGCCGCTGCTGGCGCCGATCGCCGTCTTTGGGGCCATTAACGTCGCCCAGTTCGACAAACTGGCCGACCACCCGGGTATCGCCGACATGGTTGCCGACGCGACCGCTGCACCATTGACGCCACCCACCGCGACGCCACCCACTGAAACTTCACCTGTCGAGACGGCTCCAACCGAAGCGACAACACCGCCGCAGGATGCCGAGCGCACCCAGTCGGCAACGGAGCGATCGACGGCCGCTTCGACGGTTGATCGTCAAACGCGCAATTCATCGGCCGGCTCATCGCCGAACTCGTCGGCGAACTCATCGGCGAACACTCAGGCCAATTCGCCGTCCGATTCACATTCCGACGCACTATCGCAGACAACGCCGATGCCCGCTCCCGAGCCAACGCCCGGCCGCTTACCCGATAAATCAGTAGGGTCGATTTCCGACACACTTGCCTACCTTGCCGGGCGGCCACCGACGCTTCCCACGCCCTCGCAATCACCGACACTTGCCCCTCCACCGCGCGAAACCACGTTGCTGTTTGCCACCAACCGCACGGCCAAAACCGACCCGCAGGGCGCCTCGGAATTCGCTACGACCGCTTCGGGCAACGTTACGCTCGGCCGTGCGACCCTGACGCTGGACACTCCAGCGCCGCAATCGGCCGCGGCCATGGTTCCAGTTGCTGCGCAGGTCTCAGCCGCCGCGCCACTGGCGGCTTTCACGCTTGGCGAACAGGACTTCGCCACCCTTGCCGTTCGGCAACTGGTGGTGTCGACGCGCCACCCCGAACAGGTCCTTGTGTTCGTCCACGGCTATGACACCAGCTTTGACGACGCGCTTCGCCAGGGTGCCCGCTTTGCCACCGAACTCGGCTTTGACGGGGCAGTGATCATCTACAGCTGGCCATCCACCGATGATCCGCGCGGCTACCGTACCGATGCCTTACGCGCCGATGGGGCTGTACCGCATCTGGCAGCGATCCTGCGGCTGCTCGCCGATAGTACGAACGCCAAGGCCGTCCATATCGCGGCAGCTGGGCTTGGCGCGCGCACGGCACTTGGCGCGATCCGTTACAATCTCAAATCATCACCTGCTGATCCAACCGGCAACGGCGCAGCCGATACTCGCGCTACGGATACTCGCGCTACGGATACTCGCACTACGGATACTCGCGCTACGGATACTCGCGCTACGGATTCCGGCGCAAACGGCACCGGCACCCCCGCCCGGACCGCCACTGCATCCAAGCTTGGCCAGCTGCTCTTAATTGCACCCGACATGGACCGCGTGGGCCTAACCAAAGTTGCAGCCGAGATCGCATCAGCCGTCGCCGGCATCACGCTATATGCTTCGGCCAACGACCGTGCGCTGGCCGTGACGCGGCGCGATGCTGGCCTGGTGCCGCGTGCTGGCGACGTTGTCGAAAATGGCCCACTGCTGTCGCCCGCAATCGTGACCGTCGACGTGACGCCAGCCTCGGGCGAACGCATCGCATCTGGCACAGACCTTGGGTCGCAATCGTCAGCTCGCCCGGCTCCGGGCCCGCTGATTGCCCACGCACGCGCCGTCCTGTCTGCTCCAGCGGCGGGCGATGCCACACGCGCCGACACGGGCCGGGCTGCAGGCCGGGCTGCAGGCCGGGCACCGATTGCTGGATTTGGCCGGGTCGACACGGCGGCTGGGTCCTACTGGGTCCCGTTACCACCCTAAGGCTACTCGCGCATGCGCCGCTCAACCGCGCGGACTCGGTTCATCTTTGAATAAATCCAGAAAAACGAGATCAGCATCCGCAGCAGCGTCAGCGCAAAAAACATCCGGAAAATAAACGAGTACCAGACGAACCACGTCGTCTGTCGGTTCATCCAGACCTGCGACACGTGCAGGTCGAAGTGCTGCATGAAATCAAAAAAACCACCGCGCAGCACGAGGTCAATCCCAAACAGCATGACCTGGATCGGCCCCGCCCAAGTCGGCGTCCCGTCACGGGCAAAAACCTGATGGCCCTCCCATTGAATGTGGAGGCAGGAGAACACGAACAGCACGTAAGCTGCTAACATCGCCGCGCCGAGCACGCGGTAATAGTTGAGCGCGCGCCGCATGGTCTCGCCGGAAAACGAATAATCGACCGAAGCCTCAAGGTCTTCGTGGTTACGGTCATGGGTGAAAAATAGCGTCAGGGCGACAACCATCATTGCCAGTGAAAACGCCAGCGCGAAAATTATCGACAGCGTCAGAGGCGGTAACATCGCCAACGGTGGGGGCAGCATCAGCGGTGGCAGCGCCGTGAACATAGGCCGCGAAATGCCCACGGCTGAGCCATCGGTCAAGGTGGCATGGTGGATGGGCAGATCGACGGCTCAGTGCGCCGGTCGTTGAACGGCCGGTCACCGGGTCAATGCATCAGCCGTTGAACGGGTCGGTACCCCAGGACGGTGCAAGGATCGCCCTTGCGCCGAACGGCGGCAATAGGCCTGTAGTCGCGATCAGGCTGTCAAAGCCGCCGCAAAAGCCGTCATCGCTCGGCTTGCTGAACTCCAGATAAAACCCGCACGCTAGTCAAGTGTGCCAGCCACCGGTGTCGGCCAACTTTGACAGCCAAGCGTGCCAGCCAAACTACGTCGCGACGGGCCAGAAAACAGGGGCCAGAAAATACGCGCCAGAAAATACGGGCCAGCAGCGGTCGGCCAGTCGTGCGCACCGAATGCAGCCGCTGCTCCCAGCCAAACACTGGCTTAGGCCTTGGCGTTGCGCTCTTTTTTGGCAATCTTGGCGGCCCGCTTCAACGCGTTCTTAGCCTTGCGCTGCTTGGCTTGAATGGCACGGCGGCGGTTATCAGACATCATCGGCATGGGTCGCTCCTGGGTGCTTGCATTTCGCTCTCGCTTACCCGATCGGTCCCCGTTTGTCGCCAACTACGATGCCAAGTCGCGTCTTAGGCCTGCGATTTACCACGTTCGGCTCAGTTCAACCTAATCGATCCAAACAGCCGCACGCGAGCGCCGGGCTCAAGCACCTCGTCTTTCTTGAACGACACGTGATTACGGACCTCCTCATCGAGCAGGTTTTCGCCTTTGATACCAATCGTGAATTCCGGCGCGATCTGCCCAAACTGACCCGTTCGGGCGTCAGTGAGCGTCATCGTGTACGACAACTCGGCATTGAGTAGCGTATACCCATCGGTGGAGGTCTCACCATCGCCCAGGCGATTTTGGTCAAAGGCTGTCAGCGTATTGACGCGCGCCAGAAACTGCGCATCGCGGTAGTAAATGCCGCCACCAATCCGAACGGGTGGAATGCGTGGGACGTTGCCGCCGCCATCAAATTCAGCGCGAACGACGTCGAATTGACCTTCAACGCCCCATACGCCCCGCCAAATTGGTGCGACATCGTATTGCGCGGAGATCTCGGCACCTGTGAAGCGGGCATCGCGCTGTTCAAAATTCAACAATTCGAGACCCTCGGTGACCGTCCCGCAGCTCGCGACCGTCTCCTCACAAAAGTTCCCGGTCAGCTGCTTGAAGATGAAGCCATTAAACCGCGTGTGAAAGACGCTGGCGTCAAAGCGCAACGCGCCGGAGGCCTTCTTCAGCCCGAATTCGAACGTCGTCGCTTTTTCCTTCGTCAAGTCGACGCTGCCGAGTTCGAATGTCTCGGTCGCCTCGTGGGGACCGTTCGAATACAGCTCCTGTGCATCGGGCGAGCGCTCCGCATACTGCGCCGTCAGCCGGGCCACGACGCCCATTGGCAGCGCGTATAAAAATCCGCCGCTCGCACTCGTTGGATCAAACGTGCGGTTGCGGGCGACATCGAGCAGCGTATCGGCAGGATCGGGTCCGATGCCCTTTAACTCGGCGCGCTGATGACGCAAGGCGAGCTGCATGGTGAGCGAGCGCGTCAGTTCGACTTCTTCGAAGATGAACGCAGCGATCGTCTCCGTTTCAGCTGGCAACAACAGGCTATCGGCGTCTGCTGGCGACTCTAGCGACAAACCTGATGTGGTCCGCCGACTGGCCTGGAGGCCGATCGCGCCCGACACCCGGCCAATCGGTGACATAAACGATTGATGCTGGACTTCGATGCGACCCTCATTTTCGTCGTTGCGGAAAACGGAGGCCGCGGCACCATCAGCGATTTCAAAGTGGCGGTATTCGGTGTGGCCGAACCAGTAGCGTATGGCCTCAACGCCCGAACTGCGGATTTTGAATTCGCCGCGCGAGTTGATCTTGTCCTGCTCAAGATCGATGAACGTGTTTTCCAAAACCGCCTCGGCGCCGGGAATGCCATACTGGCTTTCGAAGCGTTGGAAGTTGACGCCAGCAAAGCCCCACGAGCCGACGAGCGATCCCCCAACAGAGAAGCCTTCGCTTTCAACAAAAGTATTGCGCTGCTTGCCTTGGGGCGTCTCGTAGTCGTCGGCCCGCCTCGTAAATCCGTCAACGTGAAACGCGATCGGTCCGCCACCGGCTGTAATCGAGACCGCGCCATCTCGGCCATCATCAGCCGACGAGTAACCACCTTTAAGCCTCGCGCTGAAACCCCTCAGAGGCACGGCCTCGGGGATCCGATCGTTGAGTGCCGACACCACACCACCGATTGCACCTGACCCATATCGCAACGTCGCTGGGCCTCGGATGACTTCGATCCGCTCGATCGAGTTGGGATCGATTGGCACGGCGTGATCTTCTGATACGGATGCGACGTCAGCCGTACTGATGCCGTTTTCTTGCGTGCGAACGCGTGCGTTATCGAGGCCGCGGATGATCGGCCGACTGGCACCAGCAGCGAACGACGATGACGTAATCCCGGGCTTATTCTGTAAGGTCGACGACAGCGTTGACCCTTGCGTCGCTTCTAATTCGCGGCCGGGTACCACCGTAATTGGCGCAAACGCATCGTCGACCACGATCAGCGTGCCAGGTACCGCCAACGCTGACTGCGCCGCGCTCCCGATATCATCGGTTGGGGTCACAGCCGCAACTGGCGGCGGCGTCGGGGCGGACGGCTGAGCGGGCCTCGGCGTCCGTCGCGCAGGCGCTTGGGCCTGATCAGGCTGCCGAGCCGCCGGGCTTGCCACTTGCGTTGGCGGTCGCCGACGGGAAGCGGCAGTGGCGGGAGCTGGCGCTTCAACAGTCACCGATGGCACGGCGGTCGAAGCCGGGTCGACAGGCTTAGCAACGGGGCTAGCGGTCGAGCCTAGGGGCGATTGAGTTCCAGATGCGGACGTCGACTGGGCGTTGACTGGAGACATCATGCCATCGATTGCCAGCGCAAGTGGCCCAACCACGCCAACAATACCGGCTGCTCCGACGATCCCCGTCGCACCCACGATTTTGGCCGCTGCGGATAACGTCTGACCAAGCTTCGCCATCCGAGCCTCCAACAAATGTTATACTATTACATCCATTGGCTGCCTGGCTGGCGCTTTGGCAAGTCTCAGTGCTGGCCGACGCTTACGCAGCGTCGGTCAGGTGGCAGTTCTGCAACATGAGCATGTCGAGCGAACCCATCAGCACGTTGAGTGAAACAGGGGCTTTCAGACTTGCTTCAGCTGGGAGGAGCTCACCCTCGACAAGGGCGACTTTCAAAAGCCGCAAGTCAACGCCTCAAATCCAGGTCCGCCGCGGCCCTGCGCACGCGACGAAGCGCAGCCATGGCCGCATCTCGCCACGATCGTGAACCCCAACAAAAAAGGCCAAGGGACGGGTCCCCTGGCCTTCACTTTAAGTCAACGCGTAACCTCAGTCGCGGCGCGGACGGCGTCCACCGCCGCCACCGCCACCTTCGCGGCGGGGTGGACGGCTCTCGAACACTTCTTCTGGTTCGCCCTCGGCACGAGGCAATTCGGCGCCCGTCGTCTGGTCGACGATCTTCATCGACAGCCGCGTCTTACCGCGATCATCAAAGCCAAGAAGCTTTACGAAAACCTCTTGGCCTTCCTTCACGACATCACCGACGGTCGCAGGCCGACCCGGCGCCAATTGCGAAATGTGGACGAGGCCGTCCTTGGCGCCAAAGAAGTTCACGAACGCGCCGAACTCGACGACCTTCACGACCTTGCCCTTGTAGATGAGCCCGATTTCAGGGTCGGACGTGATGCCGCGAATGCGGGCCAGCGCCTTGTCGATCGACTCGCGATTGGCCGACGCGATTTTGACCGTGCCATCGTCCTCGATATCGATCTTGGCGCCGCTTTCTTCCACGATCGAACGGATCACAGACCCGCCGGTGCCGATCACTTCGCGGATCTTGTCGGTCGGGATCTTGATCGTTTCGATGCGCGGCGCGAACTCGTTCATCTCGGTGCGCGGCGCGCTCATCGCCTTTTCCATCTCGGCTAAGATGTGCAGGCGGCCGTCACGGGCCTGATCAAGCGCGATGCGCATGATCTCTTCGGTAATGCCCGTGATTTTGATGTCCATCTGCAGGGCGGTGATCCCAGCCGATGTGCCAGCGACCTTGAAATCCATGTCGCCGAGGTGGTCCTCGTCGCCCAGGATGTCTGACAGCACGACGAAGTCGTTGCCTTCCTTGATCAGCCCCATCGCGATCCCAGCGATCGGCCGTGGCAGCGGCACGCCCGCATCCATCAGCGCCAGCGAGGTGCCGCACACGGTTGCCATCGACGACGACCCGTTGCTCTCGGTGATCTCGGAGACGACGCGGATCGTGTAAGGGAACTGCTCAGCGGTCGGTAGCAATGGCCGGATCGCGCGGTAGGCAAGCTTGCCGTGGCCGATCTCGCGGCGGCCGGGCGAACCCATGCGGCCAACTTCACCAACCGAGTATGGCGGGAAGTTGTAGTGCAGCAGGAAGCGTTCTTTACGCATTCCTTCAAGCTGATCGACGTACTGCTCGTCTTCACCGGTACCAAGTGTGGCCACGACGAGAGCCTGCGTTTCGCCGCGGGTAAACAACGCCGACCCGTGCGTGCGCGGCAGAACATGGACTTCCGACACGATTGGACGGACCGTCTTCAGGTCGCGACCGTCAATGCGCCGCTGCGTCTTGACGACGTCAGAGCGCATGATGTCCATTTCGACCTTTTTGAAGGCCGAACCAAGCAACGTTGCTTCGTTGGCATCGCCCTCAGGCGTCTTAATCTCGTCTTTGACGCGCTTCTTGGCTTCGCTGACGAGTTCGTTACGGCGCGATTTTTCTGGCGTCTTGAAGGCTTCCGACAGGAGCGGAGCGACAAGTGCCTTCACCGGCGAGGTATACTTCTCAAGGCTTGGCGGCTCGAAGTTCCATGGCTCTTTGGCCGCCGCGTCGGCGAGCTTCACAATTGCTTTGATCACCGGCTGGAAGTGCTTTTGGCCAAATACGACGGCCTCGAGCATTTGCTTTTCCGATAGCTCCTTGGCCTCCGATTCAACCATCATCACCGCATCTTCGGTACCAGCGACGACCAGATCGAGGTGCGTCTGGCTCATCTCATCAAGCAGCGGATTAAGCACGTACTCGCCGTCGATAAAGCCAACGCGGGCCGCCCCAATCGGGCCCAAGAACGGCAGACCCGATAACGTCAGCGCAGCGGACGCTGCAACCAAGCCAACGATGTCGGGATCATTCTCTAAATCGTGCGACAGGACCGTCACCACGACTTGCGTTTCGTTCTTGAAGCCTTCGAGAAACAGAGGGCGGATCGGACGATCGATGAGCCGCGACGTTAGCGTTTCTTTTTCCGTCGGGCGACCTTCGCGCTTGAAATAGCCGCCGGGGATTTTGCCCGCAGCGTACGTCCGCTCCTGGTAGTTGACCGTCAACGGGAAAAAATCGATCCCGGGCTTGGCTGATTTCGCGGCAACGACCGTCGCGATGACACTCGTTTCCCCATACTGGGCGTAAACGGCCGCGTCGGCCTGGCGGGCCATGTGCCCGGTTTCGAGGCGCAGCTTGCGGCCACCCCACTCGATTTCAACGCGATGGATATCGAACATTTCTTGTTTTCTCTCTCTCTGGCGGACGAGCGGGCTCTTACGTCAACATGAGCCCGAATGCACGCAGCGCCGCGCCTCAGGTCTTGAGGGCGGCGCCGCGGTATTCTTAGATTGACGACATGTGATCCACCGTCAGCGGCGGATGCCTAGCTTTTCAATAATCTTGGCGTAGCGGCCGACCTCTTTGCGCTTCACATAGTCGAGCAGCTGGCGCCGTTGGCTGACCATTTTCAACAATCCACGCCGCGAATGGTTATCGTTGCGGTGGGTCTTGAAGTGATCGGTCAGGTAATTGATGCGCTCGGTCAAAATCGCAATTTGAACTTCAGGCGAGCCAGTGTCATTTGCGGCAAGCTGATTGGATTTGATCGTTTCGGTCTTCGCCGCTTTGCGGACGGGACGGATTTCCGACATCGGGGTCTCCCGGAGTTGTAGAGGTTAATCGGGGGCGCGGTGGACGTGAACCCACGCGCGCGTGCGGCCAAAGCCGGGATGTCGTCCAGCAGGGTCGCGGGAAATTTCGCCGCCAACAAAGTTGACTGCGACGTTGCCGTGTTTAGCCCAATTTCGCCAGTGTACCAGCCTTTTTTGCTAGCCACCGCCGCGATCGATTGCCGGGACAGCGGCTAACCGTGCTAAGAGCGGAGGCAACCACCCTCTGCCTTAAAACGTCCCAGCACCAAAATACGCATTAAAATTCCAATCTCGTCCGGTGGTTAAACCGCCCGCAACGCGAAGCATCCTGTGAAGCACCACGCGAAAAAGCCATCCGAACCCTCAAGCTCCGCGTCTGCTTCACCTGACGGCGCCGACGTCCGCCGTGTGCCGTTAGCCTCTCCGCGACCGCGGGTCCTGATCGCCGACAAAAGCCCAGTCGTCCGCGCTGGCCTCGATGACTACATTCGGCGCGATGGTCGTTTTGAGGTGATCGGTGTGACCTCGACCGCGCTCGACTTCGCCAGCCTCGCTGATAGCCGTCGCGCCGACATCGGCGTAGTTGGCTGGGCCCTGCCGGATATGACCGGCGGCGCGCTGCTCGCGATGCTGAAACGACGACAAATCGCAACGCGCATCGTTGTTTACACGGGTGACACGGCGACAGATGTGCTGCGCGAGGCGATCCGCGAAGGGGCGTGGAGCTTTATCTCGAAGTCCGAGGACCCGATCGTGCTGATCGAAGCGTTGGCAACCGTCGCGCGCGGCCGGCTATCTTTGCCCTATATCGACATGCGAACGCTCAATTCCGACCCGCTCGACGTTTTGACGTCGCGTGAGCGCGAATTATTGGCGGCGCTGGCCAACGGTTGGACCAACCTTCAAATCGCTGCGCGGACCGGCATTTCAGAAAACACCGTCAAATATCATCTCAAAAACCTCTACGACAAACTGGGTGTCAACAACCGGGCGATGGCGGTCGCGATGTTCATTTCCAACGGCCGCGATCCAAAGCCTTAAGACGGCGCGACGATTGTGCCGCTTTGGGAGCCGAGCGCCCGCCCTACCTACCCGGGTCTGCCCCCAACGCATCGCACCTGCGAATGCACGAAGTGCCCGCCGATAGCCGACATTGCTAAATCATCCCGCATCGCAACATGCAGCAGACTGCATGCCGCCCTACCCAATTAGGCAGTACACTTCCTGCCCGATTGGTGTGCGGGGTTCCCCACGTGGGTGTTGTGACTAAAGTTGATGGGGGCCACTACGCCCCCAGGACTGCTGTCGGCGCCGACCTTCGTGGTCGTGAGCGCGGCACCAGCCCCTTCGATTTGGACCATCCCAAGGAGACCCATCACCCATGCTCGTCCAACCGCACCTGTTTATTCCCGGCCCAACCAACATCCCCGAGCCGGTTCGCCGCGCGATGGACCTTCGCATGGAAGACATGCGCTCGCCTGAGTTCCCGAAACTAACGCTGCCGATTTTTGAAGACCTGAAGAAGGTTTTTAAGATGAAGGACGGTCGGGTGTTTTTGTTCCCGGCCTCGGGAACGGGCGCCTGGGAATCGGCGATGACGAATACGCTCAACGTTGGCGACAAAGTGCTGATGAGCCGGTTTGGCCAGTTCTCGCACCTTTGGATCGACATGGCTGAGCGCCTCGGGCTCAACGTCGTGATCTGCGACGAGGAATGGGGCACCGGCGTTCCCTTGGAAAAGTATGCCGACATCCTGGCCAAGGATAAGGCGCATGAAATCAAAGCCGTGTTCGCCACCCAGAACGAGACCGCCACGGGCGTATCCAGCGACATCGCTGGCGTTCGCAAGGCCATGGATGCGGCCAAGCACCCGGCGCTGTTGATGGTCGATGGCGTGTCTTCGGTCGGCTCAATGGATTTGCGGATGGGCGAATGGGGCGTCGACTGCTGCGTTTCAGGTTCGCAAAAAGGCTTCATGCTCCCAACAGGCTTGGGCATTCTCGCGGTTAGCCAAAAAGGCCTCGAGGCGCACAAGTCATCAAAAATGGCGCGTTGCTTCTTCTCGTTTGAAGATATGATCAAGACCAACGACCTCGGCTACTTCCCCTACACGCCAGCGACGCAGTTGCTGCGTGGACTGCGCGCCTCGCTTGATATGATTGCCGAAGAAGGCCTCGAGAACGTCTTCGCCCGCCATCATCGCATGGCAGAAGGCGTGCGCCGCGCGGTCGCCGGGTGGGGCCTCAAGTTGTGCGCCAAGGAACCGAAGTGGCACTCAGACACGGTGTCTGCGATCCTCGTGCCCGAGGGCTTTGACAGCAATGCTGTCGTGAAGACGGCTTTCTACCGGTACAACACCTCACTTGGCGTTGGCCTGTCCAAGGTCGCGGGCAAAGTGTTCCGCATCGGCCACCTCGGCGCACTTGATGAAGGCATGATCGGCAGCGCGCTGTTCACGGTTGAGATGAGCTTGCGCGACGTTGGCGTCAACGTCGTCCCCGGCTCCGGTACAGGGGCGGCGGCCGAATACTTCCGCTCGACGGCGTCCAAGTCAGCGACCGGCCTCACGATGCCGATGCTGAAAAGCGCCGCCTAGGGCCAAGGACGTTTGAAGCCCTCCCGTGTGGGCTGATGTCGACACGAACCAACGTGATAGGTGATCGCGAATTGACGACGCGCGGCAGGGCACGATGCTCTGCCGCGCGAAGTTTACGCCGCCCCGTTCAGACACGCTCCACCAACCGATTGCGCTGCCAACGGCCGTTCAACCAGGACCTTACCGCCCATGAGTTATACGCTTTATCCGCTCCGCAAGTCGCGCCTTCAGCGCAGCGAGCTTGCCGTTCCCGGCTCCAACCCCACGATGATCGAAAAAGCGATCCGGAGCGCGGCCGATTATATTTTTCTTGATTGTGAAGACGCCGTTGCCCCGCCCGATAAAGATCAGGCCCGCAAAAACATCATTCAAGCGCTGAACGACCTCGACTGGGCGGGCGCTGGCAAGACGGTGTCGGTCCGAATCAACGGCCTCGACACGCACTACATGTACCGCGATGTCGTCGATATTGTCGAACAGGCTGGCCACAAACTCGATACCATCCTGATCCCAAAAGTTGGCGTTCCAGCCGACGTCTACACCGTTGAGTGCATCGTCTCGCAAATCGAGGTTGCTAAGGGTTTTAAGAACCGCATCGGTACTGAAGCCCTGATCGAGACACCGCTTGGGATGGCCAACGTTGAAGCGATCGCTGCCGCCCCGTCGCGCCTGGAAGCGATGCATTTCGGCGTCGCCGACTACGCCGCCTTCAACAAGGCGCGCACCGTCGTTATCGGCGGTCTCAACCCAGATTATCCGGGCGACCAATGGCACTTCGCGCTCTCGCGCATGAAGGTCGCCTGCCGCGCCTATGGTCTTCGTCCGATCGATGGTCCGTTCGGTGACTTCTCGGACCCAGCTGGATACACCGCCGCTGCCAAGCGGGCTGCAGCCTTGGGCCTTGAGGGCAAGTGGGCGATCCACCCCAGCCAAATCGAACTCGCGAACGCCGTGTTCTCGCCAACTGAAGCTGAGGTGACGAAAGCTGAGCGTATTCTCGTCGCGCTCAAAGAGGCTGAAGCCCAAGGCAAGGGTGCAGCCTCGCTCGATGGCAAGATGATCGACGCGGCGTCGGAAAAAATGGCGATGAACCTGCTTGCGACCGCGCGCGCCATCAAATCGGCGGCCACCAAACAAGCCGCCTAACCCAGCGACGTCAGACTTGCGAGTTGGGAGTTGCGACACGGCAATTTTTCCAACTTGCAAATCTCCACTCGCAATTGCCGACTTTCGGGAGACCCGCCATGGACGTTCACGAGTATCAAGCTAAAGAACTGCTCGCGAAGTTCGGGATCCCGATTCCACGCGGCGGCCTCGCCTATAGTCCCGAACAGGCCGCCTACCGGGCGAGCGATATTGGCGGCTCGGCGTGGGTCGTGAAAGCGCAAATCCATTCGGGAGCGCGCGGCAAAGCTGGCGGCATTAAATTCTGCCGGAGCGACCGCGAGATCGAAGAAGCCGCCGAAAGCCTGCTCGGTCGCAGGCTCGTCACGTCGCAAACCGGCCCGGCCGGTAAGCTCGTCTCCAGGCTCTACGTCGAAGAGGCGACATTGATTGCCAAAGAATTCTACCTTGGCTTCGTCATGGACCGCGCCAGCGAGCGGATCATGGTCGTCGCGTCGGCCGCTGGTGGCATGGAAATTGAGGAGATCAGCGCCACGCACCCCGAAAGCCTGCTCCGCGTTACCGTCGACCCTGCCGTCGGCATGCAGCAATTCCAAGCCCGAGAAGTCGCCTTCGGCCTGGGCGTTGAACCCGAACTCGTTAGTAAGCTCGTGCCGACGATCCTTGGCTGCTATCGCGCGTTCCGCGACCTTGACGCGACGATGGTTGAGATCAATCCGCTGGTTATCACTAAGGACAACCAGATCCTCGCGCTCGATGCCAAGATGAGCTTTGACGACAACGCTCTGTTCCGCCGCGCACACATTTCCGAATTGCGCGACAAGAGCCAGGAAGACCCGCGAGAGACGTTCGCCGCCGACCGTGGCCTTGCCTACGTTGGCCTCGATGGCGATATCGGTTGCGTCGTCAACGGCGCTGGCCTCGCGATGGCAACGCTCGACATGATCAAGCAAGCCGGTGGAGAACCTGCAAACTTCCTCGACATCGGCGGTGGCGCGAGCCCCGACCGCGTCGCCAAGGCGTTCCGAGCGGTTCTCAAGGACCAAAACGTCAAGGCGTTACTCGTCAACGTTTTTGCTGGCATCAACCGCTGCGATTGGGTCGCCAAGGGCGTGTGCGATGCCATCCGCGAGCTTGATATCAAGATGCCCATCGTCGTTCGATTGGCCGGCACGAACGCGGCCGAGGGCCAAAAAATCCTGGCTGCCAGCGGGCTAGCCATCATTACCGCCGACAGCCTCGCTGACGCTGCACGCAAAGCCGTCGCTGCCGCCAAAACGTCCGCCTGAGCTGGAGAGACCACCATGGCCATTCTGATCGACGAGACGACGCCGGTCCTGATCCAGGGATTTACCGGGCGTATTGGAACGTTCCACGCCCAAGAAATGATCGACTACGGCACCAACGTCGTCGGCGGCGTCACACCCGGCAAAGGCGGTACGACCCATCTTGGCCGCCCGGTGTTTAACACCATGAAGGGCGCGGTCGCTGAAACCGGTGCCACCGCATCCATCGTTTTCGTGCCGCCGCCGTTCGCTGCCGACAGCATCATGGAAGCCGCCGACGCTGGCATCCGCTACTGCACCTGCATCACCGATGGCATTCCAACCCAGGACATGATCCGGCTCAAGCGCTACATGCGCCGTTATAAGGCTGAAAACCGGATGATCCTGACCGGACCCAATTGCGCTGGAACGATTTCGCCTGGCCGCGCAATGATGGGCATCATGCCAGGCAACATCTACAGCCGTGGTCGCGTTGGCATCGTCGGGCGATCTGGCACGCTTGGCTACGAGGCCGCCAGCCAGTTGAAGGCCCTCGGCCTTGGCGTTTCGACCTCTGTTGGCATCGGTGGCGATCCGATCAACGGCTCCTCCTTCAAAGATATCCTCATTCACTTTGAAGACGATCCTGAAACCGATGCCGTCCTCATCATTGGCGAAATCGGCGGCCCGCAGGAAGCCGAGGCTGGAGCCTACTTCCGCGACCATATGAAAAAGCCGCTCGCTGCCTACATCGCTGGCCTTTCAGCCCCCAAGGGCCGTAAGATGGGCCATGCCGGCGCCATCGTATCGGCCTTTGGTGAATCGGCTGCCGAAAAGGTCGACCTTTTAAAGACCTGCGGCGTCACGATCGTGCCGACGCCCTCCGACATGGGCTCGACGATGGCTGGCATGGTCAAGAACCTCAAGAAGGTCGCTTGACGCTGTTGTTTCACCCGTCTCAACCCGCGCTTACCGACGTTTCGACGAACGCAAATATGGAGAACCTCGGTCATGAACCAGCTCGCCCCTATCGTGAGCATGGCCGAGGGCCAGCGTCCGATCGATGAACTAGAGTTGCGCGAGCAGCTTCGCCAACAGCGGGCACAGATCCCTGACCGACCGGGGCTTAACCCGATTGTCAACGTTGCCTTTGATATTTCGCGCCGCCTCGAAGCGGGCGAAATCGGACTGATCGACCTGCGCGCTATCGCTGGTCGCTTGATGGACCGCGCGTGCACTGGCCGCGCCCAACGGCTTCGCTCACGCATCGGCCTCGTTGACCACAATGCAACGCTTAAAGCGTTCATGGATGGCATCGAGGGGCTGATGGCCGCAGATGATGCGGCTGCGGGTGGTACGGCTGGCGCAGGTTTCGACAGGTTTGCGGCCCGCTTTGCAAAGTCGCGCTCAGGCATCGTCTTGACGGCTCACCCGACGTTTGGGGTCTCAGAAGCGCTGACCCGACATATGGTCGAGTTGGCCTCGGCCGATGCGGACGGACCCGCGACCGGTATTGGCCATGGCCACCGCCCCGACGACAATCTCGATTTGAGCTACGAGCACGCCCGCGCGCAGGACGCGATCGCCAACCTCAGAAGTGCCTACTCCGACCTACTTAGCGCGTTTTACTCCTCCGCCAACGCCCGTTACGGGGATCGCGCGTTCGACCTGTCGCCACGCCTGACAACGATGGCGTCATGGGTCGGCTACGACCTTGACGGCCGCACCGATATCCCCTGGCACCGGTCATATCTTGTTCGCATTCAAGAAAAGCGCGCCGCGCTGACCGACCTGCGTGAGCGCTTCTTGACGCTACGTCACCGGCTTGGCGAGGGCCCGGAGATCACGCGCATCAGTCGCCAGATTACGGGCAAGCTCGACCTCGCCATTGCAGCCGTCGACGAACAGGTCCGCGCGTTATCAAACATGGGGCTCGAAGGCTCGGCCTTGGCTCGCGTCGCCAACGTGCTCACCAAACAAGACGGCTACAATCTCACGTCAACCGACACGCTGCTCGCCCTGCTTGACGAACTGAAGCCCCACATGGACGGTCCGCAACTCAAGCGCGGCCTTGCTACCTACCGCGGGATCGTTGTGGCGACCGGCCTTGGCACGGGCCACATCCACCTGCGCGTCAATGCCCAGCAGCTCAACAATGCGTTTCGCGCCTACGTCCACCAGCCCTGGACCCGCGATCTGTCCGAGCGCCAAGCGCTTGCCCGTATCGTCGAGATGATCGAGACGACGCCACGCGAGACCGTTAACTTCGCCAGCCTCGACCTCGAAACCGCGACCGCCATCCGCCAGTTCGCGCTCATCGCCCAAATCCAAAAGCATGTCGATGGCGAGACGCCGATCCGCTTCCTCATTGCCGAGTGCGAGAGTTCAGCGACCGTCATGATCGCAGTCTTCTTTGCCAAATTGTTTGGCGTTGAAGACATCGTCGATATCTCGCCGCTGTTTGAGACGCCGTCGGGGCTCGAGACCGGCGCGCGGCTTGTCGAACGTTTGCTCGAACAGGATGCCTATCGCAATTACGTCAAGGGCCGCGGCCGCATCTCGGTGCAAACCGGGTTTTCGGACGCCGGCCGCTTCATCGGGCAGATCTCAGCCACGCTCGCGATCGAACGGTTCAACTTCCAACTTGCCGAGACCATCGCCAAGGCCCGCTTGCCTGGCGTTGAAGTATTGCTGTTCTCCACGCATGGTGAAAGCATGGGCCGCGGTGCCCATCCCGGCGATCTTCCAACGCGCCTGCGTTACGTGTTTTCCGATGAAGCTCGCTTGCGATTTGAGCGCAACGGCACCCCCGTCAAGCACGAGACGAGCTTCCAGGGCGGCGATGGCTTTATGTTCTTTGGCAACCGCGCGCTAACCGCCCGGGCCATGGCGACGATCGTGCTCGACGCGCACCGCACGCCCGTCGCCAATGATCCGTTCTACGACGACACGAATTTCGGGCTCGACTTCTTCCTGCGCCTCAAAGCCTATCAGCAGGCCCTGTTCGCCCACGAAGGCTACCGAGCTGTGCTCGGCGCTTACGGGGCCAACATGCTCTACCGCACCGGTTCGCGCCCCGTAAAACGGCAGAGCGAAACACAATCGGTGCAAGATCGCGGCGACCCGGCCCGAATGCGCGCGATCCCAAACAACGCCATCCTGCAGCAATTCGGCTACACAGCCAACGTCGTGGCGGGTCTGGGCGTTGCGGTGGGCTCCGACAAGGAGCGCTTCGTGGCGCTCGCGGCAAAATCAGCCCGGCTTTCGGTGCTGCTGGAAATGATCGCGACCGGCAAGCGTCTGTCCTCGCTCAACGCGATGGGCGCGAACGCGACCGTGTTTGATCCGGGATTTTGGGCTTCGCGCGCCTCGTGGGGCCGCGAAGAGCCGCTTCAGCCAGCGTTCCGCGTACTGGCGACCTATCTGCTCGACGACGACCGTTCTGGCTCGATCAACCGGTTTGTCCACCATCTGCGGCTCGACAGCATTGATCTCCACCAGATCATGAAGGAAGCTGGCTACGGCAACGTCAATGAACTCGACGAATCGCGTCTGGAATTGGATGTGCTACAAGCAATCCGCCTCGCGCTCATCATGCGCGTGATGATCTTGGCTGCGCAATTGCCGCGGTTCTCGCCACAAAACGACACTGACCATCGACAATTGCTAGGCCGCGCGCTTGCCCTTGACGTGCCCGAGGTCGTCGGCTTCATCCGGCAGGCGTTCCCGCACACCCGCAAAGGCGCCGCGGACGGGTCTGGCCTTGATGAGAAGGCGACCTATCGCCCGCGCGGGATTGACGACTACGGACGTCTCGAAACGGAAATCCTTGAGCCGATGGAGACCTCGTGGGAGTTCATCCGCGAGATCGGCACCGGCATCTCCCACCACTTCGGCGCGTTCGGCTGAACGGCGCGGCCCGCGTTAGCTTCGCAATGCACGCGATGCCCGGGACATCACCTCCCTAGCGCGATAGGCACCGCATCGAGACTGCGGCTAGCAAACAGCGGGATATAGCCCCGTCGCTGTAGCGTCTTACGCGCGCGGCCAATTTTGGCGGCATCGTCGAGATACTCGACCACGAACACCTTCTTGCCAGCCTTGCGAACCCGATCGAGCAAAACGGCGCTGTCGCGCACCTCGCTTGCCGCATTGGGCGCACCCGCCTTACCATCGAGGCCGTACAGCAAATCCTCTTTGGCGATGGCATCGATCGCGGCCACGTAGTCGGCATAAATGGCCAAGTCCTCGGCGTTTTGCGGGACGATCACAAAGCCCGGCTTCTTTGCCCGCCCATAGGCTGCGATATCACTGACAAGAGCGACCATATCGCGTGCAGCCGATTTGCGCGTCGCTTTCCACGTGTCAAAGACGTCGACGCGGTCGAGGTAGACGCCATCGAACCCCGCCGCAATCAGACGATCGAGATAAGCGTCGGGCGAGCCCATCAGGATCGCCCGCCACGACGGCTCCCAGAACTTGACGATA
>JBBQNE010000056.1:0-18478 GCA_038329675.1 Hyphomicrobiales bacterium | reverse complement strand
GCAATATCGCTGCTCGTCGCAACCTCGACCACGGCGTTGGCTTTAGCGAGCGCTTGATACTCCGCCCGGAAGTTATGTGTGTTCGGCCCCGTCAAGAGTGCAGCACCAAACGGGATCGCTTCCAGCGGGTTTTGCCCACCGCGCTGGACGAGCGATCCGCCCATCAACACGACGGGACAAAGCGCGTAAAACAATCCAAGTTCGCCCAAGGTATCGGCGATATAGATGCCGCCGCCCGCTGGAACCGGCTCTCCGCGCGAGCGCAACGCCACGGTCAGTTTCGCTCCTGGCTCTCCGCCTTTTGATAACGCCGCTGCAATCGCGACGCCGCGCTCCGGGTGACGCGGAGCGATGATCGTCACGTGCCGATCGTTTTGCCCGGCAATCAGCCGATGGGCGACCGCGATCACCGCCTCCTCGCCGTCGTGGGTACTGGCGGCGAGCATCGGCCGTCGACCGGCCAATTGCGCTTCGAGAACACCACGTTTGGCGGCATCAACGGGCGGCGGTGGAGCGTCTGCCTTTAGGTTGCCAGCGGGCACAACGTAGCGAGCACCAACATCACGAAACCAGCGGCCAACCTTTTCGCTTTGCGCCAGCACCACATCGAAGCGGCCAAATAGCGGTTCGGCAAACCCGCTGAGCTTCATCCAGCGCCGGTAACTTTTCGGCGACAGTCGACCATTAACGATAGCCAAGGGGATGCCGCGGGCATGGGTGCCAAGGATCAGGCTTGGCCAGATCTCGCTTTCGGTGAACACGGCGATGTCGGGCTGCCAGTGATCGAGAAACGCGCGGGTGAACGCTGGCACGTCGAGCGGTGCAAACTGATGGATCGCACCCGGCGGCAAACGTTCCGCTGCAATCCGTGCCGACGTCACCGTGGTCGTCGTCAGCAACACCATGGCGTCAGGCCGAGCGCGCCGCAAACCACCGATCAACGGCAGAACCGCGTTGGTTTCCCCGACGCTTGCCGCATGGATCCAGATCAAGCGACCGGGCGGCCGTGCCATTCCAGACTGCCCGCGTCGTTCTGACAGACGACTTGGGTCCTCCTTGCCTCGCTTTTCGCGATGCGCAAGAAGACGGCCGGTGAGCGGCGAAGCGGCCGACATTGCGCCAAGATACGTATTGAGCAGCACGCCGGGCTTGCGTGGCGCGCTGCGTGGATGAGGTGGGGTTGCCCGCGCAGGGTCAGCGCCGACCATTGCATAAGCGCGCCGCGTGGCATCATCGAGCCGGTGCTCAAGCTCGAGACGAAACCGCTCAAGGTCAGCCGATGAACTCTCCCGCGGCACGAAGATCGGGTCGGCGGCGACGAACGCGAGCTTGGAGAACGGCAAGTTGATCGTCATCCGGCTCCACGTCCTCAGCGCCTTGTAGCGCGACGACGCGACCGCGATCGGCTGGATCGGCCGCCCCGATAATCGGGCGAGCGTGATGATGCCTTCGCCAGCGCGCCGGGCTGGCCCAGGTGGCACGTCGGCGGTCATAACAACGGCAGCGGGTGGTTTACCGTCCGCTCCGTTGAGCGCCTGAACGGCACCGCGCAGCGCCTGTGCGCCACCGCGATCTTTGCGCCGCTCGCCGGCTCCTGCACCCCGAATGAGGTCAAGACCAAAGGCCGACATCGCCGACCCGATTATGTCGGCGTCGCCATGCTTTGCCACCATCGCCGCATAGCGCAAATGGTCCCGTTTGAGGTGCGATAGCATCATGAACTGGCCGTGCCACACCGCAAGAATCGTGGGATGCATCGCTTCGATGCGCTTGACCAAGTCCGGTGGGTCCATCACCGTGGTCGATGTGCGTGATACGAACCTGATCAGTTGGGCAACGGACTTGCCGCCGACCCGGTTTGACGGGGCAGCGGCTGTGATCGGCTGGTCCTGGTCATCGCGGCTCATACTCGCCGGTACTCTCACAGATGTCTGGCGGGTATAGCCCAAGTGGCACCGAAAAACAGGGTGAACGTTGTGTTGGTGCCAACGTGCGGCATCCATTCGTATCGTAGGGTCAGACGATTCCCGGCGAAGGGTCTCGTGTCTTCGCAATTCGTCCCCTGTGACGTTTGGGCAACTAACGAAACCGTGTGACATCCCTACACGTTGATCGAGGCAGGACCTAAATGAAGCGCAGTTCTCAATCCACGTACCTTTTACAAAAAAATATGTGCGACCCTAACTGATGGCGAGCCTCGCCAAGCGCTGGAAGCGGACGGTTAAACGCGCGACCCTGGGTTGGCGCGAGGGCTTGGCTGCAAACACGCCTGCGCCACTGATACGCGTTGGGCGACTGCCAGCGCAGTGGCTTGATATGATGTTCCTCGACCACGGCATTTTTCGATTGGGGTACCTCAATAAACACCAGTTGTCAGATGACGCGTGGCGGAGCGCCCAACCCGCACCCCATCAGATCGCCAGTTTAAAACGCGCCGGCATCAAGACGATCATCAATCTGCGCGGCCCGCGGTCGTGCGGCAGTTACTGGCTGGAGAAGGCCGCCTGTCAGCGGCTTGGCATCACACTCGTTGACTACCAAGTGCGGTCCCGTGCGGCGCCATCTCGGGAGGAAATTCGAGGCGCGCGTGCCGTGCTGGAAACAATCGAATACCCAATGTTGTTGCATTGCAAATCTGGCGCGGACCGTGCGGGCTTGATGAGCGTGCTTTACCGGCACGTCAAACTCGCCGAGCCGATCGCCGACGCAAAGCGCGAGCTGTCATTGCGCTATGGTCACATTCGACAGTCGGACACTGGCGTGCTCGATGCGTTTTTCGAGCGCTACCTGGCCGATACGAAGGACCATCCCATGGCATTCTTTGACTGGGTCGAAACGGTCTACGACCCAGATGACGTCAAAGACACGTTCGTTGCCAAAGGCTGGGCCAACCGCATCGTCAACGGCATCCTGCGTCGCGAATAGCTCAGCGCTACGTCGCGCCGCCAATACTGCTCCAAAACGTTTAACGCGGCAACGTCGTTCGGCCCATTAACGCCAAGTCGATCGCGTGCGCCGCCTGACGGCCTTCCCGGATTGCCCACACCACCAGAGATTGACCTCGGCGCATGTCGCCAGCCACATAAAGGTTGGGGCGGCTCGTCGCGTAGGCGCGCTCGTCCGCTTTGACGTTGCCACGGGCGTCTAGGTCTAGGCCAAGGCCTTCGGTGATCGGCGATACAAAGCCCATCGCGAGCAACACGAGGTCGGCTGGAATGACAAATTCGCTGCCGGGGATTTCCTTAAAGCGCTCGTCGATCTTGATGCAAACAAGCTTCGTCACGCGGCCATTCGATCCCTCGAACCGTTTGGTGTTGACTGAGAAATCGCGCTTGGCGCCTTCCGCTTGGCTGGACGACGTTCGCATTTTCAGCGGCCAATTCGGCCACGTCAGGTCTTTGTTCTCACGCTCGGGCGGCATCGGCATGATCTCAAGCTGGGTCACGCTCGACGCGCCCTGTCGGAAGCTCGTTCCGATGCAATCGGAGCCGGTGTCACCACCGCCGATGACGACGACGTTGCGGCCCTGCGCCACTTCGCAAGTGGCGCGGTTCGACAGGGGTTCGCCAGACACGCGCCGGTTTTGTTGCTGGAGGAAGTCCATTGCGAAGTGAATGCCCTGGAGCGATCGCCCAGGCACCGACAAGTCGCGCGGCTTTTCAGATCCGCCCGTTAGAAGCACTGCGTCGTATTCGCTCTGCAGCCCGTCGACGGTGACAAGGGCAGTTGGTCCAACGGCTGTGTTGCAATGGAACCTGACGCCTTCAGCTTCCATCTGTGCAACGCGACGGGAAATGATCTGCTTTTCCATCTTGAAGTCGGGAATGCCATAGCGCAGCAAACCGCCCGGATAAGCGTTACGCTCATAGACGTGCACATCGTGGCCAGCCCGCGCCAGTTGCTGGGCGGCCGCCATGCCAGCGGGGCCTGACCCGACGATGGCGATGCTCTTGCCGGTCTTGCGCTCGGATGGTTGCGGGACAATCCAGCCTTCCTGCCACGCCCTATCGGCGATCGCAGCTTCGATCGATTTGATCGTGACGGGTTTATCGTCGATGTTCAACGTGCAGGCGGCTTCGCACGGCGCCGGGCAGATGCGGCCTGTCACCTCGGGAAAGTTGTTCGTCGAATGGAGGTTGCGCGACGCTTCCTGCCAGTCGCCTGTGTGGACCAAATTATTCCAGTCGGGGATCTGATTGTTGACTGGACAACCGTTGTGGCAAAACGGGATGCCGCAATCCATGCACCGTCCAGCCTGGTTTTTCAGATCACCATCGCCCAATGGAACGATGAACTCGTTCCAGTGCTTGGTGCGCTCCTCGACCGGCCGATAGGTGCGATCGACGCGCTCAAACTCCATAAATCCGGTCGGCTTAGCCATGTCGTCTCATCCTGATAACTTGCAGCACCAGCTGTATCCTACGCGACCGCGGCGCGCCTCACTCCGCTGCCGTGCGTGCGGCAGCCTTGGCAAGGTCGCCCAACGCTCGTTCGTACTCCGTCGGCATGACCTTGCGGAACTTAGGCAAATGGCCAGCGAAATCAGCAAGAATGGCGTGAGCCTTCTTCGAGTTCGTATAGTGGGCGTGGCGCGTGATCAGCGTGTGCAGCCGCACAGCATCGTCGAACCGCATATCGCCCATGACGTCAGCCAATGGGGCAGCCGTCGCGCCCTTGGTTGAGACGATCCGCGCCATCGCCTGAGCGTCGGCCTCGATTGCATCGAGGCGCACCATTTCGGGGTTGACGCGGCATGCGAAATCACCGGCCACGTCAAGCACGTACGCAACGCCGCCTGACATGCCTGCAGCGAAGTTGCGCCCCGTTGGTCCAAGCACGACGACGCAACCACCCGTCATGTATTCGCAGCCGTGATCGCCGGTGCCTTCAACGACCGCGCTGGCACCGGAGTTGCGGACCGCGAACCGCTCACCGGCCACACCGCGGAAGTAGCATTCGCCAGCGATTGCGCCGTAAAGCACCGTATTACCAACGATAATGCTCTCCTCCGGCACAATCGCCGACTTCGGGTGCGGCCGCACGATGAGTTTGCCGCCCGACAACCCTTTGCCGACGTAGTCGTTCGCTTCGCCGACGAGGTCGAGCGTAACGCCGCGAGCCACCCACGCGCCGAACGCTTGGCCAGCCGTGCCGGTGAGCGTGAACCAAATCGTGTCTTCAGGCAGTCCAGCGTGACCGTATGCCTTGGCGACACGGCCCGACAGCATAGCCCCCGTTGAGCGATTGACGTTGCCGATGACGAACTCGGCCTTGACGGGCTTTTTTGCCTCGAGGGCTGGTTTTGCCGTTTCGATAAATTGGCGATCAAGCACGGCTTCGAGGCCATGGTTCTGGCGCTCGACGTGGCGTGTTGCGACGGAGGCTGGCACGTTGGGCTGATGGAACAACTTCGACATGTCGAGGCCGCGCGCCTTCCAGTGCGCAATGACGCGCGTCTGGTCGAGTAGGCCCGTTTCGCCGATCAGGTCATCAAGCTTGCGAACGCCCAGCGCCGCCATGATCTCACGCACTTCTTCGGCGACGAAGAAGAAGTAGTTGATGACGTGCTCTGGCTTGCCCTTGAATTTTGCACGCAGCACCGGGTCCTGCGTCGCAACGCCAACCGGGCAGGTGTTGAGGTGGCACTTGCGCATCATAATGCAGCCCGCCGCGATCAACGGCGCGGTCGCAAAGCCAAACTGATCAGCGCCGAGCAGCGCCCCGATCACAACGTCGCGTCCGGTCCGCAGTCCGCCATCGACCTGCACCGCGATCCGGCTCCGTAGCCGATTGAGCACCAACGTCTGATGCGTTTCGGCTAGGCCGATTTCCCATGGGCTCCCGGCGTGCTTGATCGACGTCAGCGGCGACGCACCCGTGCCACCCTCATAGCCCGAGATCGTGACGTGGTCGGCGCGCGCCTTGGCGACGCCAGCGGCCACCGTGCCGACACCAACCTCAGAGACGAGCTTGACCGACACATCAGCGTCGGGGTTGACGTTCTTTAGGTCGTAGATCAGCTGCGCGAGGTCTTCGATCGAGTAGATATCATGGTGCGGCGGTGGCGAGATCAGGCCGACACCCTGGGTCGAATGGCGCACCTTGGCGATCCGCTCATCGACCTTATGGCCGGGCAGCTGACCGCCTTCGCCGGGCTTCGCGCCCTGCGCCATTTTGATTTGGATCATGTCGGCGTTGGCAAGGTATTCCGCCGTTACGCCAAACCGGCCCGACGCAACCTGCTTGATCGCGCTGCGCATGCTGTCGCCATTGGGCAGGCGAACGTAGCGCTCTGGCTCCTCGCCGCCTTCGCCCGTGTTCGACTTGCCGCCAATGCGGTTCATCGCAATCGCCATCGTGGAGTGCGCCTCGTGGCTGATCGAGCCAAAGCTCATCGCGCCAGTTGCAAAACGCTTGACGATATCGGTTGCGGGCTCGACCTCGGCGAGGGGAACGGGCGCACGCCCGATCTCTTCGGCCGTCTTGATGCGGAACAGCCCACGAATTGTGTAGAGCTGCTCGGATTGGTCGTTAACTTGACGCGCGTAGTCGCGATATTTATCCGGCAGATTGCCGCGCACCGCATGTTGTAGGTCAGCAACCGTCCCGGGCCGCCAAACGTGGGCCTCGCCGCGGATCCGGAATGCGTAGTCGCCGCCAACGTCGAGGCTATCTTGAAGAACCGGGACGTCGCCAAATGCTTCGCGATGACGCTCTACAGTTTCGCGTGCGATCTCACGCAGGCCAGCGCCCTCGATCTGCGTATGGGTGCCGGTAAAGTATTTGCGAACGAAGCTCGAGCGTAGGCCAACGGCATCAAATATCTGCGCGCCGCAGTAGCTCTGGTAGGTCGAGATGCCCATCTTGGCCATGACCTTCAACAGGGCCTTGCCGATCGCCTTGATGTATCGCTTGCGCACGTCGGTTGGCGTCAACCCGCCGCCGAGTTCGGGCAGCATCGCATCGAGCGTTTCAAACGCCAAATAGGGGTTGATCGCCTCCGCGCCATAGCCAGCCAGCGTCGCGAATTGGTGGACCTCATAAGCTTCACCCGTCTCGACGACGAGACCAACTGACGTTCTCAAGCCCTGCTTGATCAAGTGATGATGCACGGCCGAGGTCGCTAACAGCGACGGGATCGGGATGCGGTCAACGCCGGTTTGGCGATCCGATAAAATGATGATGTTGGTATCGCGCGAGCGAACCGCTTCCTCGGCCTCCGCACACAAGCAATCGAGCGCAGAGCCCATGCCGCCAGCGCCTTGGTCAGCCGGGTAGGTGATGTCGAGCGTAATCGAGGAGAAGTTGTTGGTCTTGACCGCCCCGATCGCGCGAATGCGCTCGAGGTCGTCGTTGCCGAGGATCGGCTGGTCGACTTCGAGACGCTTATCCTTTGTCGCTCCCGCGAGATCGAGGATGTTGGGCCGCGGCCCAATGAACGATACGAGACTCATGACGAGCTCTTCGCGGATCGAATCGATCGGCGGGTTGGTCACCTGCGCAAAGTTCTGTTTGAAGTAGGTGTGGAGCAGCTTCGACTTGTGCGACAGCGCCGAAATCGGCGTATCGGTGCCCATCGAGCCGACGGCCTCGTTGCTCGTCAGGGCCATCGGCGCCATCAGGAACTTAAGGCTTTCCTGCGTGTAGCCGAACGCCTGTTGCAAATCGAGCAATGGCGCTCGCAACAGCGCATTCTGGTTTGCAGCGACCGGCAGCGGCAGATCCGAGACGCGGATCTGCGTCGCCTTAAGCCACGCCTCGTATGGATGGCTCGCTGCGATGTCGGCCTTCAATTCCTCGTCCGACACGATGCGACCTTTCTCGAGGTCGATTAACAGCATCTTGCCCGGCTGAAGGCGCCATTTGCGCACGATGTCTTCCTCGGCGACAGGCAACACACCCGACTCCGAACTCATGATCACAACGTCGTCTTTCGTAATCAGATAACGCGCGGGCCGCAGGCCGTTACGGTCCAGTGTCGCGCCGATCTGGCGACCATCGGTGAACGCCATCGCAGCTGGACCATCCCATGGCTCCATCAACGCAGCGTGGTATTCATAAAACGCGCGCCGTTTTGCATCCATCAATGGATTGCCAGCCCACGCTTCCGGGATCAGCATCATTGCCGCGTGCGTCAGCGAATAGCCGCCCATGACAAGGAATTCGAGCGCGTTATCAAAGCACGCCGTATCTGATTGCCCGTCGTAGGAGATCGGCCAGAGTTTACTGATCTTGTCGCCATAAAGCGGCGACGACACCGAGGCCTGCCGCGCTGCCATCCAGTTGTTGTTGCCGCGCAGCGTATTGATCTCGCCGTTATGGGCGACCATCCGATAGGGGTGAGCGAGCTTCCACGACGGGAATGTGTTGGTCGAAAAACGCTGGTGGACAAGCGCCATCGATGAAACGACGCGCGCATCCAACAAATCTGAGTAGTACTGCTTCACCTGATACGACAGGAACATGCCCTTGTAGACCAGCGTGCGGCTCGACAGTGACACCGTGTAATGGCCGATGTCACGGCGCTTATAGGCTTGATAGATCGCGTTCGAGACGACCTTGCGCACGAGGAACAATTTCCGCTCGAACTCGTCGGCATCCATCCCTGCGGGCTTGGCAATGAACACGTGCCGGTGGTGCGGCTCAGACTCAATGACGGCCTTTGACAACTTCGAGTTATCGACGGGAACCGTCCGCCAGCCAATCAACGACAAACCTTCTTCGCGAACGATTCGCGCCCACACGCGCTCGCAGTGGTCCGAGAGACGGCCATCCTGCGGCATGAAAACATGGCCGACAGCATAATCGCCAGCGGCTGGCAACTCGAAGCCAAGCGCAGTGCATTCCGACTGCAAGAACGCGTGCGGGATTTGAATAAGAATCCCAGCGCCGTCTCCCGACAACGGATCAGCGCCAACCGCACCGCGATGCTCAAGGTTTTCCAGAATGCGCAGCGCGTCTTCGACGATGCCATGCGACTTGGTGCCCTTCATGTGAGCAATAAAGCCGACGCCGCAGGCATCTTTTTCATGCGCCGGGTTGTAGAGCCCCTGAGCCTTGGGCGAACCGCCGAGTGGCTGAGCGAGACGACCACGACGCGATTTCGTGGCTCCAGCGCGAGACGCGCCTTCAGCAGCAGACGTTATCGCGTTCTTTCGGTCGCTCATGGTATCGGGCCTTGCCTGCTTTGCCCCAGTGTTACCGGGGGTGATCGTTCGCTCATGGTCGCAAGCGCGCGTATCCCAGTGGCGGCCAGGGCCTTCGCGCGGTGCACTCATCTGATTAGCTTAGAACTAATCCAACTTTGAACATGGCGCTACGGTGACATTTGTGCATCGGCTCACTGCGGCGGGTGCTGTCAAAGGGCCGGGTTTGTGATGCCCTGACAGGCAACGGCTCAGACGCGGCCCATGACCTAGGCCAGGACCGGCCCGGTTCGGCCAGCAACGTGCCAAATCGACGTTGCATACGCGCAGCTTGCCATGACGTTAAGGGCGGAGGACACAAGCCCTCCGCCGTTAACGTGTGTGACCGGTTACCCGTCGGTTAGATTGCCGCGCAACATAACCAGCGCTGCCTCAGCTCGCGTTGTTCACGTGGACCTCGATCTGCTTGACGCTCGTCGCGTCAGGCGTGATATTTTGCGAGGTCACATCGGCGGTTACGCTAATCGGGACGATGCGTGGTTTCATGCGATCAGGCAAATTGCGAACAAGGTGGATGTGCAACATCCCGTCGACGAGCTTTGCGCCGGTCACCTCAACGTAGTCAGCCAGTTGAAACCGTCGCGCGAAGGCCCGCTGCCCAATACCACGATGCAGATAGTCGCGCTGGCCGCCGTCAGGCCTCTTCTCGCCCTTCACCGACAACGCGTGTTCCTTGACCTCGATCTGCAGGTCTGCCCCTGAGAACCCCGCAACCGCCATGGTGATGCGGTATTCTTGTTCGCCGGTGCGCTCAATGTTGTAGGGCGGATAGCTCGTCTCGCGGTCAAGCTCAGCGCTCGCATCGAGCCTTTCAATCAGCCGGTCAAAGCCTACAGTTGACCGGAATAACGGCGTAAAATCGATAGGTCGCATGGTCATGTCCTCATGGTTGAAGCGACACGCTTTTATTTGCACCACCTGCCCGACGTCGGGCCAAGCAGCACGTCAGTGCGTCCTCGTTTGAGCGACGCCTGACAAATGTAAGAGCCACTCCCAGGTCTTCAAGCGGCTTACCGATAGTTGAAGCGCTGACATGACCATCCATCACAGATCGCACCTGTGATGCCGCGCTGCCACCGTGGCGACGTATTACCAGTGATATCAATACGCTTCAGGTCCCATTCATCGGCGCGACGACAGACGTAAAGCGAAGGCGTTGCAAGGTGGTGGGCTGCAACGATTGGGCACTTGCGTGCGGGGCTTCAACTGAAAACGGGCTTTCATGCCCGACTTCGAGGATGCATCAAATGACCGGCCGATCGATTTTTTCGCTCTTGGCGACCATAGCGGTCTTCGGCAGCGCCAGTGTGCCGCTTGCTCCCGCCGCCGCTCAAGATCGCAGTTACAGTGATAGCCGCGATTTGCCTTGGCAAAGTCAGGGGACCGTCAAGGATGGCTATCCTGAGCCAGTTCCAGCGCCATCACGGGGGTATCGGGAACCATCACCGCAGACGAGCTACAAGGACGATGGTCCGCCGCCTGTTGTCTATCGCCGAAAATCAAGCGCTTGCTTGACCAAGCCGGACTTGCGGCTCGCGCTCAAGGAGCAGGGTTGGCACAATTTCGACGAGGTCGATTATCGGCGTGATAACGCAGTCATGACGGCTGACAACGAGCACGGTCGACGCTTCGAGGTCGCGTTCGATGCCTGCCACGGTCACGTCGTTGAAGCGCGACCCGTTGTTGCTTACGCACCACCGCCGACGGTTTATTACGAGCGCCCGCGATACTATGGTGCGCCCAGATATTACGGGGAGCGGGCGTACTATGGGTACGATGGTTACTATGGCCGCTCGGGATATGGTCCACGCCGACCCTATGTCGGTGTGTACGCCGAGCGCCGTTGGGACCGTCGTTAATCTATTCCGTTGTGCCTGCCGTTTTCTGGTACACGCACGTAACATCCATTCTGCGCCGCGGACTGTCACGCCCGATCGTCTGGGACCGATCGTCTGGGTCTAATCGTCTGGGACCGATCGTCTAGGCCCAATGGCAAGAGTGTCAAATTGTCGGGGCTCAGGCTGATTGCGCGCCTCGGGGTCGATCACCGGGGTTTACGGTGCGATCCCGAGGGTTGGATAATCGTCGGTCGAGCATGAATGACCGGCCGAGCATCCATCACAACGCCAGACGACGAGATTCGCACGACGGGACACTGAAGTCGGGACAGTCATCATGCAACTCGTCGCGATCGCGACCAATCCGATCCCCAGTGGGGCCATCTCCGGGGTGTTTCCTGGCCATGATGGCGCGCCGTTACGGTTCGCCCATTGGCAAGCGACCCGCAGCCCACGTCGCGGCACGATCTGCCTGTTCCACGGTCGCGGCGAATTCATCGAAAAATACTTCGAGGTCATTGCCGAACTTCGCCGACGCGGCTTTGCTGTTGCGACGATGGATTGGCGGGGACAGGGCGGCTCTTATCGCTCGCTGGCTGACAAAGCTCGCGGTCACATCGGATCATTTACGAGCTTTGACGCCGACCTCGTCCGGTTCATGAAGGACGTCGTTTTGCCGGACTGTCCGCCCCCCTATGTGGCAATGGCGCACTCGATGGGCGGCAACATCATCTTGCGTCATGCGATCGAGCCGCAATCCTGGTTCGAACGCCTCGTCCTATGCGCACCGATGCTTGCAATCGCACCCGAACGGCTACGCGCTCCGGTCTGGGCGGCCCGTACGTTTGCTGAAGTGGCTTCCGTCGGCGGCCTCGCGACCCGCTACGTTCGCGGCGGGTCCAGCCAACCGATCGAACTGGCGCCGTTTGACGGCAACATGCTGTCGTCAGATCGCGAACGCTATCAACGCAACGCCGCCGTGCTGAGGGCCGCCCCCGGGCTCGGTCTGGGCTCACCGACGATCGGCTGGTTACGGGCGGCGATGCGGTCTTGCGCGACGTTAGCGGCAGCCGATTATCCCCAACGCGTCACGATCCCAGCGCTGCTGTTTGCCGCCGCAGATGAAGAGATCGTTTCAACGGCGACCATCGAACGTTTCGCCGTCGGCCTCAAAGTCGGCACGCACGTGATGATGCCCCACGCACGGCACGAAATATTGCAGGAAACGGACTTGGTTCGTCGGCGCTTCTGGGCGGCCTTTGATGCCTACCTGGGCGTCGATCAGGTCGCCGCATGACGCTCTCCCGCACCAGTCGCTGCGTCATCGGGGTCATTGCTGGATGCACGGCTGCGTTAGGTTTTAGCAACTTGCGCGACGCAGTCGCGAACGGTGTCCCGCTCAACTGCCTCAAAGACATGATGATTGTTTTCGATGCGTCCGGTTCGATGGCGCAGCCCGATCCAATGACCGGAATAACCAGCATCGACGCGGCTCGGAGCGCGGCGCGGCGCGTCCTACCCACGTGCCGCCAGAACGACGCATGGGACTGATCATCTACGGACGCGGCGGGGGTGACCTCTGTCAATCGGTCCGGATAAGATCTGAGCCACAACCGAACTCGGCGGCTGTAATCCTCGCCGAAATCGACACCATCCGGCCTGAGGGCCGGACTCCTCTCACGCGATCTGTTGCGATTGCGGCCGACGTTCTGAGATATCGGACAACCCCTTCGATTATTGTGGCGCTTACAGATCGGGAAGAAAGCTGCCGGGAGGATCCGTGTGCCGTTGCTGACAACCTCAAGGCCGCAAGTGCCGACCTCACAATTCATGTGATTGCCTTCGGCGAAGTGCACCGTAAGTCTATGGGCGAAGTCAATTCACGTTGCCTGGCCGATCTGACGGGCGGAATTTACGTGCCCGCTCAGTCGGAGGCCGAGCTCGCCGCCGCCTTAACAACGACGATCGGTTGTGCAGCGATTACCAACGATTTGTCCAACGCTTCAACGGTCATCACGCGGCTTGAATAAGCGCAAGCGTAGCCGCATGGAGCCTTGGATCACCAGCTGCAACGATATCGCCGCCATGGTGCGCCGGGCCGCCATCCCAATCGGTCACGCGTCCGCCCGCTGCTTCGATGATCGGGATCAGGGGGGCAATATCGTAGGCCTGGAGCCCGGGCTCAACGATCAGATCGATATGCCCTGCGGCCAACTGGCAATACGCGTAGCAGTCGCCACCATACCGCGTCATCTGCACCGACGATCGCAGCTGCTCAAGCACGCGGCGAGATCGTGGGCTGTCGAACAAATCAGGATGGGTGCTCGAAAAGATTGCGTTCCGCAGCGTCAAACAGCCCCGCGTCGCCAACCGCTGCGGTTGGCTCGCATCGATCTTGTCGCTTGGGTTTTTGCTCGCGTTACCATAGCTTCCGCCGCCATGGCGCAAAAACGCGCCCTCGGACGAAGCGAAATACCGTTCGCCGGTGAAGGGCTGGTCCATCAGACCGAGAATTGGTCGGCCACCATCGAGGAGGCCGATGAGTGTTCCCCAGGTCGGCAGCCCCATAATGAAGGCGCGGGTGCCATCGATCGGGTCAACGATCCACTGATAGCGGGCGTCGGGACGGGTGGCGCCGTACTCCTCGCCGACGATCCCATGGTCGGGATAAAGCTGTTGAAGTCGCCGCGTGATGGCCCGTTCGGCGGCCTGATCAGCCACCGTGACCGGATCGAAAGTAGCCGTCGCACCTCCAGCTTCAGGCGACATGGCATCAGGCGTTTCGGCGTCGGGCGCCTTGTTTGTTACCGCTAACGCAGTCCGAAAATACGGGCGGATCGTGGCTCGCGACGTATCAGCCAAGTCGTGGGCGCAAGCGAGCAGCGTTGCTAGGGTCACGTTGTTTGTCACCGATTATGCCCAAGCTCTGCCGTGCAGCTTGAGGACGACGCCGCAGCGACCGTCAACCCCTGATCGTCGCGCGGCCTCACGCGAGCGCCATGTGTCTCACGCTGGCTGTCAAAGCCGCACCATGTTAATCGATCGCCCGCATGTTGCTAAACTGCACCACGCCGATACATCAGTCTGTCGAAACAGTATACAGCATGTTGTCGATTGAGGCGAACAGGCGCAGACTCTACACCGCATCGTCGGATTATGCGTCTGACGCTGCGCCTGCCCACTTTTGGGCGTTTCCTCCCTAGACTTGGGCCGTTCTTCGGAGCGGCCACTTTTTTTGGCGCGCCACCGAGGCCGCGCCAGGCGACGAACTGTCGGGCGACAAACATCTCATAATCGAGGACTCCTGGTCCGCCCCCGCAGATTTGCGCGGTCGAGCGCGGCAGCTATGCAAAAACAAGGGTTGAGAAAATTGCGGCGCAACCTAATTTGTGCACTGCGACATCAGTGAGCTTCGGCTCGCCTGTCGTTGCCCTCCTTGGGCGTTTCCTCCCTAGACTTGGGCCGCCGTCATGGCGGCCTATTTTTTTGGGCGGCGCCAAACCCTTGTCGGGAGCCCCCCCGAGCCCCACCTTGCGTCCTACTCGGCAGCTTCGCGGCCAGGGGTCATGTTGGTATCAAGGCTCGGCAGTTCAGCGAATAATCGCGCAGCCAATGCCGTGAGATCGCGCTGAAGCCGCTCATAGCCCCGCGTTCGGACGAGCGTCTGCTCGTTCATGTAGAGCGCGCGATTGATCTCTATTTGCAGCGTATGGAAACCGCGCGACGGCCGACCATAATGCTCCGTGATGAACCCACCGGCGTATGGTCGGTTCATTTGCGTCTCGTAGCCCATCCGCTGCAGTCGGTCGCGAACCATCGACGACAACAATGGGCTGCACGCCGCGCCAAACCGGTCACCGAGCACGATGTCTGGCCGCGGACCGCCCTGTTGCGACATCAAATTCGAGGGCATCGAGTGGCAATCAATCAGCACGGCATAGCCGAATTGCCGCTTGGTTTTTTCAAACATCGCCATGAGTTCGGCGTGGAACGGCTTGTACAGCAGTTCGACCCGGTCGAACGCGACGCTCAACGGCAAACGGTGAGGGTAAATTTCTTCGCCATCGGCCACGATCCGCGCAATGGTCCCAAGGCCGCCGACCACGCGCGCTGACTGTGTGTTTGCGTAATCGGGGATCGGGCCCTCAAACAACTCCGGGTCAAGCTCGTAGGGTTCGCGGTTTACATCAAGGTAGGCGCGAGGAAATCGCGCCGCAATCAATGGGGCGCCAAGCGATGCGACACAGCTGACGAGCCCGTCGACGTAGCAATCCTCAGACTTGCGGAGCGCCAGCGGATCAAGCCGGACAGCATCGATAAATTGACGTGGATATACCCGCCCCGAGTGCGGTGAGCACCAAACGAACGGCGCAGTTTGTCGGGTCGGCTGATGCACCACGTACGGTGGTGACAGCTCCGATAGGATCGACTCGCGTTCGTTGGCGTGCATCGATTCGCCGCTGTTGATCAGATACGACCCACTGTGCCCATCATTCACGCAACTGTCTATCGCTGTCGTGACCTGGAGTGATGATCCTCGCAAAACGGTGGTCGTTCGGTCCGGTTCATTGTCCGTTTACCCTAACCCGTCCATGATGGATGCGCCGCCCGGACCCAGATCCAGCGGTAGACCCGCCCCTAGTCCCGGCCCTCACCATATCCCAGACCTTACATCCGACCCGATCCAAAACCGATCCCCGACCCCAGCCCTGACGAGCGTCATCACCAGCATGCCCGTAAATCCATCCCATCTTCCGCTCACGCGCATCCTGTTGGCAGAGGACGACCCCTCCATGCGCGGTTTCCTTGAACGCGCGCTCCGCAAGGCTGGCCATGACGTCGTGGCGTTTGATAATGGTGCGGACGCTTTCGAGCGCTTGCAAAGCGAGCCGTTTACACTGCTACTAACTGATATTGTGATGCCAAAGATGGATGGGATCGAATTGGCACGCCGCGCGAGCGAGCTCGATCCAGAACTGAAGATCATGTTCATTACGGGGTTTGCTGCGGTCACGCTCAACGCCGACCTTGGCGGGGCAAAAGATGCCAGCATTTTATCAAAGCCGTTCCATCTCAAAGACCTCGTTCGCGAGGTCGAGCGGCTGATCGCCCAATAATTCGGCGGACACGACCCAGCTTAAACGGCAATGAGCGACGCCTTGCCAGATCACCATCGCGAAGTTATAGACACCGCTTCTCGCGTGGGACGCGGGCGCTTAGCTCAGTGGTAGAGCACTACCTTGACATGGTAGGGGTCATAGGTTCGAACCCTATAGCGCCCACCATGGCGGTGGTGTTCTCTGTCGAGCTTACGGCGCTCGAGAGCAGGGCGCTTGAAACCGGAGCGCGGCACCTGACGTTTTGGTGCTGTCGTCCCGAAGGAATACCAATTTGGTGGGTGGTCGGCTGTCCGCGGCAGTGCAGTGCAACGGACTTAAGACGACCCGTCGCAAATCCGATCATGAAACCTACCAAGCATATCGAGCCGCACCATGAAAGTTCGCAACTCTTTGAAGTCTCTTCGAGCCCGTCACCGGGACAACCGCGTCGTCCGCCGTAAGGGCCGCGTGTATATTATTAATAAGACGCAGAAGCGCTTCAAGGCACGCCAAGGCTGACCTGAGATCACGGGCTCACGAGATCACGGGCTCACGGCCCTTCTTAAGTTGGCTCGGCCTGTTAGGGTTAAAAGTTTGCGCTCAGATCCAGGCGCAACCAATACCGTGGGACCGGCCGGACCCAAAATTACGCAAGCGTATTTTGACGGTGGCCTCCAGCCGGCGTACGATTTGCGCCATGATAAACCGCGCAATCGTCCTTACCACATGCTTCGCAGTTCTGGTGGCACTTGCCCCAGCGCAAGCTGGCGCTGATCAGGCCATTATGGCCCAGGCCGCCCCTCCCGAGCGGGGCCAACTTCCCCCTGGTCATCCGGGATCGGGACTATCGTCCCCAAAGGACGTCGATCCAAAGTCGATGCCCATCCCCGACAAACCGTCCGAGCGTCAAAAACTGCTCGAAAATCTTTATGCGTACTTGGCAACGGCAGCGTCCAAAGACGAAGCTGAACCACTGGTCGCAACCATCGAGAGACTGTGGCTGTTACGCGGCACCGATACGTCGTTTTATCTGATGGAGCGCGCTCGCAAGGCGATGTTAGATCGGGATTATCAACTCGCGGTCCGTTTTCTCGACCAAGTTGTGGAGCTGTCTCCAGATTACTCCGAGGGCTGGCTACGTCGCGCTTACACCCACATGCTAGCTGGCGATAAAGAGCGCGCACTTGGCGATCTACGCCGATGCCTCGCATTAGAGCCGTCACACTTCCAAGCCCTGAAAGCGACCGGAATGCTGTTCCTGGAGGCTGGACAAAATGCAGCCGCTCTCAAAGCATTCGAAAAACTGATCGAAGTGCATCCCAACGATCAGGAAATCCCCAAGATGATCGATGATCTGCGGCTCAAGGTGGAAGGTCAAAAAACCTGATCGACGTGCGGCCGTGGTCATAACCAGCCCGGCCGCTGACGAGGACTTTTCTATTCACTGGCCATGCGGTCAATCGGGCGTCACGATTTTCGCATACCCCTCGTCAAGCGTGGTGGCGAGTAGCTTCGTGTAACTCCCGTGTGCTCCGTGATCGGGCGCGATTGTTCCAAGGTCGGTAACCTCGACGTCGTCGCGCTTGATATAAACGATCGGCGCAGACACCGGAATGAATGTCGCCCGCTGTTTATTGAGCGTCGTGATCAGCCCACGCATGATGCCATCACGATCCAGCTGCGACACAACAATCATGCGCATTGCGCCCTTCGTCAACGAGACCAAGTGGATGAACATCGATGAGGCTGGCACATACAGCCTGCCGCGGTGGGCGTAACTCTGATCGGGACGGCCACTTTCCTGAAACATCAGGCTCGGCCATCCATCGTCCCATGCGATATCGGTACGATAAGCGACGATGTGGTTGCTGCGCGTAAAGTCAGGTCGCAACGTCAGATAGCTGCCGGAATAATGGTCGATGGCTTGCTTCGAGTAGGCACCCATGTAGATCGGCGCGACCATGCCGCCGATTGGCTGTCGATCATAGCCAGGCGCACTGTGACCGGGCCCCGCGTAACCCGGCGCTACAACGCCATTTCCAGGGTTCGCAACCCCTAGCGGTCGGCGAAGCTCCGCGTGTGGCGGGGCCATTCGGGTCGCGTCTTCCGCCGGCTCATGCTGGGCAATCGAGCCGTGCCAATCGTCGCGAACCACTTCGAAGTCGAGGCCAAGAACCATGCAGACATCAAATAACGTTTGGTCGCGAACGGACTTACCAGCGATCAGATTTTGAATGGTTTTTTCGTGACAGTCCGCAGCATCGGCCAATTCGGCCTGTGTCATCTTGCGTTCGATCAGCCCTTTCCTGATCGCCGAGACCGCCACGCTGCGCCG
>JBBQNE010000055.1:0-18500 GCA_038329675.1 Hyphomicrobiales bacterium | reverse complement strand
TGATCGTACTGCGGACCGAGCGCGCGTTGGCCCGGGCAATATCGATGCACGCTTCAATCGACGAGGGATTGTCGGGCGAGTTCAAAAGGTAAGTGATGACGTTTTCGCGCGTTGCCACTTTGTGGATGCGGAAGAACGCCTCGCGCGAGGCGGCCGCTGAGATCGCGCTATCCCACTCGTTCGAAGTGTCGGCGTAGGCCGATGGCAGCGCCGCCATACGCTGGGCGACTTCAAGCGTTCGCGCCAGGTTTTCAGCGCGTTCGACGTAACGCGATAGCCAGAACAGGCTATCAGCCATCCGAGATAGCATCTTAGCCTCCCCCGCCGACGGCCGCAGCAGGCTCTGCGGCGGGCTCGGTGTCGTGTTCGGCTTCGATTACCCACGTGTCCTTGGTGCCGCCGCCCTGCGACGAGTTGACGACAAGACAACCTTCCTTCAACGCGACCCGTGTTAGCCCACCTGGCACGCAGGTCACGCCCGTTGGACTGGACAGCACGTAGGGCCTGAGATCGACGTGGCGCGGAGCGATGCCGCTCTCAACGAAGCACGGGACCGTCGATAGTGCGAGCGTTGGCTGAGCGATGAACCCGTCGGGGTTTGCCTTGAGCTTCAGGGCGAATTCATCGCGCTCAGCCTTGGTTGCGTGAGGTCCAACGAGCATCCCGTAGCCACCTGACCCGTCAACGGCTTTGACGACGAGTTCATCGAGGCGGCTTAAGACATATTTCAAGCTGTCGGGCTCACGGCAGCGGAACGTTGGAACATTACTGAGGATCGGCGCTTCCCCGCAAAAGAAACGGATGATCTCGGGCATGTACGTGTAGATCGCTTTGTCGTCGGCGATCCCGGTGCCGACCGCGTTGGCAAGCGTGACGTTGCCCGCCTTGTAGGCGGCGAGCAGGCCTGGAACGCCCAGCGTCGAATGGGGGTTGAAGGACAGCGGATCGATGAAGGCATCATCGACGCGGCGGTAGATCACGTCGACGCGCTGTAGCCCTTGTGTCGTTCGCATATAGACGATGGCATCGCGCACGATCAGATCGCGCCCCTCGACGAGCTCAACGCCCATTTTATCAGACAGGAACGTGTGCTCGTAATAGGCCGAGTTGTAGGGCCCTGGCGTCAACAAGACGATTGTTGGATCGTGCGAGGCTGATTTTGGGGCACTGGCGCGCAGCGCTTTCAACAGCAGGTCGGGGTAATTCTCAACTGGCGCAACGCGGTGTCCGCGAAACAGGTCGGGGAATAGCCGGATCATCGCTTCGCGATTTTCCAGCATGTATGAGACGCCCGATGGCGTGCGCGCATTGTCTTCAAGCACGTAGAATTGGTCTGGACCAACGCGCACCACGTCGATGCCTGCGATGTGGACATAAATTCCGCCCGGCGGCGTGAAGCGGCTCATTTCAGGTTCAAAAGCCGGGTTTTGGAACACCAACTCTCGCGGTACGATGCCAGCCTTCAGGCATTCTTGCCCGTTATAAACGTCGGCAATAAACCGGTTGAGCGCCGTGACGCGCTGGGTCAGGCCAAGCTCCAACTTGGTCCATTCGCGCGCTGTGAGAATGCGGGGAATGATGTCGAACGGGATCAGCCGTTCGGTGCCTTCATCTTCGCCGTAGACGTTGAAGGTGATGCCGACGCGGCGAAAAAAGTGTTCGGCTTCGCGATGTCGGTTGGTCAGCAACTCCGTCGGCGCGGTCGCAAGCCATGCCGATAGCTGCTGGTAGGCGGCCCGAATCGTCCCGTCGGTCCCGGTCATTTCGCTAAAGCAAGGTGGCCCGGAACTCTGTTGCTGTGCTTGGGATTGCGATTGTGAATTGCTGAGGCTGGACGGGCGGTCGATTGACATCTTGTGTGTTCCAGGCGGCGCGGTCATGTGGCCGGGGTCGGATCATGCCTCACTGCATGGGCGTTCGGAATACACGAATGTCAAGTTCGCGAATGCGCGAGCGCAAGGTGTTTCGGTTGAGCCCTAGCAGTTCGGCGGCCCGGATCTGGTTACCGCGCGTGGCCGCTAACGCTGCCGACAGGAGCGGCTGCTCAACCTGCCGAATGATCCGATCGTAGAGCCCGGGCGGTGGCAAATCTCGCCCGAACGACGCGAAGTATTGGGCGAGATAGCGCTCGACCTGCTCCGACAGGTCTTTTGGCGTTGCGGACGTTTCAGCTGGAGCCGTTGGACCGGTTTCGATGAGGTGCTGATCGACCATTGGAACGGTCAGCGTATCTTCGGGGTTGAGCGCTGCCAAACGGCGCACGAAGTTTTCTAATTCGCGAACGTTACCTGGCCACGGGTAGGATTTCATCCGCTCGATGGCGGCGGTCTCGATCGCCTTTTGGCCAAGGCCTTCGCGGGCGGCCTGCCTGAGGAAATGACGGACAAGGTCGCCGACGTCCTCGATCCGCTCGCGCAAGGGGGGCAAGCGCATGGGGACGACGTTGAGCCGGTAGAACAGATCCTCGCGGAATTGGCCGAGCGCGATTTGGTTTTTGAGATCGCGGTGGGTCGCCGCGATAATGCGGACATTGGTCTTGATCGGCGTGCGGCCGCCGACGGTCGTATACTCGCCCTGCTGGAGAACACGCAGCAGACGGGTTTGCGCCTCGAGCGGCATATCGCCGATCTCGTCCAAAAAGAGCGTGCCGCCTTCCGCTTGCTCGAAGCGACCCATTGAGCGGTTTTGCGCGCCCGTAAACGCGCCCTTCTCGTGGCCAAACAGCTCGCTTTCGATCAACTCGCGCGGGATCGCTGCCATGTTGAGGGCGACGAACGGCCCCGACCGGCGCTTGCCGTAATCGTGCAGGACCCGCGCGACGAGTTCTTTGCCTGTGCCGCTTTCGCCGTTGATCATCACGGTCAGGTCGGTTTGCGTCAGACGCGCGATGACCCGGTAAATTTCCTGCATGGCCGCCGACCGCCCGATGAGCGGCAATTCCTCGTCGGCAACATCAGGCGCCCGCACGAGCTTGCGGCCCGGCTGGGACAACGCGCGGCCGACGACGGCGACAATTTCAGACAGGTCGAACGGTTTGGGCAGGTATTCGTAAGCCCCTTTGTCAGCTGCCGTCAGCGCGGTCATCAGCGTGTTTTGTGCGCTCATGACGATGATTGGCAGTTCAGGGCGCAATTTCTTGATGCGTGGGATCAGATCGAAAGCGTTCTCATCGGGCATGATCACGTCGGTGATGACGACGTCGCCTTCGCCCGACTGCACCCAGCGCCATAACGTTGCAGCATTGCCGGTCGCCCGCGGCGCGTAACCCGCCCGGGCAAGGGCTTGGTTCAGCACGGTGCGGATCGCCGTGTCGTCGTCTGCGATCAGGATCGTTCCCCGTGCCACAAAGGCCTCCCTGGCTGGTCATTGAGTTTTGTCATGTTACGGGTCTCCCGAGCCCGACGAACGGCGGGCCGATGCGGGACGCTCGGGTGGCGTGGGCGAAGTCTCACGCGGAGAGGGGTGTTTTGCCACCGACTCCATAGGCAAGAGGACGCGGAATACCGTGCGAGACGGTTCGCTATCGCACTCGACGATCCCGCCGTGGTCGCCGATGATCTTGGCCACGAGTGCGAGCCCTAGCCCGGTGCCGTTATGCTTAGTCGTCACAAACGGGTCGAACAGGTGAGGGCGCAGGTGTTCTGGAACGCCCGGGCCGTTGTCCTCGACTTGGATCATCAGCGGCAGCGAAATGCGCGTGTTGGACCCTGGCACCGACAACCGGACCCCCGGTCTAAACGCCGTTGAGATGACGATACGGCCGTGGTCGCGGGTCTTTGGGTCGATCGCTTCGCAGGCGTTTTTGATGAGGTTCAAGAACGCTTGAACGAGCTTGTCGCGGTTGCCCGAAACGGCTGGCAGAGAGGGATCGTAATCCTCGATGAACCGGAGGCCACGGCCGAACCCGGTTTGAGCCAAACGGCGGACGTGGTCGAGAACGTCATGGATGTTGACGGGGTCTTTGGGTAAGGGCCGCTCGTCGCCAAACACCTCTAGCTTATCAACGAGGTTTTTGATCCGGTCGGTCTCAGAACAGATCAACTGGGCGAGCGCGCGATCCTCATCGTTGAGCGAGGGCTCGATCAACTGGGCCGCCCCGCGAATACCCGACAGCGGGTTCTTGATTTCGTGGGCGAGTACGGCCGCCATCCCCGATACCGTCCGGGCGGCGGCCCGGTGGGTCAGCTGGCGCTCAATCATTTGCGCCATCGCGCGCTGCTGTAGCATCACGATGACGAGCCCCGGATGGTCGGGAAACGGGCCAGCATGGACATCGACCAATTTGGCTTGCGGTTGGCGCTGGGTGGAGATTTCGATCGCGTATTCATTCATCGTCTGTTCGGTCAGCCGCACCTGCTCAACTAGCGATAGCAACGGACAGCCGAATGCGACGACTTGATCAAACGTTTCACGCTTCAAAATCGCAATTGACGTTGAGAGAAACGTCTCAGCGGCCCCGTTTGCATAGGTGACGCGGCTATCCGGCCCGATGACGAGGATCGGGTGCGGTAGAGCTGCCAGCAGCAAATCGAAGTCGAATGTGCGGCGCGGTTTTGGGATCATGGCTGAGACCACCGGTTCGGCCGGGTTGGCTTTCACGCGGCCCTCCGATCAGGTGCTGCGGCGCGATTGATCTGCGCGGCATAAAAGGCGGCAAGGTTCGTCAAAACGCGGTTCGCATCGCCATCGGTGCATAAGGTCCGGCGCCAGGATTTGGCTGTGTCTGGGGCAGCGCCGCTGGTTTCGAGATACCAGCCGATGTGTTTACGCGCGTTCTTCAGCCCGAGGTCGCGACCGTAGTGGGATAACATCGCCGTCACATGCTCGACGGCAATATCGCGCTGGACGTCAAGCGGCGGTGGGCCGGGATCGGTCCCTGTTGCCAGCGTTGTGGCGATGCGGCCGGGTTGCCATGGTGCGCCATACGCGCCGCGACCGACCATGACGCCATCGGCTCCCGACGCAGCAAGTGCATCGGCTGCACCTTCTGGCGTCGTGATATCGCCGTTGACGATGACCGGGATCGAGACGGCATCCTTGACGGCGCGCACGGCCGTCCAATCGGCGTGACCCTTATAGAACTGGCAGCGCGTGCGGCCGTGAACGGTGACCAGCTTTACGCCTGCGGCCTCGGCCCGGCGTGCGAGGTCCGGCGCGTTCTTGAGCTTTTCGTCCCAACCGAGGCGCATTTTCAGCGTCACCGGGATCGCCACCGCGTCAACCGTCGCCTCAATCAGGGTGAGCGCGTGGTCGAGATCGCGCATGAGGGCCGATCCGGCAAGCATCCCGGTGACTTCTTTAGCCGGGCAGCCCATGTTTATATCGATGACGTTTGCGCCCATACCCTCCGCCATCCGCGCGCCTTCGGCGAGCCAGTGCGCCTCGCGCCCGGCGAGCTGCATGACGAACGGCGATACGTCGTCGTTTTGGGCGCGACGGACCATGTCGCGACGGCCGCGCACAAGTTCGGATGAGGCGACCATCTCTGACACGACCCAGCCCGCGCCTAGGCGGTGCGCGAGCCGCCGGAATGGCACATCGCTGATGCCCGACATCGGGGCCAGCGCAACGGCGTTGTCGAGGCCGATGGTACCGATATGAAAACCCTTGGCGGGTCCGCTGTTGAGGCGCTTTTCAGCCACCGCTTTGTTGTCCTGACTAATTATTAGGCATAAAAGTTTGATGCCTACGCCTTAGGCACGCTATGTCGAATCCCTAGCGCGTGCAAGGGCCTTCGCACTTGCAACCAAAGCACGCCCACCGCAATACGTTGCCGCCTACCGTTGGCGATCGTAAACCACGACCATCGGGCATTGCAGGCTGTCGCCGGGTGAGCCAATTGATGGGGCCGACGTCGGATTTCGACACGGGTTCGCACAACGGGTTCGCACAACGGATTCACACAACGGATTCACACAACGGGGGGTCCAAAACAATCGTCCCGCCGCCATCTGACACCCGAAAGGCTGAACGCGCGTGATCGAAGCCGCCGCCATCATCGTCGCCGCTGGTCGCGGCACGCGGGCAACGACGCTAGACGGGCTGCCGAAGCAATACGCTGAGATTGGCGGTCGCAGTATCCTTGCCCGCACGCTTGAGCCGTTCTTGCTCCATCCGGCCGTCTCAACGACAGTCGTCGTTATCCATAAGGACGACCACGAACTCTACGCGCGGGCCGTCGATGGCTTGCCCGTGACGGCGAACGTCGAGGGCGGGGCGACGCGGCAAGCCTCTGTCCGGGCCGGGCTTGAAGCGTTGACCAACCTTGATCCAACCTACGTCTTGATCCACGACGCGGCGCGGCCATTTGTCGGCGCTGACCTCATCACGCGCGTTCTTGCAGCCCTTGACGCGACGCCAGGGGCAATCGCTGCCGATCCACTGGCCGATACGCTGAAGCGGGCGGCCGCCGATGGCACGATTGCGGCCACCATTGACCGGGCAGGGTTATGGCGTGCTCAGACGCCGCAAGCCTTCCACTATGGCGCGATCCTCGATGCGCATCGTCGCGCAGCCGAAGCGGGCCGCGATGATTTCACCGACGATGCCGCGATTGCCGAGTGGGCGGGCCTTCCGGTCACGCTGGTTGGCGGATCAAGCGACAACACCAAAATAACAACAGCGGCCGATCTCATGGCTGCGCAACGGGTACTTGATCAAGCCACCGCGAGCCGAGCTGTGTACCGAACGGGCCTAGGCTTTGACGTTCACGCGTTTGACGTTGGCGATGCCGTCTGGCTCGGCGGGGTTCGTATTCCCCACACCCACAAGCTGATGGGCCATTCCGATGCCGACGTCGCGCTGCATGCCCTAACGGATGCACTGCTTGGCGCGATTGGCGATGGCGATATTGGGCAGCATTTCCCGCCCTCAGACATGGCCTGGAAAGGCGCGGCATCAATCCTATTCTTGAATGATGCCGTTGGTCGCGTCCGCGCGCGGGGTGGGCAGATCATCAACGTCGATATCACGTTGCTTGCCGAAGCGCCGCGTATAGGCCCGCATCGCCCGGCCATGCAGGCTGTCATCGGGGCAGCCCTTGGTATTGCGCCAGCCGACGTTGGCGTGAAGGCAACCACGATGGAGCTATTGGGCTTCGTTGGCCGACGGGAAGGAATTGCGGCGATGGCTGTCGCGACCGTTATGTTGTGATCGAGCTGCTGACACTGGGATATCGCGTCGGGTCGGCGGTCGTCACGCCAGCAGTAAGCCCGCAGCATCCGTCTCAGTCCGTTCAGTCGTGGTCATCGGCGCGCGGGTCGGCTGCCGCTATTGGCGTGATGGTGCCGCCCTCAAGCGCTGCGCAGTCTGATTGATCGGGCGTCGGTTCGGCCCCGCTTCCGGGGAGCGGACCGCGTCGGAACGGCCCGAGTTCGCCGTAGGCAACAATGGCATCGGCGATTGCCTCGCGTTCGGCCTTCAAGAACCGGGCAACGGCTTTGCGGAATGAGGGCTCGGCAATCCAGTGCGCCGACCACGTCGTCACTGGCATGTAGCCCCGGGCGAGCTTGTGTTCGCCCTGTGCACCAGCCTCAACGCGGGGCAGCCCGTGGGCGATCGCGTATTCGATGGCCTGATGGTAGCAGACCTCGAAATGGAGCCCGGGATGCTGCTCGCTCGCGCCCCAGTATCGGCCGTAGAGACAATCGCCGCCGATCATGTTGAGCGCGCCTGCGATATGCCGTCCGTTGCGACGGGCCAGTACCAGGAGGCAGCGATCGGCCATCGTCTCGCCGAGCAGCGAAAAAAACCGACGATTGAGATAGGGCCGACCCCATTTGCGCTCACCCGTATCGAGGTAGAACGCATACATGGAATCCCAGTGCGCTTCGGTGATCGCTGATCCGGTGACGAGTTCGATTTCGATGCCGTTTGCGAGGGCCTGCTCGCGTTCCTTGCGGATGGCTTTACGCTTGCGTGAGGCGAACGTGGCCAGGAAATCATCGAAGGTCGCATAGCCTGCGTTCGACCAATGGAATTGCTGGCCCGTGCGAACGAGAAAGCCACTATCGCCGAGACGCTTGGCGGCGGCTTCGTCGAGGAACGTGACATGGACCGATGACACGCTGGATTGTTCCGCGATGCGAGCCAGCGATTGGCCAAGTATGCTCTCGGCTTCAGCGGCGAGGGCACCGGGCTTGACCAGGAGCCGCGGGCCGGGCACCGGCGAAAACGGGACGGCGACTTGGAGCTTTGGATAGTAAGCGCCGCCAGCGCGCTGGAAGGCGTCGGCCCAGGGGTAGTCGAAGACGTATTCACCCTGGCTATGGCTTTTTGCATAACATGGGGCTGCTGCGAGAACGCCATCAGCGGGGCATCCTTCGCGCTCCACGATGACGTGCAACGGCGTCCAGCCAGACCGACCGCCGACACAGCCCGCATCTTCAAGCGCTTTTAAAAAGGCGTGGCAAACGAACGGGTTCGCGCGGCCGAGGTCTGCGACAGCGCAGGCGTCCCAGGCGGCCGGGTCGATTTCAGCAATTCGGCGCACGGTCCGGGCGCTGTAGCCGGTGTCGGTTTCAGGCGTGTCCATGAGCGTGACGGCTCCTTGTGATACGCATACGTGCCGGATCAACTAAAGATCAGCCGGTAGGGCCAGCGGCGCCAAATATCACGATCGTTTGCGATGAGATCGGACGGGAATATCCCACGTTGTGTCGACCCGGACTGGCGAAGAGACAGGCCGAGTGACAAGCGCTTCAACTTATGACGGCGTTGGATTACAACTGGGGTGGAAGCGTGCTCAAATTAGGTACGTGCCAGATTTCGGAGCGGCCTTGATGTCGGTTGAATTGATTGGGTTGTTGAAGCCATTTTTGCGACGCAGTGTCCTAGCTGCCGTTGTTGCCGCGGCAATTGTCGTTGCACCGGCGGCGGCGCGTGACGACAAGGCGTGGGACAAAGACGGCGTCAAGATTGGCGGCGCTTCGATCACGCGACATCTCTACCCGAGCAGTTGGCTTGAGAAACAGTCAAACGACCAATACGCGGCTCTGACGCGCAAAGCCTTCCAGCAACGGGCGCTGTTGCCAGATGACCATCCGCAAGTTCGTCGGTTGCGAAAAATTGCAGCTGATTTGCTACCGGCCGCGCCAAAGTGGAATTCACAAGCGGCGAATTGGAAGTGGGAAATCAACATCATCGATAGCCCGGGCACGATCAACGCGTTCTGTATGCCGGGCGGCAAGATCGCGTTCTTCACCGGCATTCTTGATAAGCTGAAATTGACCGACGATGAGGTCGCGATGATTATGGGCCACGAGATCGCGCACGCGCTACGTGAACACGCCCGCGAACGTGCAGCCAAGCAAGCCATCACCAACATCGGCGCGGTGGGGGTTGCGATCGTCACCGGTAGCCAATCGGCTGGGCAACTCGCGTCGATGGGCGGGGATTTACTCGGCCGCCGCTTTAGCCGAGGCGACGAGACGGAAGCCGATCTGATCGGTTTGGAGTTGTCGGCCCGCGCTGCCTATGACCCGCGCGCAGGGGTAACGTTGTGGCAGAAGATGGCAACCGCCTCCAAGGGTGCGCCGCCACAATGGCTTTCGACGCACCCGTCGAATGACACGCGGATTAAGACGATTGAAGCCAACCTTAAGGATGTGATGCCGCTTTATGAGCGGGCGCGCGCTCGACGCTGAGGCGTGATTGAGAAAACCGCAACGGCCCGTAAGCGGGCGTCGGCTTACGCTTTCACCTCAGTCTATCGCGGGGCCTCAGTTGAGCGGCGGCGAGAACAGGACGCCACCGGAACCGGTTGGCTCCCCGCCGTGGTCGAGGTCGTCGCCGTTGACGCGGATGGCGCCAGACGTCACCAGCCTGAGCGCGTGTGGGTAGAGCCGGTGCTCGGCCGCGAGCACCCGGGCGGCCAACGTCTGCTCGCTATCTCCGGCAAGCACGGGAACCGCTGCCTGGGCGATGATCGGGCCGGTATCCATCTCAAGGCGCATGAAATGGACCGTGCATCCCGCGACGCGAACCCCCTCCTCAATCGCGCGCCGGTGGGTGTTGAGCCCGGCGAATGCGGGCAACAACGACGGGTGGATGTTAAGCTGACGGTTCCGCCAGCGGTCGATGAAACCGCCCGTTAACATGCGCATGAACCCCGCACAGCAAATGAGGTCGGTGGCGTGATCCATCAACGCCCCATGCAAACGCGCTTCGAAGGCGTTGCGGGTTGCATAGTCTTCGTGGTCAATTGCGACCGTCTTGATGCCTTGTGCAGCGGCCCATGCCAGGCCTTCGGCGTCCGGCCGGTTTGAAATAACGGCGACAATCTCGGCGGGATAGGCCTCATCCCGCGCGGCCTCGACGAGGCTCATCATGTTGGACCCGCGACCTGAAATGAGGATGGCGACGCGCTTCTTCATGAGCTAGGTCCCGCTGTTGCTGGTCCCGCTGGCTGCTCGAAACGGGCGGGCGGATGGCGTCTCGTAACACCGCTTCGTCGCGGTGCCAAAATTGGCAATCGATCGTACAATCCTTGATGACAAACCGGCCACACATATGGTGACGACGACCACGCTGATTATCGTTGCCGTATTCGTCATGGCCGGCATCGTTAAGGGCGTCATCGGCCTCGGCTTGCAGGTGCTGCCGATGGTGTTGCTGGTGATCATCATGCCGCCCATCGAGGCGGCAGCCTTGCTTGTGGTGCCGGGTCTCGTGAGTAATATCTGGCAGATCGCCACGGGCCCGCCGCCGTGGCCCATGGTCAAACGGCTATGGCCGTTGATGGCTGGCATCGTTGTTGGCACGTGGCTTGGCGACCGCCTCGACATCGGAATGATGGGACCGCAAGCTGGAACGGCCCGGATCATGCTGGCGGTGACCATTATTGTTTACGCCGCGCTCGGCTTAGCGAAGTGGCGTTTTCATATCCCGCGATCGCAACAGACGTGGGCAGCCCCGGTGGTGGGCATGGCCAATGGTTTATTGACGGCGGCGACGGGCGTGTTTGTGGTGCCAGCCGTGCCCTATCTCGCTGCACTCGGCCTCGACAAAGACGAGCTGGTCCAGGCGCTTGGCCTTGTCTTCTTGACAGCCACGCTATCGCTGGCGGTCAACCTTGGAATGGCTGGAGCCTTAAACGCTGGGATTGGCTGGCTGTCACTGCTGGCACTGGCTGCATCGCTGACCGGGATGGCACTGGGTCAAGCGGTGCGCGACCGGCTCAACGCGGAAACGTTTCGGACGTGTTTTTACGCGGGGCTACTGGGGCTTGGCGTGTTTGTTTTGAGCCGCGCTGTCTGATGGCTGACAAGCCGGGTTCAAGCCGCGCGTCGATGTGCTCCGGCCAAAAGATACCGGTTGCCCGGGAGCAATGTTCTGCTATTGTTCCACGACTGAGTGTTGGGGATTTTCACGATGGCTTTAAAACGTTTCGGACGTCGATTTGCGATGTGTCGGAGGTGGTCGGAATGCGGCTCTTGAGCGTTGGCGCCGCTGTTGTCGCTGTAATGATTGGGATCGCGTCGGCTGCAATGGCGCAGAGTGCAGGGGCGGGAAGTACAGCTGGGGAAGGTGCAAGCGGGGCAGGTGCGGTACCGATACTCGCTGAAGCTGACGCTGTGCCCGTGGTCGAGCCGATCGTCCTTATCGATGTGGCAGTCGACGGCAGCCCGCCTGTCGCTGGTGATCGACGCATCCGCGGGTGCGGTGTTCGCGCTGCATTTAAGGGCGGACTGACAATGGAACTCGTCAACGTGCGTAAGAACGACGGGACCGAAGTGGTGTTGACCGTATCTGGCGTTTCGCTGCGCGATGGCGGCTTAAAAGGCGTTTGGCTGGCAACGAGTGGGGAAGACACCAGCAAGCTGCTTCAGGAATGGCAAATGCGGCTTGATCGGAACGCGGCCGATCCGTTGGCTTCGACCGTTGTGGAAGCCCGCGGGGCGGTCGATCCCGATGCGGGGGCGCGGTTGTTCCAGCAGCTGATGGTCGGCGGCGGGACGACGACGGTCAAGCGGGCTGCGGGATCGCAATCCTACGTCATTGCCGGGCCAATGCCGCATGCTGTCCGCTCAGCGTTTTTGAATTGCTCGGGAGATTTATTTCCGCGCACCCGTTGAACGGGTTGCCGACATTGAAGCGTTGCCATCATCGCCACCGACCGTAGCGCCACGGCATCATCAGATGGCGACGGTTGCGGATATCGGGTGCTGGATCCCAGCCCGATGTCCCGCCGGGTCGGCAACGAAGAATACGCGCAACCGAGAGCCACAGACCGCGCCACGCGCCGTTCAATTCGATCGCGTCGAGCGCGTATTCGGAGCACGATGGCATATGGCGACATTGCTGGCCAATCAGCGGCTTGAGCGTCCAGCGATAGAGGTGGACGGGCGCCTTCAAGACGAGGCGAGGTAGGCGCGATAGTGGTATGCGAGCGTTGAACGAGACTTGGTTTCGTTGTGCCGCTATGGGGGTGGAGTGACCACTGAATGCTGCCAAACATAGGCCGCACGTGCATCGCGCCGATATCACGCGGCGGCTTTCTTTGCTTCGATCTCGGCGACCGCTTTGTTGACGGCGTCAAACACTATCAGCACCGCGTCGTGTCGGTGCTTGTAGTCGCGGACCGGCTCCAGAACCATCAAATCGGCCCAACGGCCCGACGGCGCGGGCCCGTCGTTTTTCAGCATGGCGCGGACTTCGTCGGCGATGGCTGACAGTTCAGCCGACGTTGAACCGACGATCTCGCGGCCCATGACCGAGGCTGTGGCTTGGCCGAGAAGGCAAGCTTTGACGGTTTGCCCGTAGTCGGTCACCCGACCGTTATCCATCGACAGGTCGACGATAATTTCTGACCCGCACAGCTTCGAGCGGACCTGCGCCGTGGCATCGGGCGATGGCAGCCGTTCAATCCGCCCGATGGCAGCAGCAAGGCCCATAATCCGGGTGTTGTAGATGTCATCAAGGTCGCTCATGGTCAATCTAAGATAAGCCCGATGGGCAAATAATACCAGCGGGGATGGCCGCTCTTAGCGTCGCGGCATGCCCGAGCCGATGGGCCAGCCCCGTTGGACCCGCGCCGATGAGCCTGAGCCGATGAGCCTGAGCCGATGGGTTAGACTTGCGGTCGTGCGATATTCAGCCGACAGCAGCGGCCTCGGCAAAGCAACTTTGAGTGGGCGGCCCATGACACCCGACGTTGAAACGATATTAATTGTGGTGATCGCGGTGGCCGCGCTGGCGCTCGGCTATGTGCGTCAACAGCGCCAGTCAAAATCGGGGGCGAGGCCAGGCGGTTCGGCCAAAACACAGCCAGATGCGCCTGCAAACAAACCCAAAAAACCGTCACAAGAGAAACCTCAGCCGAGAGCCCTTCAACCGAGTGACGCACCGGCTAGCTCTGAGGTGGCGACGGGGCGCGTTGAACGCGGTGCGGCAGGGGATGGTCTGTTTAAGGGCGTCACCAGCTGGGGCTATCAGCTACAGAAGATCAACGTGGCCGACATCGCGGCGTCGTCGTTCCAGATGATGGTCGTTGATTATTCAGCCGACGGTTCGGACGGCATGGCCTTTTCGCGCGCCGATGTCGGGCGCATGCAAACGATGGCGGGCGGTGGGCGTCGCATCGTGCTTGCCTACATGTCGGTGGGCGAAGCGGAAAGTTACCGATATTATTGGGATCCCCAATGGGCCGAGGTGCCGCCAAGCTGGCTCGTTGGCGAAAACCCAGAATGGCTAGAAAATTACTCGGTGCGGTTTTGGGACCCGAGCTGGCAGCGGCTGTTTTTTGGCAGCAAGCGGGCCTATCTTGATCGGATTATCGAGGCCGGGTTTGATGGCGTTTATCTCGACAAATGCGACGTGTTTGAAGACTTCCAGCAAAACAACAAAAAGGTCGCCGCTGAGCGTCCCAATATGGAAGCAGATATGGTTGCTTTCGTGGAGCGGCTGTCGCGGCATGCCAAGGGACGCAACCCGAACTTCGCCATCGTTATGCAAAACGCTGAAATTTTGCTCGAACATGAGCCGCTGCGCGAAGCGATCGATGCGGTCGCAAAGGAGCAGCTGCTCTATGGTTACACGGGACCGGAAAAGGCAAATCCGAAAGACGAGATCGTTTTTTCAAAGAATGCGCTCGATCTGGCGCGCCGGGCTGGCCGAACGGTGTTTGTCGTTGAATATTTAGGCAGCCACGAGAAGCAGGCGACCGCGCTCGCCACGCTTGATGGCTATGGCTACGTTGGTACGATCTCGAGCAAGAATCGCGCGCTCGATCACCTCAATCCGGACCCGTCGGCGGTCGTGTGATGGATGACCGACGGGAGGGGATGCCGAGCCCACGTCGCTGCCGAGGCCTACGGTGTTGCCAAGGCCTACGGTGTTGCGAATGCCTTCGGGGCTGCCGAGGTATAGTGCGTTGCGGACGCGTCGCGAGCTGCGGGCTCAAGGTGCCTTTGGCTTGGGCGTGTCCGTGGCCGGGGTGACCATGGCTTTCGCTTTTTCGTAGGCGACCTTTGCGGCGTCATAGGCGGCCTTGGCTTTTTCGGCCGCAAAGGCACGGGCCTCGGCATATTTTTGAGCAGCGATCAGCTTAGCGGCAGCGTACTTTTCTGCAGCGGATGCTTTCATGGCTGCGATCTTCTTTTCGCGGTCTTCCCGGGCTTTGGCGCGCTCGGCTTCTTTTTGAGCCTTGAGGTCGCTTGCGGTTGCGCTGGTTACGGCGCCAGCTGCCGTACCAGCAGCCGTGGCTGGTGCGGCCGCCGTTGTGGCGTCGAACTTAACGTTTGATTTGATGTTCTTGAGGCCCGCTTCGAAAATGCCCTTGATGACGGCTTCGGCTTCGGCGTCGCTTTTGTCTTTGGCGTCAAACTTCGCCGTCCACGTCAGGTCGGTATTGCCATTGCTGTCGGGCTTGGCCGTCAGTGTCGCGGAGTAATTTTTCACCGGCAACGGACTGTCGATGATGTCGTAGGAGTAGGAAAATTTGCCCGTCTTCGTTTGCTTCTCGACAATGCGCCCGCCGTCCTTCAGCGTCAGCGTGCGGAAGCCTTTCTTTTCTGACGTACAGCCCGCGATTGCGGGGTGCCAGTCTTTGATGGCGCACCAGTCGCCAACTTTGGCCCAGACGCGGGCAGGAGGCGATGCGATTTCGGTCACTTGACGGACTTCCACAGCACCGGCCTGTACGGCCGTCAGAAGCACGAGCGCGCTACTAACCAACATCGAGCAAACATTGCGCATCTATCGTCTCCTGGCGGGAAAAAACGGCAATTGTACCGGCGGCCATTCTGCCGTGACGGCCGATCGGCATAACCAGCACGCGTATCAACGACTTCAACCACATATAACAAGCTTGGAGAAACGTTTTCCCGCCGCTGCTGTCAAGCCCGGGGGCGGATTGCCGACAGGCTCGTGGCGAGGACGATCGTTGGCGCGTGTCGCCTATGTTTGACTGCGAACGTCACGTCATCAAAAAACATTCCTGAGCCGAGCCGCAGTTGCCCTTTCGAGCTTGGTTGAAATAGTCGAAGCAAACCAAATAGACGAAATGCTCGGTCTTGCGGGCGTGATGGTATCGTCGCGTGTCCTCAATTGAATAAATCCCGGCGAACCAGCGGACCTGTTGCCCGGCTCAGTGCAGCTCTTTGCGTGGCGGGCTATTGCGCTAGATACCTGTCATAACCAAACTGGAGTGTGGCGACAGATGCCAACGATAACGCGTGGGCTGGCTGAGTTGAGGCGGGCTTGGTCGAGGTTGACCTGGGGCCGACCAGCGCCGTTTTTGACCGCAGTGGCGGCCGCAGCCGTCCTAGCTGGCGTCGGTGCCGCGATCGTCGTCGTGACGGCCCAAAATGGCCTCGCGCAACGCGTGGTTGCCGACAAGCTGCCGCCACCGACGCGAGAGGTCGCGCAGTATTCGTTCGCGCCGATCGTGCGAACCGCAACGCCAGCCGTTGTGAACGTCTACGTCCGGTCGCGGGTCAAAACGTTCACCTCGCCGTTTGCTAATGATCCCTTCTTCGAACGTTTCTTTGGCGGGCGTTATGGGGAGCCGTCCGAGCGCGTCCAATCTTCGTTGGGCTCCGGCGTTATTGTTACAGCCGATGGCGTCGTCGTCACCAACGCGCATGTGTTGAAGGCAGGCGGTGGCGAGACCGAGGTTCGCGTCGCACTGTCCGATAAGCGCGAGTTCGATGCAAAAATCATCGCATCCGATGAGAAAAATGACATCGCGATCCTTCGCATCGAAGGTGGCGATGGACGCTTCCCGTTCTTAGTTTTTGAAGACAGCGATAATCTTGAAGTCGGTGACCTCGTGCTGGCGATTGGTAACCCGTTCAGCGTTGGCCAGACGGTGACGAGCGGCATTATCTCAGCCTTGGCGCGATCGGAGATCGGGTCATCGGATACGCAGGTGTTCATTCAGACGGATGCGGCGATCAACCCTGGCAACTCAGGCGGCGCGCTGGTTGATATGTCGGGCAAGCTCGTGGGGATCAACACGGCGATTTTCTCGCGTTCGGGCGGCTCGCACGGTATCGGCTTTGCGATCCCCTCCAACCTCGTGCGCGTCTATGTCGATAGCGCACTCCAGGGCAAAAAGCTCGAACGCCCCTGGCTTGGCGCAAAGCTCGAACCGGTGACACGCGATATCGCGCAAGATTTGAAACTCGACCGGGTGACGGGTGCGGTGGTGACGCGGGTGATGAATGCCGGGCCAGCCAACGGGGCAGGATTGCAGCCTGGCGACGTGATCGTGCGCGTCGATGGGTTTGAGGCGACTGATCCGCGCAATGTCCTCTACCGGCTGCAAACGAAAGGGGTCGGTAACTCAGCCCGGCTCGATGTCGTGCGAAGGGGACGGCCCGTAACGATCGAACTGCCGGTTGAGGCGGCCCCGGTGCCGGGTAAGGATGACATTCGAAATCTGTCGGGCAAACACCCGCTGGAAGGGGCACGCGTCGTCAACATTTTGCCGGGAATTGCCGACGATTTGGGCCTTGACGAAACCTCCGGCGTGGCGGTGGTGTCGGTGCGGCCGGGATCAATTTCGGCGCGGCTTGGGTTTTTGCCCGGCGACGTCGTTGTTTCGGTCGGCCAGCAGCAAGTGACGACCGTGACAGCCCTAGAAACGGCGCTGCGCGAGCGGCCGCGGTTCTGGCAGATGGCGATCAAGCGCGGCGGCCAAGTGTTGCAGCTTCAGGTGCCAGCTTAGAGGCGCGGCACTAGAGCGGGTTCCAGGTGCCAGTTGGCGTAAAACGAATGTAGCCGATGCTGGCGCCGAGGCGCAGGCCAAGCCCCGAGCGGATCGGAGCCAGGATCATATTGCCGCCGCTGAGCAGGGTGATGCCGACGCCGCCGACGGCAAACGCCGAACCATCGATGCCAGCAAACGTCCGGTAGAGGTCGAGCGGATCACGGGCCTTGTAGACCAGGAAGATAGTGCGGGTTCCCGATGCGCCGAAATCGAAGCCGAGCGATGGCCCATGCCAGTAGACGGTCTCGGTGCCGCCACGCCGCATGTAAAGTTGGCCTTTTCCGTAACGAAGCCCGCCGATGAACGCGCCGCCGCCCTCCGTACCAAGGATGTAGCCGGTTGGACGGCCCGAGCGGCGGAACGCATGCTCGATGACGGAAGCAAGGCCTGTCGACACGTCGCCGAAGAAGCCGCGTGAGGCATCGCGGATTTCGTCGATGGTGTATTCATCGTCCGCGCGCTGATCGAAGCGGAACTCGTTGCGGGGGTCAAGTCTGGGGTCGGCGTTGGCTGCCCGTAGACCCTCGCTCGGGCGCGGTGATGCGTTGCTACGGGACAGGTCGAGGGGGGGCGTTTCGACGGTTGGCGGCAATACCGCGACGCTGGTTTCGCCCGATCGTGGCGGTTGCGGGATCGGCGCTGGTGGAATTTGGTTGGCCGCATTCGGGGGCTTGGACGGGGCCGGGGACGCGGTCGGGCTGGTCTTGGTTTGCCAGTTGTCGCCTGTTGGCTTTCGAACCGGTGGTGGCGGCGTGGCGATGGCAGCCGTTCGCGGCGTCGGTGGGGATGCGATAACCGATGGGGCCGCAGCGGCGACCGGCGCGATAACCTGTGCGGCGACCGGCGGGCCCGATGGTGATGCGGTGCCAAGTTCGGCGTCGATCTTGGCGGTGATGTAGCCCGTCTTGGCTTTCATGATCGCCAGCAGTTCGATGCCAGCGACTTGGATGCCTTCAACGCGCGAACAGTCGAGCGCGGCCCCTGGGATGACCTCGCCGAGCTGGTCAATCTTGGCGAGCTGCTCGTTGGCGGCTTGATCGAGCTGATCGAGCTTGGCATCCTTGAGGTGCAGTAACGCTGGCTCCTCGTAGCCTTCATCGGCCCAACCGTTTTTGGCGGCGAGCGCCTTTAACTTCGGCTGGAGTACGGGCTGAGATTGCATCGTGTAGGCGCGCAACTGGGCACCCGTCGCATCGACGGCGGCTGGAATATCGTTGGCGGAGCAGGTCGCAGCCGCCGTCGCCGGAGAGGAAGCAAGGACCAGCAGCATTGCGATAAACGCTGCGCC
>JBBQNE010000054.1:0-18548 GCA_038329675.1 Hyphomicrobiales bacterium | reverse complement strand
CCGACCCGTCGACCGGTGCGCTATGGACCGCCCATCGGGAACGCCTAGCGGGCAACATTCGTCGCCTCGAGCCGTCGCCGCCGCGTCCAGCAACTCATGCCTACGATCCATTCGCTTTGCGGACGCTGGGCGTGATGGGCTTGGTCATGGCCGCGGCACTGATCGGCGATGGGTCGATGGAACGGGTCATGGCCGCCTTCCGGTTTGGACCGCCGCCGCTTGCCAACGATGCCCGCCTCGACGCCTGGGCGACGCCGCCGCCATACACGGGACGCGCGCCACTTTTGATCGCCGATGGACAGCGCCCGGGGATTTCACTGGCTCCCGCTGATGGTAAGTCGTTCGAGGTGCCTGAGCGGACCCAACTCGTGATCCGCGCCACCGGCACGGGAGGTGGAACGCTCGCTGTTGATTTTACTCCAGCTAGCCCGACAATTGGCGCAGCCGCAGCCGCCGCCGGGGCTCTGGCTTCCGAAGTCTTAGCCTCGCAGCGGATCGTAAGCGAGCCCCTCAAGGGCCTTGAAGGCGTCGCCGAACTCAAGATGGAATTGCGCAAGTCAGGATCAATTCTGGTCCCAGGCCAGCCCAAGCCGTGGGTCTTTACTGTCATCGAAGACAGCGCGCCGAAAATCTCGCTGCTCAAGCAGCCCGAGCCCACGCAGCGCGGCTCGATGAAATTGCAATATAAAGTCGAGGACGATTACGGCGTCGCCTCAGCTGAGGCGACATTCCGTCGGCTTCCCGATGAGCAGGGTGATCAGAAAACAGCGTGGGCACGCCGCGATGTTTTGAAGGGCCCGCGCCCACTATTGGAGCGCGCTCCGAAGTACCCGCTTCGTCTTCCAGCGCCCGGCGCTGGTGGTGCTGGAACTAGCTCAGCTAAAGCTGGCGAGGCGATGACGTTCCTGGAGCTTGGGGCCCATCCCTGGGCGGGCCTTCGGGTTCAAATGGTGCTTGAAGCCAAGGACTCCGCTGGCCAGACCGGCAAGTCCGAGGCCGTCGAAATGATTTTGCCGGCGCGGCGTTTTACCAAGCTGCTGGCTCGCGCGATCGTCGAACAACGCCGCCGTCTCGTCGCCGATCCGCGTTGGCGGCCAGAGGTTATCAAGGGCCTCGCCGCGTTGATGATGGAGCCCGAGGGCCACATCGATGCGCAATCCTACGTCAACTTACGTTCGGCCCTGTCGCGCCTCAAGTTCGACCGTTCGCGCGCAGCCTTGCGCACCACCATCGAACAATTGTGGCACGTTGCGTTGCGCATTGAAGATGGCAGCTTGTCGGATGCTGAGCGGCGCTTGAAAGAGGCGCAGGATAAGCTCGCCAAGGCGCTTGAAGACGGCGCGTCGGAGGCAGAGATCGAGCAGCTGATGAAAGAGCTGCGGCAGGCGATGAACGACTACGTCGAGCAACTTGCCAAGCAAGCCGAGGATGACCCGTCCGGTCAGGATGGCGAGGATCGCGAACAGCAGCAGCTTGGCGAAAACGACCTTGAGCGCATGATGCGTCAGATGGAACAGGCGGCGAAGTCGGGGGCCCGAGAGCAGGCGCAGCAAATGCTGTCTGAAATGCGCGACATGATGGATCGCTTGCAGGCCCGTCGGTCGACACAGGCTGAGCGCGAGTCGCAGCGCGAAGCGCAAAAGAATATGGAAGAACTTGGCAACATGATCGGCCAGCAGCAACAGCTGCAGGACGATACTTTTGGCGAGATGAAGAAGCAGGGCGACAAGGGTCGCAATGGTCAGCAACAGCGCAAACAGGGCCAAGCTGGCCAACAGGGGCAGCGCGGCGAGCGCGGCCAGGGCCAGCAGCAGGGCGAACGCGGGCGCGGCGAAAAGGGTGAACGCGGCAAGGGTCAGAAGGGCAAGCAAGGGCAGGACGGCGCTGGTGAAAACGGTGAATCGGCGGAAGCTGGCGAAGCGGGTTCCCAGCAGGGCGATGCCGGCTTGCGCGATCGCCAAAAAAAGCTCGCTGAGCGGATGGAGCGCTTGAAGCGCGATCTGCAAAATCGCGGTTCGTCCGGCAACAAAGAGATGGATGCTGCGGCTGAGGCGATGGAAAACGCAGAGCGTTCTCTTGAACAGGGTGCGCTCGACGATGCGACGGACCAACAGGCCGAGGCGCTCGAAAAGATGCGGCAAGGCGCACAGCAAATGCAGCAGGAGATGGCGCGCAATGGACGTTCGCGCACCGGCGAAAACGGCGAAACACCGCGCGATCCCCTCGGCCGACCGCAGCGCGCACAGGGTCCTGATGCTGGTACGTCGGTTAAGGTGCCCAAAGAATTCGAAATGCAGCGTGCGCGCGAAATTCTCGAAGAATTGCGCCGACGAAGTGGCGAGGCGACCCGGCCTGCTGGCGAACTTGAATACCTGGATCGGCTTCTCAAACGCTTTTGAGGCACGGCGTCAGGTGAGCCTGTGACGCTTCGTGCGACCACTCCAAGGCCTAGCGCCGCGCAGTGGCACTTCTTCGTTGATCGCGGCGGGACGTTTACCGACATTGTTGCGCGTAAGCCCGACGGCACCCTGGACGCGCTGAAGCGGCTGTCGCGTTCGCCGTCGGGTGATGATCCAGCCATTGTTGGCATTCGCGAGCTCATGGGTGTTGCGCCGGGCGCGCCGCTTCCAAGCGCAGACATCGCCAGCATTCGGATCGGAACGACGGTCGCAACTAACGCGCTGCTCGAACGCAAAGGTGACCCGACCGTGCTCGTCGTAACGGCAGGTTTCGCCGACGCACTTGAAATCGGCACGCAGGCGCGCCCCGATATCTTTGCTCTGCGCGTCGTAAAACCTCAGATGCTGTACGCCCATGTCATCGAGGCTCGCGAACGCCTGCGCGCTGATGGCACGGTTGAGATCGCGCTTGATGATCAGGCCCTCGCCCACGATCTCGCAGCTGCCTTCGACCGGGGGCTACGTTGCGCCGCGATCGCCTTCCTCCATGGTTACGCCCACCCGCGTCATGAACAGCGCGCTGCCGAGATCGCGTATGCGGCGGGCTTTACCCAAGTGACCGTCAGCCATGCCGTCTCGGGCCTTGTTCGCTTCGTGCCTCGGGCTGACACCACCGTTGCCGATGCGTATCTGTCGCCGGTTCTGCGCCGCTATGTCGATCATGTGTCAGCTGGCCTATCGGACGCAGATCAGCCACATGCTGACATCCGGCATGTCGCAAACTTGACTGTTGGGAGCCAATCGCCATCGCTGCGCCTGCAGTTCATGATGTCGTCGGGTGGGCTTGCCGAAGCGAGCGCCTTCCACGGCCGCGACGCGATCCTGTCGGGGCCAGCTGGCGGTATTGTTGCCATGGCCGAGGTTGCGCGCGAGGCGGGCTTCGACCGGGTGATCGGCTTCGATATGGGCGGCACGTCGACGGACGTCTCGCATTACGCAGGCGCGCTTGAACGCACGACCGAGACCGTAGTTGCTGGCGTCCGCGTGGCAGTGCCGATGCTAGCGATCCACACGGTTGCTGCCGGCGGCGGGTCGCTCCTCTCGTTCGATGGCTCGCGTTTGAGGGTTGGCCCTGAGAGTGCTGGCGCCGTGCCCGGCCCGATGTGCTACCGGCGCGGCGGACCGCTCACCGTCACCGATGCCAACGTCATGCTCGGCCGCATCAATTCGGCGGACTTTCCTGCCGTGTTTGGTAACAGCGGCACTCAGCGGATCGACACGGATGTGGTGCGCGCAGCATTTGCGTCGTTGGCGTCTCAGATCGGCGGCGGTAAATCTCCCGAAGCGCTTGCGGAAGACTTCTTTGCGATCGCCGTTGAGAATATGGCGAACGCGATACGCAAAATTTCGGTTGCTCGCGGTCATGATGTCAGTGGCTATACGCTGTGCTGCTTTGGTGCTGCTGGCGGTCAAGCTGCCTGCGCGGTCGCAACAGCCCTCGGTATGACGTCCGTGTTGATCCATCCCTTGTCGGGGTTGCTCTCAGCTTATGGCATCGGTCTTGCCCGACGACGGGCGATCGAGCGGCGCTCCGTTGAGGCCGTGTTTGATGCGCCAACTCTGTCGCGCGTTCGCGATCTCGCCGCCAGTCTTAAGCGTGAACTCGCCAAGGGGCTTGCAGCTCATGGCGCTGGTATGGGTTCGCGCGCTGACCTCGAGTTTGACGCCCACACTGGCACTGGCACTGACACTGGCACTGGCACTGGCACTGACACTGGCACTGGCACTGGTGGTGACGGTGCACCAGGCGAGGCCCGCATTTTTCTGCGTTATGAGACCAGCGAAGCGGCCGTAGCCTTGCCGCTCGACGTGTCATTCGATGACCTCATCGCGCGGTTTGAGCGGGAACATCTCGCGCAGTTCGGTTTTTTATCGCGCGGGAAGTCGGTCCACGTCGCGAGTTTTGAAGTCGAGGTCTTCGAAGATATCGAACCCCCGCCGCCCGTAACTCCGTCGGCGATGTCCAGCGCAACGACGCCAACGCCAACGGCAATAACCCGCATCTTCCACGGTGGCCAGTGGCATCGCGCTGCCATCTACCATCGCGCCACACTCTCGCCCGGCGCCGAGATCGCCGGTCCAGCGATCGTCGTCGAGCCACACCAGACCGTCGTCATCGACCCCGGCTGGCAGCTTAAGCTGACGCGGCACAACAACATCGTATTGACCCGCAATCCGGTCGCCCTATCGGCGTCGGCCGCACCGCCGCCTGTTGCGCCCGCGCTAGACCAGCCCGATCCCGCACGTGTTGAACTCTACAACAATCGTTTCATGGCGATCGCCGAGGACATGGGCGAAGCGCTGAGGCGCACCGCGCAGTCGGTCAACATCAAGGAGCGGCTCGACTTTTCGTGTGCGGTCTTTGATGCAGCTGGCCAACTTATTGCCAACGCCCCCCACGTCCCCGTCCACCTTGGCAGCATGGACGCCTCTGTCGCCACCGTCGTGCGCTCCCGCGCCATAAGCTTGCGGCCCGGCGACAGCGTCATGCTGAACGCGCCCTATAACGGCGGCACGCATTTGCCCGATATCACCGTCGTGACGCCGGTGTTCGATGTGGCGGGCCAGTCGATCTTGTTTTGGCTCGCGAGCCGCGGTCACCATGAAGATATCGGCGGCATTTCGCCCGGCTCCATGTCGCCGCTCGCCACCCACATCGACGAAGAGGGCGTGCTGATCGACGACGTGATCCTCGTTGAGCGTGATCGCTTCCTCGAAGCCGAGACGCGCGCGCTGCTGACCGGTGCCCGCTACCCCGTCCGGCGGCCCGATCAAAACATCGCCGACCTCAAGGCGCAGGTGGCGGCAAACGCGCGCGGTGCTGTTGCGCTGCGCGCACTCGTTGCGAGCCATGGCATGCCCGAAGTCACCGCCTATATGGGCCATGTTCTGGATGCAGGCGAGGCAGCCGTCCGCCGTTTGATTGCCCGTCAATTTGCGACATGGGGCACAAGCGCATTCCGTGTCGAGACCGATAGTGGTGCCGTCATCGCTGTGCGTATCACGACCGATGGCTCAAACCGGACAGCGATGATCGACTTCACTGGCACGTCGCCGCAGCAATCTGGCAACGCTAACGCGCCAGAGGCTGTGACGCGCGCTGCTGTCCTCTATTGCTTCCGCGTGCTGACCGGCGAAGCGATCCCACTCAATGCTGGCTGTCTCCGCCCGCTGACCATCGTTGTGCCCGAGGGGTCGATGCTCGCGCCGCGCTATCCAGCGGCCGTCGTTGCCGGCAATACTGAAACCAGCCAAATTGTTACAAACGCGGTGTTTGGCGCGCTCCAAGCGCTCGGCTCAGCGCAGGGCACAATGAACAACCTTACCTTCGGCAACGACCGCCTCCAGTATTACGAGACGATCTGTTCGGGTGCTCCAGCTGGCCCCGGCTTCGATGGCGCGGCGGGCGTCCACGTCCATATGACCAACACGCGCATGACCGATCCGGAGATCCTCGAACTTCGCTATCCCGTTGTCGTCGACCGGTTTTCGATCCGGCGGGGCAGTGGCGGTCGCGGCCGCTGGCGAAGCGGCGATGGCGTTGTCCGTTCGATCCGGTTTCTTGAGCCGATGGGCGGCGCGATCCTATCTGGTGGCCGCCGGGTCGCTCCATTCGGCGTTGCTGGTGGCGACGTGGGTCAATGCGGCCGCAACACGATCATCCGCGCGAACGGTGCAAGAGAAGACCTTGGTGGTTCGGCCGCCTTCGATGTTGCGCCGGGCGACACGATTACTATCGAAACACCGACCGGCGGCGGTTTTGGTGCGCCCGAATGACAGCGGATCTGGCGCATCTAACCGTCTGGTACAACACCAAATGCCCGGTGTGCGATGCTGGGATCGACTGGCAAAAGCGGCGGCTGGTTGCGGCAGCCCGCTCAGGTGCGATCGAATTCCGCGACATCAATCTCGAGCCCGATGTTCTAGCCAACGTCGGCGCCACAATTGAGGATATCCGCCGCAGGCTGCATGGCCGCGATGCGACCGGCGCTGTTTTTGTTGGCATTGATTGCGTGATCGCAATCGCTAGGCGGACACCCGGCATGGTCCTTATGGCGCGGTGTCTATCGCTGCCGGTGATCAAACAGATCGCCGGGTTCAGCTACGACCGTTTCGCCGATCTGCTCTACGCGTGGAACCGCCGCCGCGGGCATTGGTGACGTCTGACTAAGGCGATGGTACCGGCGAGAAGGTTGAGAGCGGCGACGTCGGGGAGACTGCGGGTCCGCTCCGAAGGTCCGCTGGTAATGGGGTTTCGGTATCGCTGGCTCGTGTCACCGTTGTTGTCGTGAGGCCCGGTTTAAGTGGTCCAACGCTTGGAATAACCACAGCCACAGGTCGATCGCGCTGGGCCAACTGCTGCCCGTTCAGCGCATCGGTTGCGAGCTTAAATTGTGTGATCTCCGCCGATGTCAGCCACCGCATCTCCGTATTCGGGGTGGCGAGCATTGGTGCCATGATCCCACGTGTTACGCCCATGGTCACGAAGTTCGCTTCGATCTTGTCGTAAGTCTCGCGCTTCGTCTCGACTGGCTCGATTTTGCGCGCGATGGGTCGTTCGGCGACAATTCTTCGCGTCGTCTGGGTTGGATCGCCCCAGTCCGTATTTGGCACGGTCCGGTAGGTCCGCACCACTTGGATGAGGATGCGATACGTGGCGGCGCGATGGAGCCCGACATAGGCACCGGGCCCGACCATGCGGCGTACGCCGCCAGCGAGCACAAACGGGCACGACGATGCGCACCGGGCCAAGGCCGCTGGCGTGCCCAGTTTAATCTGTCGCGATTTCAATTCGTTGCAGCCGGGCTCGCGGGGGCTGCATGAGGCAAATTCAGTGCGCGCAACGACGACATCAAGGCCGTTTGAGCGGATGATGCGCGCCATTTCGATCGCGTCATCGACCGCGCCGCCTGGGCTGTTGATGAAGACGGGTAGCTTGCGCCCCTTGAGCCGGGCGAGAATACGTTTCAGGCGCAGCGGTGAGCTTTGATCGATCGTGCCGTCAGCTGAGATCCATTCGAAACATTTGGGCGATGGTGGCTTAATGGGGGATGAGCCGTTGACGGTCGCGGTATCTTTGGCTGCGGCGGCCGCGACTTGATCGCGTCCTGGCGCTGGATCTTGGGCTGCAACTTTATCACGGGCCGCAGATTTGGCGCTCCCCGTCAAAACAACTGCGTTTTGGAGCTCACACCCTGGCCCCGTTGCAGCTCGAACGTGCGTGAACTCCATCGGACCAGAGCGTGTCAACGGATCGCGCACCCCGTCGCGTGCGGGCTGCTGTTTTGGTTTGGCGCGCGCCGTCATAACACGTGCGGCGACCGTGGTTTCGCCTACGATGACGCGTTCTGTCGCGGACTGCACCGTCGTGTCGCTGTGAGCCGAAGTTTGTTGCGCCGAGCCGCTGCAAATTGCTGCCACCGCACTACAAATTAGGCCAATCCGAAGCCGTCGAACGTCGCCGTTGAAAGGCATATGGAGCCCCAAGCTCTGAGTTGGACGTCTTTTGATGCTCCTGCTGCCAGGTGCATCACGGTCCCCCCAATTTCAGCCTCAATGGCTGCCTCAACCGAAGCCGCCCCACCCGATCTTGAGTAGTCACCATGGGTGCGGCGATTTGTAGACGAGCCTACCCAAGTCCCGCGCTAACGCCAATCATTTGCATACGCGTCCAGTTCCATCGCGGCCGTGGCGAGCGAGGTCTAAGTGAAAATGATCGCCGTGGTAGGCGTCAGCGCCCGGCCCGAGCACGGTCGTAAATTCCTCGCATGATCTCGACCGTACTTCCCGCAGGAAGGCGCGTTCTTGGGGCGAACCGTTCCAACCGCCCTTGATGGTGACGGTATTACCGTCGGCCATCACGAACGCGGATACGTCGAGTGCGTTGGCAAATCCATGTTCGGAGAGCCGCCCACCGCCAACGTTGTTCATCGGACGACAGGAATATGACGCAGCCACTCGTATTTCGCGGATCGGCGTCCCGAAATGCCGTTGTGCGGCGGGTTCGACGATGTTTGCCATCCATCGGTCGACCGATGGGATCATGGGACACCGCAGCGTTGCGGGCGGGTTCATCGCCACGCGCCCGTTCGCAGCAGCCACTTGGAACGGTCGTTCGGCTCCGCAAACGCTGGGTCCACCAAGTGCGGAGCGGCCCTGCACAAAGGGCGACTCTTGGACAATGCCTGACGATAGGCAGGCCAATTCTTCTTGTTTTCGCCACGGTTCGTCCTGGGCCACAAAATTCGGCCCCGAACTGCACGAGGGCAGAACGAGCACCGCAAGGGCGCCTGCAAGACGCTGGCAAGTTACGCGAACGCTGTACGACATACTCGGGATGATACCGCCAGCAGTTTAACGGCTTCTGAACCACGGTGGCGATTTGGTAGGAAATCCAACGGGTCGTTGTGGATACCGGCTGGCGGCGGCCGAACTTCGACGAAAATTACGCCGAATCAAGACCAATTCAACACAAGGATCTGTCAATCCCGATTGGCCGGAATATTGACGCAATCGAACAATTTCGTAAATTTATCTCACGGAGTTGCGGCGGACATTGGCGCTTTCCCCACGGGCGACAACGACTTCCGGCTCCGCAGTAAAGCGTTGTGTCCTGTAACGCTTCGCGTCTCGTAAAGCGTCACGTCTCATAAAGTGTTGGTTTGTGCGTCAATGACGAGACGGTCGGGAGTGCCTTCCCGATTGCTCAGCATCATTATCCGTGACGTCCAGGTTGTGACCGCGAGTGCCGAGTTGAGTGCCAGCCTGTGTATTCGTGCGTTGGTCAGGTGTCGTGCATTGGTCGGAAGCGCGTTTGTAAATCGCGCGTTGGTTGAAGGCTCGTGCGTCCGTTTATATTGCGTCGGCCACAATCACGTCTCGGTGGCAATTGCGTCTACTTCAAGCCATCCGATAAGAGGATGGGCAGCTTGCAGTTGTCATCGAGGCTACCGGCTCTCACTACGAGGTCAAGCCAACGCTTAGGGACCATCATGACGAGATGGTGGGTGGTTTGTGAGCCCGCAGGGCGAAACGCAACGCCCTTATGGAACCGAGTTCCAAAATTCGACCGCCGCCATTTTAAAGCTGCGATCGCCGACGGTTTTCATATGGTCCCGCCCCTCTGGCGCCAGCACGCGCGCACCCGCAATGAGAGTGCCAAGCTCTGCGGCTGATCCCGCCACGTCATCGTCCGTCCCCGCGACGACCAGCACCGGGCATTTTATCGTCGCGACAGCCTCGGCGCCGATGGGCGCGCGACCCGATCGCATGCACGCTGCCAGTGCCCTCAGGTCCCCTCTCGTTTGTTCGGCGAATGCGCGAAACATGCGCCCTTCGCGGCTTGTCACAGCGTCGAGGCTTGGTGCTTCCAGCGCCTCGGCGATCCCGTCGCTGCGTTGCCCCAATCCGCGGACGAGGTTGATCCCGATGCCGCCGAACGTCGCGCTCGCCACGCGGGAGGGGTGGTTGATCGTCAAAAACGCCGAAACGCGGGCGCCCATTGAGTAGCCAAGTAGGTGCGCGGTCGCGATCCCCAGGTGATCAAGCAGACGACGCGCATCCTCAGCCATTATCGGCGAACTATATTGTTCTGGGTCGTACAACTTTTCGCTAAGTCCGTGCCCACGGTGGTCAAACGCGATGGCGCGATAGCCAGCTTTTGTCACGAGATCGACCCAGCCGGTTGATACCCAATTGACCTGGAGGTTGGAGGCGAAGCCGTGGATCAACAGCACGGGCGGGCGAGGTGAGGCGGCGATCGCGCGGTTGGCCGTCGTAGCCGTGTCAATGCCACCGGCGTCAGTGCGACCCTGATCGATGTAGGCGATCTGTACGCCGTTGCTGTCGAATGTTCGGCTCGGGTAGGATCGCGGCAGCACGATGATCGCTCTCTCAAGTATTGGCTGCCGTTAGGGACGGCGCGGGGGCAGGTCGCCTCCTTGAGCGCCTATCATTCGCTGCTTGGCATGGCTATGGTCGGACCGTTGATCATTGCGGGGAGACAACCATGGTCCACGTCGTATCCCATCTTGCCAACGACAAAGGCGCCGAACGCGTCTTCGTTGGCGTCAAGGAACTGATGTGCATGGGGGCACGCCCGCCCGTCGATCATCCTCATGTCTTCCTCGACATGGGCGGCGATAGTCAGGTGCTCTGTGCCTATTGTTCAACGTTGTTTGTCTACGACCCGCGCTTGATGGCTGACGAGACCGATCCGCCGGGCTGTCTCGTCACGTCCGAAGCGGCCTGACCACTTGAGACCGCCACTTGCTCCACGGCTCGGATCGCGATGGGAGCAGAACGCAATTGAGGTCGCCTCCGGCCGACCGCTCCAAAGCGCAGCATCGGCTGCCCATCCCGTCCTCGTTGTCGGCGGCGGCATTGCCGGGCTCGCGACGGCAGTGGCGCTCGCGAGTGCTGGTATCGCATGCCGCATTCTAGAACGCCGCGCCGCGTTTGCTGAGGCGGGAGCTGGCATTCAAATCGGTCCGAATGGCGTCAAGGCACTCCGCGCGTTGGGGGTCGCCGATCAGCTTGCGCCGCTCGTTGGTTGCCCGGTCGGCATCGCGGTCCGCAATGGCGTATCAGGCGCTCACCTCGCCACGCTGCCGCTGGGCCACGACATCGAGACGCGACACGGTGCGCCCTACTGGACGCTGCATCGCGCCGACCTCCATGCGGCGCTGCTTGGTCGCGCCCGTTCCCTCGCCAACGTGACCTTCACCACCGGGTTTGAAGGCAATCACGTCACCGAAGACGCGACATCTGTTTTCGTCCACTGTGCCAATGGGCGCGCGATCGAAGGCTACGCTGTCGTCGGTGCTGACGGCTTGTGGTCAACTATCCGCCGCACGCTGCAACCGGGAGCACGGGCTGTTTTTGCCAACCGCCACGCCTACCGCGCCGTTATCCCGGCTGATCGCGCTCCGCCCGATCTGTCAGCTGCGACGACCACTGGGCTGTGGCTCGCACGCGGTGCGCACGTGGTCCATTATCCGGTCCGCGGCGGAAGCGAGATTGCAGTCGTTGTCGTCGTCACGGCAGATGCGGCGCTTGACGGCTGGGCGACGGCGACCGCGCCTGACACGGTGATTGCTGCGACAGCGGGTCTGGCCGCCCCGATCCGGGCCCTGATTGCGTCGGCCTCATCGTGGGGCGCCTGGAGCCTCTATGAACTTTCGCAGACGGGGTTACACTACCGCCACTGGAGCCGAGGCCGGATTGTTCTCGTAGGCGATGCCGCTCATCCCATGCTGCCGTTTTTGGCCCAAGGCGCGGTCATGGCGCTCGAAGATGCGTTGGCGTTGGCGGCAATGGCATCCGATCCGATGCTCAGCGTCCGTGACGCGTTTGCCGCCTTTGAGGGCGCGCGTTGTGATCGCGTTTCACGCGTCGTTGCGACTGCCCGCCGTAACGGCCAAATCTATCACCTGTCCGGCGCGGTCGGCTTCGCGCGCGATCTGGTGTTGCGGGCAACGCCGGGGGCGCGCCTCATCGCGGCTTACGATTGGCTTTACGGTTTTGATCCGGCTGCATCACGGGCCGAACACTAACGTCTCGCCGCGATGCAAACGCCGGCTCTCACGACACAGCATCAGTCGTCGCGACCGTGCCGCGCCGCTTTCTAGACGCTTGTTCCATGCTAAACGGCGGCCATGCTGACGCTGGTCCATTATCGCCTGTGCCCGTTTTCCCGCTCGATCCGGGTTGCGCTCGCTGAACTCGGCCTTGAGGCTGCCCTCGTCGAGGAGCGGGCGTTCGAGGGTCGGCCGGAATTTCTGGCGCTAAACCCCGCCGGTGAATTGCCCGTGCTTCAGGGTCCCGACAACTTGACGCTGTGCGGCGCGCTGTCGATTGCCGAATACCTCGGCGAGGCGGTCGTCGACAGGCGTGGTTTTGGTACCGATCCAGCTGCCGATCTGCCGATGCCGGCGGCGGCCCTTCGCGCGCCGGTCGCACTCTATCCCGGGGGAATCGAAGACCGGGCCGAGGTTCGCCGCCTTGTCGATTGGTTCCATCGCAAACTCGACCGCGAGGTCACCCGCGAATTGTTGGCCGAAAAAGTCTATTCACGGCTCCACGCTGGCGGCGGCAATCACGCGCCCGACGTCGACATAATGCGCACCATCCGCACCAACCTGCGCTACCATCTGCGCTATATCAGCTTTCTTGCCAGTCAACGGCGGTGGCTGTCGGGTGACGCGTTTAGCTACGCTGATATCGCTGGCGCGTCGCATCTGTCGGTTGCCGACTATCTCGACGAAATCGCCTGGGATGAGCATCCCCACGCCAAGACTTGGTACATGCGGGTGAAGTCGCGGCCATCGATGCGCGCGGTTCTGGCCGATAAGTTGCCGGGCTTTCCATCGGCGGCCCACTACGCCAACCTTGATTTTTAATGGTGCAATCGCCCGCCGATTTGAAGCAGACCCTTGCGACCTGGGCCAGTGAGGCTGGCTTTGACGCGTTTGGTGTCACGTCGCCCGATGCGCTGGGCGAAGAGACCCGCGCGCGGCTGATGGCGTTCTTGGCTGATGGACGTCACGGCGACATGGCGTGGCTCCGCGACACCGCCGACCGGCGCGCCGACCCCAGCGTGCTTTGGCCCGACGCGCGCTCGGTTGTGATGGTTGGACTATCGTATGCGCCAGCGTCAGACCCGCTTGCGATCCTGGCAGAACCATCGCGAGCGGCGATATCGGTCTATGCCAAAGGTCGCGATTATCACGACGTTATCAAGTCACGGCTGAAATCGATCGCGGGGCGGTTTGCAGTTCTATCGGGCGCCGACGTCAAGGTATTCGTTGATACGGCGCCGCTGATGGAAAAGCCGCTGGCGGCTGCTGCCGGTCTTGGATGGCCCGGCAAACACACGAACCTTGTGTCGCGCGAACATGGCTCCTGGCTGTTTCTTGGCGCGATCCTGACGGCAGCCTATCTTGCGCCCGACACGCCAGAAGCCGACCACTGCGGCTCCTGTCAGCGCTGTCTTGACGTGTGCCCGACCAACGCCTTTCCCGCGCCCTATCAGCTCGACGCGCGCCGCTGCATTGCCTACCTCACGATCGAGCACCACGGGCATATCCCCCGGTCGATGCGCGCCGCCATCGGCAACCGCGTGTTTGGCTGCGATGACTGCCTCGCCGTGTGCCCGTGGAACAAGTTTGCCGACGCTAGCCGCGAGGTTCGCTTTGCCGCGCGCACGGGAACGGGAACGGACGATCCGCCCCTAGCCATGTTGCTCAGCCTCGATGATGCGGCGTTCCGCGCGCTCTATTCCGGCACGCCCGTCAAGCGAACTGGTCGCGACCGCGTCGTCCGCAACGCGTTGATCGCAGCTGGAAATTCCAGCGACAGTACCTTAATACCCGCCATCGCGCTGTTGTTGGCCGATCAGAGCCCGCTGGTTCGCGCGGCCGCCGTTTGGGCCCTTGCGCGACTTGCCCCACATCAGGCCGTCGCCACCGCCCGCGCGCACCATCATCCAACTGAAGTCGACCCCGAGGTCGCTGCAGAGTGGACGGCAACCGAAACAACCGACTGACCGATTGGACGGCGGGCGATGACCCAAAACGCCTGCTCAGTTGCGCCGTCGCGACACAAAGCGAGCTGCCTCGCGGAGCACGTCAGCTCGGTCACCAAACGGTGCCAGTGCGTCAATGGCCGCTGCCTCAACCTCCGTCAGCTTCGCCCGCGCCGCCTCTAAGCCCATCAGCGATACGGTCGTTGCTTTGCCAGCGGCCGCATCTTTGCCCACTGCTTTGCCAACGGTTGCCGCGTCGCCTTGCGCGTCGAGCAGATCATCCGCGATCTGGAAGGCAAAACCGACGTGATCGCCATAGGCGAGCAGAGCCGACCGTTCGTTCCCGGTCGCCCGAGCCAGAATTGCCCCGGCACGCGCAGCAAACCCGATCAGCGCACCGGTTTTCATGGCCTGCAACCGTCGGATGTGAGCCAGCGACGGCGATTGCGGTTCGCCGCGCTTGTCGGCTTCGAGGTCAATGGCCTGACCGCCGACCATGCCGCCGGCCCCCGAAGCGCGCGCCAGCTCAAGCACCAACTCGGCCCGAACTTGCGGGTCGGGATGTGTTTCTGGTCGGGCCAGAATATCGAACGCCAGCGTCAACAGCCCGTCACCCGCCAGGATCGCCGTCCATTCATCATAGGCGCGATGCACCGTCGGCTGACCCCGTCGAATATCATCGTCGTCCATCGCCGGTAGGTCATCATGGACCAGCGAATAACAGTGCACGAGTTCGATTGCGGCGGCGACGTCGACAGCAGCCTCCGCCTCGATCCCAAACAACGCTGCGCTTTCAATCACAAGGAACGGGCGAAACCGCTTGCCCCCGCCCAGCACGGCATGGCGCATGGCCGCGACCAAACGGTCCGGGGCCAGCCCGACGGTGCCGCGATAGGTCGGCCCTGCCAGCGATAAGTGTTCCCCAAGTCGGTGCTCGGTCAACGCGGCGGCGGCATCGAGCCGCGCCGTGAAATTGACAGCATCGCACGCGCTCATTGTCGGGTCGGCCGGAGTTGAGGCGTTCGGCATCACGGTCCAAAGGGTTCTGGTGGCGTGTCATCTGGCGCGGGTTTAGCTAGGCACTTCGATCGAACGACGGCGTTTAACCAGAAGCGACCCTGTTGCACAAACCCCTCGACCGTCGCGCCGCGGTCGCGGTGTTGCGCAAATTCGCATAAATCTCCACGGCCGCGTATATCGGGCAAGCGACGGTAGGGTGCCGACAGTAGGTGGACGGCTGAAGTCGTGGCGGTGTGGGCGTCGGCGGGGTTGCGTTCGGATGGATCGGGAGGACACGTCGAAGGCTCAGCCCATAGCAGCCAGGCCCAAGACGGACGGTCCCGTTACCGCCGTGCCAATACCAATGGAGTCGAGGCCGGCGGAGTCGGCGCCGACGATCGATAATCCTAAAACCGAAGGGCCGAGGAGCGGAGGGCCCAACAACGGAGAGCCCGTTTCGCCAAGTTCAGGCGCAAACCTAGCAAACGATGCTCAATCGACGTTGGCCGCATTCGTTCAACCTCTTTACCAGCGACCACCGCTGCCATTTCCAATGCTGCCGCGGTTGCTTCCTACAATCGGATCGGCGCCTGCGGATTTGGCACCCCCATCGGCCGCACCGATTGCAGCGCTGTCGCGGTCGCCGTCGAGCGCGGCACAGTTGCCGGAGTGGCTTGGCCAAGCGCCGGCGCCACGACGGGTGCCACGACCGGCGAGCTATCTTGCGCCATCGGTGGCTGCGACACTGCCGCCGCAGATGGCTTTCGTTGAGGCCCCGCTGCTACGGAGCGAAAATGTGGTGCCCGCTGTGCAAGCCGCCCCACCTCGTTCGCCCCAACCTGTGCCGCAAGCCGTACCGCAAGCCGTACCGCAACCCGACCTGTCGTTGCGGGCGGCAACGGAACCCCCGTCTGCGCTATCTGTGCCCGCGCCACGGTTCGATGCGGTGTCAGTGCCCATCGCGCGCGCTTTGCCCGATCGCGACCAGCCGTCTGTCGCGTTGAGCGAGTTGGCCGAGCCTACGGTCCCGTCACGGCCGTTGGCCGACGTCGCCGCGTCCGACGCCGTCGCGTCCGACGCCGTCGCCCTGTTGCGTCGTCCCCTCGAACCCGCTCGCACCGACACAGTTTGGACCCTCGCAAATCCTGGCCCCATCTCTGGCTCCAACTCTGGCTCCGTCTCTGGCCCCATTCCTGGCCCCGTCCGTGAAGCTAGCTCCACCATTGCTCAACCCGCCCCGACATCGCTCGCATGGTTGTGGCGCGCCTGGCGGGCCGCCTTCACCGTTGCCAAAATTGGCGCGATTTCGGTTGCAGTCTGGCTGCTCGTTATGCTGGCGCTCATCGGGCATTACCGGACGTCCGATCCGCCCGGTTCTGCGCTGATGTCGATCCGCTGGCTCGGTGGACAGTCGATTGACCGGACATGGGTGCCGCTTGCTGGGATCTCGCCGTCGTTGCGCCGCGCCGTGCTCGTCTCGGAGGACGGCCAGTTCTGTCGCCACAAGGGCTTCGACTTCGGTGAAATCCGTTCGGCCATCAACCGTGGCGAGGGCTTCGGTCGCGGCGCCAGCACGATCACGCAACAATTGGCCAAGAACCTGTTTTTGTGGCCTGATCGCAGCTACATCCGCAAGGGGCTCGAAGTCCCCCTCACCGTCATGATCGAGCAACTGTGGCCGAAATCGCGTATTCTCGAAGTCTACCTCAACAGCGCCGAATGGGGGCCGGGCATCTTTGGCGCGGAGGCGGCGGCGCGTGCGTATTTCAACAAGCCGGCCAGTCGGCTGACCGACCGCGAGGCGGCGCTTTTAGCTGTCGCTTTGCCCAATCCGATTGCGCGCGATGCGTCCGACCCGGAACCCTTACAAGCGCGACTGGCTGGCCGCCTGCAAACGCGAATGCGGGGTTCGCTGATATTCCCCTGCATAGGCGAGGCCCGCCTCAAGCAACAATGAGATATCTGCCGCTGTCGCTCTTCAAGCGCCGGGATCGGGAGAGGGTGGGCGCATGACACGATCAGCGGTGCCACGAAAACGAAATTCAACAGCTCCAGCCGTGACAGCCCCCGCCGCACACCACCTCGCCGTAGACCTTCCCGTTGAACCAGCGCTGCCCCGTCGGGTCGCGGCTGCGCGAACCGACCCGCGCCTCGCACTCCTTCCGGAACGGTTCCAGGCGTGGTTTGCGAGCCGTGGATGGTCGCCAAGGGCCCATCAGCTCGCGCTGCTCGACGCGGCGAACCGCCGCCGCTCCACGCTGCTCATCGCGCCGACCGGGGCTGGTAAAACGCTGGCGGGCTTCCTGCCAACGCTTGTCGCCTTATCCGCCCGGTCGCGCAACCGGTCGGGGGCTGGCCTGCACACGATCTACATTTCGCCGCTCAAAGCCCTCGCCATCGACGTTGCCCGCAATCTCGAAGCGCCGATCACCGAAATGGGCCTCGCCATCCGCCGCGAAACGCGCACCGGCGATACGTCGGCTGCCAAACGCGCACGCCAGCGCGCCCGCCCACCCGATATTCTTCTCACGACGCCCGAACAGCTCGCCCTCCTGTTGTCTCACGAAGACGCGCCGTACCTATTTGCCGATACCGACACGCTGATCCTCGATGAATTGCATGCGCTAGGCGGGTCAAAACGCGGAGACCTGTTGGCGCTCGATATCGCGCGATTGCGGCGACTGTCGAAAGACCTGCTGTGCATCGGGCTATCGGCGACCGTCGCGCGGCCATCAGAATTGCGCGCCTATCTCGCGCCGCAAACTGAGCCAGAGACGACGACGCTGCTGGCCGACGTGGCGGTTACCGCAGGTGGGGCCAAACCCAATATCGAAATCGTCGAGGTCGAGAGCGGTGAGTTGCCGTGGGCTGGACATACCGCCCGCTACGCGATCCACCGCATCTACGACGCGATCCGCAGCCATCGGCTGTCGCTTGTTTTTGTTAATACGCGGATGCAGGCTGAACTGCTGTTCCAGGAATTGTGGCGGGTCAACGACGACAATCTGCCGATTGGCCTGCACCACGGCTCGCTTGATGTGCGCCAGCGGACCCGGGTCGAAGCTGCGATGGCGGCTGGCCAACTCAAGGCAGTCGTTGCGACCTCAACGCTTGATCTCGGCATCGACTGGGGCGACATTGATCTGGTGATCCACGTTGGTGCTCCCAAGGGCGCGAGCCGTCTGACGCAACGAATCGGGCGGGCAAACCATCGGCTTGAGGAGCCGTCTAAGGCGCTGCTGGTGCCCTCCAACCGCTTCGAAGTGCTCGAATGTCGGGCTGCGCTCGATGCGTCGGCGGCAGGCGAGCACGATGCGATCATGTCGCGAACCGGATCGATTGATGTACTTGCCCAACATGTCCTCGGGATGGCCTGCCAAGCGCCCTTCCAGCCGACCGAGCTGTTTAACGAAGTGCGATCAGCCTCACCCTACGCCGGGCTGACGCGCGCCACGTTCGATAAGGTCGTTGGGTTCGTCACCAACGGCGGCTACGCGCTCGCCGCCTACGACCGTTTTGCCAAGCACAAGCCTTGCGAGAACGGCAAGCTGCGTCTCGCCCACCCG
>JBBQNE010000053.1:0-18550 GCA_038329675.1 Hyphomicrobiales bacterium | reverse complement strand
GCCAGCGACACCATGGTGAAAGCCACCCCGGCCAGCAACAGGCTCGGGTAGATGGCCAGGTCACGGTGCGCCAGGGTTTCCACAATCGTCGTCAGTGAGGTGGAACCGGTGATCATCGAGGTTTTCACACTGTGGCCGCGTTTCAGGTTGGGGATAGTGCGTTGCCGGAGCGGTTCTACCGGGGTATCTAATCCCAACAAAAAACTGCATATTCGCGCGCTTAACACCAGCCGGAACGGTATCCTTTGGCCAATGACGACAGCAAGACGCCCGGCGGTCCTAACGACCCCGGCAAGACCCCTGGCGACATTCGACCAGTCTTGATCTCTGACGAGATGAGCCGCAGCTACCTCGAATATGCGATGAGCGTCATCGTCAGCCGGGCGCTACCTGACGTGCGGGATGGGTTGAAGCCCGTCCACCGGCGCATTTTGTTTTCGATGCAGGAGCTCGGGCTCGACTACAACAAGAAGTACATGAAGTGTGCCCGCGTCGTTGGCGAGGCGATGGGCAAATACCACCCGCACGGCAATCTTGCGATTTACGATGCGCTGGTGCGCATGGCGCAAGACTTCTCTATGAGCCTGCCGCTTGTCGACGGTCAGGGCAACTTTGGCTCCGTCGATGGCGACCCGCCCGCAGCTGAACGCTACACCGAGAGCCGCTTGTCGAAAGCAGCGCAGTTCCTGCTCGACGACCTCGATAACGACACGGTCGATTTTAAGGAAAACTACGACGGGTCGCTGCGCGAACCCACCGTCATGCCAGCGAAGTTTCCAAACCTGTTGGTCAATGGCGCGGGCGGCATCGCGGTCGGCATGGCGACGAACATTCCGCCGCACAATTTGGGCGAAGTGATCGATGGCTGTTTGGCGCTTTATGACAACCCCGAAATCAGCATCGATGAGCTGACGCAAATCATCCCCGGGCCAGACTTCCCGACCGGGGCGACGATCCTTGGGCGTGGTGGCATTCTCAACGCCTATCACAAGGGGCGCGGCTCGATTGTTATGCGGGCGCGCGTTGAAGTGGAGGAATTGCGCAAAGATCGCACCGCGATCATCATCACGGCTATTCCCTACCAAGTGAACAAGAAGAATACGATCGAGAAGATCGGCGAACTCGTCCGCGAAAAGAAGCTCGAAGGTATCTCAAACATTTGGGACGAGACCAATCGCGAGGGTATGCGCGTCGTCATTGAGCTCAAGCGTGATGCGGTGCCTGACGTCGTCATCAATCAACTGTGGCGGTTTACCGACCTGCAGCAGACGTTTGGCGCCAATATGGTTGCGCTCACGGGGGGGCGTCCCGAGCAACTTAACCTCAAAGATTTCTTGCAGGCGTTCAACGCCTTCCGCGAAGAGGTCGTCACCCGGCGCATCAAGCATCTGCTGTCGAAGTGCCGGGCCCGCGCCCACGTCCTCGTTGGGCTTGCCATCGCGGTCGCCAACATCGACGAGGTGATCACGGTGATCCGGTCGTCCGATGGGACGCCGGAAGCCAAAGATCGACTGATGGCCCGGGACTGGCCAGCGCGAGATATGTCGCCGTTGATCGAACTGATTGCCGATCCGCGCCACAAGCTTAATGCAGACGGTACGTATCGACTTTCCGACGAGCAGGCGAAGGCGATCTTAGAATTGCGGATTTCGCGTCTGACGAAGCTTGGGCGTCAGGAAATCTCCGAAGAGCTCAACAAGATCGCGGTCGAGATTAAAGACTACCTCGATATCCTGTCATCGCGCGTTCGCATCGTCGACATCATCAAGGGCGAGCTGACCGCGATCAAGGCCGAGTTCTCGGTCCCGCGGCGGACGGAAATCCTCGACATCGAGGGCGACCTTGAGGACGAAGACCTCATCCAACGCGAAGAGTGCGTCGTCACTGTTTCGCATCGCGGCTATATCAAGCGGGTCCCGCTCTCAACATACCGGGCCCAGCGACGCGGCGGCAAAGGACGCAGCGGTGTTGCCATGCGCGATGAAGATTTCGTCACGCAATTGTTTTCGGCTTCGACCCACACGCCGGTGCTGTTCTTCTCATCGCGGGGCATGTGCTACCGGATGAAGGTCTGGCGGCTGCCAGCTGGTGGTCCCCAAAGCCAAGGCAAAGCGCTGGTCAACTTGCTACCGTTGCAGGCAGATGAGCGCATCACATCGATCCTTGCGCTGCCCGAGGACGCCGCCGAGTTCGCCGGGCTCGAGCTGCTGTTTGCAACGCGATCGGGCAATGTCCGCCGCAACGCGTTGTCGGACTTCGAAAGCATAAATCGTAACGGCAAGATCGCGATGAAGCTCGATGACGGCGATGCGATCGTGCAGGTCGCGCTCGGTCGGCCGACGGATGATTTGCTGTTCACCACGGCGCAGGGGCGCTGCGTGCGGTTCGAGATCGCCGAGGAAGTTCGATTGTTTAAGGGGCGCGATAGCGATGGCGTGCGCGCTATCCGTCTCGAGAACGGTGATACCGTGATCTCGATGGCGGTTCTCAATCACCTCGCGGCCTCGCCAGACGAACGGGCAGCTTACTTGAAGCACGCTATTTCGCAACGCCGGGCGCTGAACGCAGAGGCTGCTCTTGATGAGGCGGGCGCGGCGGATGGAACGGCACCTGAGCTTGGATCGGTGGAAGCTGGCTCAAGTGATGATGGCGATGAGGCCTTGCCAATCGTCGAGCTTACGCCTGAGCGAATTGCAGAATTGGCGGCGGCCGAACAGTACGTGTTGACGGTTTCAGAACGCGGCTTTGGCAAGCGGTCGTCGGCCTATGAATATCGGACGAGTGGGCGCGGCGGCAAAGGTATCGTCGCGATGGTGGTCAACGATCGTAATGGGCCGCTGATGGCGTCGTTCCCGGTTGCGGAGAGCGATCAGATCATGCTGGTCACGGATGCTGGACAGCTGATCCGTTGCCCGGTTGACGACATCCGGATCGCTGGCCGGAATACGCAAGGCGTGCGGATCTTCAAGACGGACAGCGCCGAAAAGGTCGTCAGCGTCGAGCGCATCTCGGATGTGGGCGGCGAAGATGCCAACGGCGATGGCGACAAGGGACCTGGCGATACCGGAGCGGGTGATACCGGCGCAGGGGACATCGGACCTGGTTAGGAAATCGGCGCGGCCTAAGACGGCTTGCCCGGAGGTAGCGGAACGTTGTGGCGTGGTGACCGGTGTAGCGTGGCGATGGGTGTAGCGAGGTGACCGCTGTTGCTTGGTGATTGGCCAGAAAGGCGTCAACCGATGCGAGACGAAGCCATCGGTGTCGGTCGCCAATTCTTAGCCTCGAGCCTCGCGATCGCGGGCGCTATGAAGCGGGCCGCGGTGACCATGCTGGAGCTGGTCGCTGTTCCGCTCGTCGCGTTCTACGAGTGGGGCTGGCGTCCGCTCGCCGATTTCTTGGCCGCGCTCAGCCGGTACCGTTGGGTCGCCAGGATCGAAGCGTGGGTCGCGACACTGCCGCCCTATGGCGCGTTGGCGTTGTTTGCGACGCCAGCGATCGTATTGTTTCCGCTGAAGTTGTTTGCGCTCTATTTGTTGGCATCTGGTCGTCCGATCGCGGCTGTCGGCTTGATCGCTATGGCAAAGATTGTCGGCACGGCGTTTGTTGCCCGCGTGTTTATGCTGACGCAGCCGCAATTGATGACGATTGGCTGGTTTAAGCGCGCCTACGACTGGTTTATGCCGTGGAAGACGCATGCGTTCGAACTCGTGAAGTCAAGCCGCGCTTGGCAGTTGGCACGTGCTGGTGTCGGCAAGCTTCGCGCCGCTGTTGGCCGTATTTGGCGACACGAGACGATCCGACGGGCCCGGGCTTGGATCAAAGTGCGGCTGGTCGGTCCCGCTGTTGAGTTGATGCGGGCTGTCGTCGTCCGGTTCGTTGCAGCAACCCGGCGGTGAGCGCCATGGTCGGCGATTGCGCGCGTCGATCGTTGGCACGATGATGATCGGCAACATTCACACGTGCCAGACTGCACGGACCCATCACGTCGCGACCCGAAGAGAGCCCCATGCCCGTCACACCGAAGCTGCGTACCGGTTTTTATTCCGGCTCTTTTGACCCGGTTACATTGGGGCATACCGATGTGATTGCGCGTGCGGCCAAGTTATGTGACCGGCTCGTCATCGGGATCGGTGTTAATCCGGGCAAGGCACCGATGTTTACGGCCGCGGAACGGATCGAAATGCTGTCGGTGGAGATTGCCCCGATCGCTGCGGCAACAGGGACCGATATCGATATCGTTGAGTTTTCAGGCCTTGCGATGGCGGCGGCGCGGTCGGCTGGCGCGGGCGTCATCTTCCGTGGGCTTCGGGATGGCACCGACTTTGACTATGAGATGCAGATGGCGGGCATGAACGGCGAAATGGCGCCCGATATCGAGACGGTTTTTGTCGCAGCTAGCCCCAAAGTTCGCCACATCGCGGCCAACCTCGTGCGCGCGGTCGCTGGCATGGGCGGCGATCCAAGTTTATTTGTATCCAAAGCGGTTGCGGAACGGCTCAACCTAAAGCGCCAGCAGCAATGACAAACGGCGTGTGTTGACAAGCGGGTCATCGCGGCAAATGCCGCTCAACGTTGAGGTTTGGTTTAATGTCGTCAGCAGTTCTGCGTTCGACCGCTCCTTCACGCACGGCGTACACCCTTGGTGCCGCCGTCATGTTGGTCGGACTTGGTGTGATCGCAGTGGCGCTCGCGTTTGAGCATATCGGTGGCTATGTCCCGTGCCCGCTGTGCCTGCAGCAGCGCTATGCCTATTACGCGGGCGTGCCGCTGGCGTCTGTGGCGCTGGTGGCAATGGCGACGCGGCGGCCGGGGATGGCTGCGGCGCTGATGTTCATCATCGCGCTGGCCTACCTTGGTAATGCGGGCCTCGGCGTCTACCACGCGGGCGCGGAATGGAAGTATTGGCCCGGGCCGCAGGAATGCGGAACGATACAGACGATCGGTAGCGGCGGCGAGGGCGGCCTGCTCGGCTCGCTTGGCAACACCCGCGTCATTCGCTGCGACGAGGCGCCATGGCGAATGGCGGGTCTGTCGTTTGCGGGCTGGAATGTTGTCGCGTCTTTTGCGCTTTTTGCGCTGGCGCTGAAATCGGCGTTCGAAGCGCGGAGCTGATCGACGGCCTCAGCTTGGTCGGGTTTATGGCGCCCTTTCGGGCTCGGGCTTGGATGCTGAGTGCGGTTTGGCCACGGGTGCGTGTCGCGCTTGAACAATATGGATCAAGACTAGAACATATTTGGAACAGGTGTTTTGCTCCACGCGCCTGTGGATAATTATCCTCCCCGACAGCTGATCGTTATTATCAAATTTTTTCAACGTCTTATGTTTTTGAGATCGCGGGCGCAGAGCCGTCGAGTTGGCTCGGTTCAGCCGCCGTCAAGGATAACACCACCTGGGCGACGAATTCGCGCCTTGGAGTTGCCCTGAAGTCACGGTTAATTCTCGTTTGTCGGCGGCGCGGACGAGTTAAGCGCTCCACGGTTTGGTCGGTTCGGTTCGCGTCACCAAATCTGAGTTGTCGCGTTGGTTAGGTTGCGTTGTTTCAGTTGTGTTGGGTCGCGTTCGGGCCAGTCGCGTTCGTTGCAGCTGTGTTTGTTGACGGTGATTTGTTTGTTTCGCGTTCGCGTGGCTTTCCCTGGTTGCAGTGTGTCCGTTGCGGTGTGGCGTGGCCCGCGTGTTGGGCTTTGAATGTGGCGTGTCGTTTGCGTTCTCATCACGACCGCCACCTTTGACAGGTGGCAAAAGTTTGCGGCTGGCTCTGGCGTTAGTGCGCGTCAAGCGTGTGCGTAGAGTTACAGAGTCGGCCGCAACCTCGCTGGTGTTCAAGTTGGATCGTGTTGGCTGAAGCGTCGTTCCAGCGTCGGTGAAGCCGTGAGTTATCTGGGGTTATCTGGGGTTATCTGGTGGTTTGTTTTTTGAGGTGTGGCGTGGATCGTCAAGGTGATGCGTGGGTGAGACTGAGTGACGTGACGAGCGGGCTGCTGAGCGAAATCGCAAAGCGCGTGCCCCCGTCGGATGTGGCGCCAGCTGTTCGGCGCGCAAAGACCTAAGCGGAATTTCGGGGTCGACTTTGCGTTATTACTTTTGCAAGGCACCAACCCCGCAACGAGAAGGCAGGCATCGTTAGAGCGGAGGTCAGCCTCCCGATCGTCGCGCATTGCAAGGTTCTGCGTAGTGCGACGCAAACGCTCTGATGGGTGCCTGCCCCCAATTTCTGGGCCGTCAGCGTCCAGTTTTGTCGATTTGAGTTGGTTCGTTGTGTCGCGGGTTAGTTGCGTCACTTGTTAGTTGCGTCACTGGTTAGTTTGCCGCGGTAGGCGCTTATCTGTTTGCGTCAGTTGGTCGTGGTGTTTGTTTCCTAGATCCACAATTCGTCGACGGAGGATGTTTCTCATGGCTTCCAATCCCTACAATCCCGTTCAATGGCAACAGGCGCTGGGCTACAGCCGTCAATCGTGCGCGCGGGTTTTCCGTGACGGTGGAACGGCGCCAGAAGCGCTGATCGCGTTTGGACTTGAGGCCGACGGCATCTCGCCGAGCGATTGGTCGCGCGCGGTGGACATGATTGCGAGCGCGCTTTGCAGTCGCCCGATCGCTCTTGCGGCGTAAGGCAAGGCACCCACGGTTGACCGAGCGCCGGTGAAACGGCAGCGTCAGTTGGCGGGTTTGCCGAGCATCAACTCGGGCGCGGCGGGCGCACCGAAATGGTAGCCTTGTAAGTAATCAATCCCCGCATCACGCAGGTAGGCGGCTGTCTCGGCGTCGCCTACGAATTCGGCAACCGTTTGCATTTGGAAGGCGCGGGCGAGTTCGACCATGGCGCGAACGAAGGCCTGGTCACCAGAGTCGCGGCAAACGTTCTTGATGAAAGCGCCATCGATTTTAACGAGGTCGGCCTGTAGCGCCTTGAGGTTGCGGAAGTTGGTGTAGCCGACGCCAAAGTCGTCAATGGCGACTTTGCAGCCCAATTCCTTGATCGTCTCGACGAACGAGATCGATTGCTGCAGGTCGTGGATCGCAGCCGTTTCGGTGATCTCAACGGTCAGCCGCTCGAGGATGTGGCGCTTGCCCTGCGTTTGACGGTGCAGCGACACGAGCCACTCGTTGTCGGCTGCCGTTAATCCCGACACGTTCAGCGATAGTTGCGCACCAGGATAGCGCTTTAACAAATCAATCGCGAGCTGCTGGGCGCGCAGATCAAGTAGCCGCACGATGCCGAGCTGCTCGGCAACCGCCATGAAATCGCCAGCGGTGATCATCGTCCCGTCGGGGCGCGTCATGCGCAGTAGGCACTCGTAGTGGTCGGGTTCGCCAGTGCGGGCGGCGACCATCGGCTGAAGTTCGAGCGACATGCGGTTTTCGTCAAGCGCGCTCATCAACGCGTCGGCAAGCAGCGCGTTGCGGCGACGGAGATTTTCTTCTTCGGGGCGCGGTTCGTAGGCGACAAACGAATCGAGCCGTTTATGGCGGGCCCTGTCGAGCGCTTTGGAGGCTGCGATCATCGCGGCTTCCGACGTCGTTGCGTATTCGGGCAGGCTAACGCCACCAACGCGGATTGAGGCTGTCAGTTTTGCAATTGACGTCTCGATCGTCAGACGGCCAACGGCGTCCATCAAGCGGTCAGCGACGATGCGCATTGTGCCGGGGCCGCAATCGTTGAGAACGATGGCAAACTTGTTTGATCCGTAGCGGCCGATATGGTCGACGTTCCGGATATGGCGTTTCAGTGCGCGCGCGACGCAGACAAGAACTTCATCGCCAATTTCTAGGCCGAAGGTGTCGTTCATCGTGCCGAGGCCAGAAACGCCGGCGATCAGCAGCGCGCACGGGCGACGGGCGTGGCGGGCCTGCTCGATCGATTGGGCGAGCCGGTCTTGCAGTGTTGCGCGGTTCAAGACACCGGTCAGCGCATCGTTTTCGGCGCGGATCAGCAATCGCTGCTCGGCGAGGTGGCGCTCGGTTACGACGCGCAGAACGCCGCGGGCGATCGGTCGACCGTCGGGTAACACCGACCAGACGGCCTGTTCTTCGATGTAGACGGGACTTGGGGTCCGCGACGGCGTGGCCTGGAAGCGGTATGTGACGGTGTAGGCGTCGGGTGACATGGAATCGGCTGGTGCAGTGATCGCGTTGCGACGCGCTTCGCGGCATTCCGGTCCGATCCGCATCATGAATGCGGGGCCGGTCAAGATGTCGGCAATATTTTGGACGCCGAGCAGGTCGACGGCGTGGCGATCGAATGAAAAGAGATCGCGGCCGGGATCATAGGTGAAGGCGACCTCGCCGATATCGGCCATGATCGCCCCGGTGTCGGCGGCCAATAGGCCCTCGCCAACACTCCGCAGCCGAGACGGCACCTGACCGACGGCAACAGGCCACTCTTGATTGGCGGCTTCGGACAAGGGATTCCCCGGCAGATAACTCAACCCACGCCGAACCCTAGCGGTTGCGGGGTAGCAAAAGAGTTAACGCCGGGACGCGTTGGACGCCCGCTGTCAATGCAGTGGCAACCCTAATGGCCGCAATTTGATCAATCCGTCGCGCCGCCAAAGCCGATGTCGCGCTTGGCGACACGGATGCCGATGGTGAAGCCAGCGATCACGTCGACGACGCAGGCCACGAGGATGAAGAAGAATACCGAGGTCGCCGCCTGCTGGACGACGAGAAACTCGATCAGAACCGCCATCAACACCAACATCGACAGGCCGTGATCGACGAGCGACGACGTTGACGTCAGGGTCGATTTTAAGATCTCGATGAACAGGACGATCATTGTGAGGAAGATCACGAGGTCGGAGACCTTAAATGTCCAATCGCCGCCACTGACCATGCGCATTGTGAAGAGTTGCTTGTCCAGGATCGCCGGGCCCCCGGTCAATACGAGCACGTTGTAGAGGATGAATGACAACGCGATGAGGGGGATGGCGCGAAGCGACATGCGGTGTGTCTCCAGATGAAACGGCTTGATCGGGCTAATTGCGTAACGACAGGAGCGAAGTCGCCACGACGGCAGGCGGGTTTATACACACGGGGCCGCGACAACGCAAAGACGGTGCGATGACGGCTCGCGGGGCGGTAACAGCGGCTGATGGAGGCGCGTGGCGGCGTGGACGGCGCTGGAAAAGAAAAGGCCCAACCCCGGGGGGAGGGGTTGGGCCGGTTGCGCTTCGCAAAGCGCAAAGCGTCGGGAGGGATGCCGACGCTGCGACCGATGCGGCTGGCGAGACGGGGAACCCAGCCAGCACTACGAGGCATCAGCGCTAAAACTGATATAGGCTTCCACAGGACGTTTTAAACACTCTTTCCGCCTGATATCACGGATTTGTTACCGATTATTACGGTTTATCCCCAGGGTTAAGGCTTGCGCGAGGCATCAATGCAACGATTCGTTGTGGTGAACCTGACTTCACGCGTGCCGGGGGAGTGGATTCAACTAGCGTTGACGTGTTTTGGTGGAAAAAGCTTGACCTTGGCACCAACTTGACATCGTCGCCGCGTTACTGCGGCGTCGTCCGACTGAGGCCCATCGGCTGGATCTTGAACAGGCTTGCGTCGATCTGATCGGTTTTGTTCAGGTCGGAGACCTCGACCTGGGTAATCAAACCCTGCGAATCCAGCGTCTCCCACTCTTTCAACTCAAGGTTCGGCTTGACGGTGAAGAACAGACGGATCGCGCCCGGGGTGTCGGGGTTTTTGTCTTGCAGCGCGATGATCACGAGGTCGTTGTCGCTCTGGAGCTCGGTAATTTTTGCATCGCGGATCAGGTCGACGTCCTGGCGCAGCAACAGCCGAAACGCGGTCTGGTCGAGGGAAACGCGATCTTCGGTGTTGATGTCGTGGTCTTGGACGGCGAGGCTCTGCCCGTCGGAGACGATGATTTGCTTTGAGGGCAGCGAATAATCGAAGCGGAAGCGGCCGGGGCGCTTGACGTAGAACTTGCCTCGCATGCGCTTTTTGTCGGCGCCGGTTTGGACGAATGCGCCTTTCATGTTTTCGAGCGCGGCAAAGTAGGCGGTGACTTTTTTCACGATTGCGATTTGCTTGTCGTCAAGCGTGATGCCGCTTTTGCCGCTAGCGACCTCTGCGCTCCAACCTGCCCCACCAGTGCCAGAACCAGTACCCGTCCCGGTTGATCCGGCGGCCGTGGTGGGAACGGGTGCGGGCACGAGTGGCTTTGCATCCTGGGCGTTGACATCCTGGCTTGCGGCAAGACTCGCAATCAGGGCGAGCATTACGGCGAACGATCCGATCATTGAATTTGCCGTCATGACACTCCGCATGCGCCCCGATGCTCCCGCTGTCGCGCTCGGCCAGCGCAAAATTTGCGCAGACCCGGCGGCTCACCCTTCAATAGACTGCGAGGTGGGATACGATTACGACGACATATGGGCAAGTTACTGAACTGAGTTTCAACACGGGAGACGGACGTTTTCATCACACAGGTTCATCATACTGGCTCAGCCTTGTCGGTGCTGCCGGGCCGGAGCTTTGCCCGCAACAGCGCAAGGTCGGCGGCGGCGGCCTCTTCAGCCAACGCGGTGATTTTGCGGACGGTCGTCACGAGTTGGCTGCCAAAAGGTGTGAGCGCCGCCCCGCCGCCGGATTTTCCGCCCGTTTGTGAGGCGACGACGGGCTCATCAAAGGCGCTGTTCAACTGGTCGACGAGGTCCCAGGCCTGGCGGTAGCTCATGTTCATGGAGCGGGCGGCGCCAGAGATCGATCCGGTTTCGGCGATACGATCGAGCAGCAGGGCTTTACCTGGGCCCATGCGGCCGTGGCGGCCGAGGTCGATCCGCACGATGAGCGATATGGCGGGGGGCAGGGATACATCGGGGGGCGCGCGATCGGGGGGTGTGCCGGGCGATGGGGTGCGTTTTTTGGCGTCGTCCACCATGGTCGCGCCTTTCAAGACGGGGCTGCGGCCGATACCGAGGCCGGGCCGGACGATAGGGTGACGGCGCGTCGGACGGCAAGACCCGGGTTGGGAGTCGCGGGTCGCGGGTTCGCGGACTCGGGGGGGCACGGTTTACGCGTCGCGGTCGACGGGCGTGGGCTGCGATATCAGCCAAACGTTCGGCCCTGCCACGTTCCTTTCAGGTCCTCGATCATAAAGCGTGCGAACAGGGTTTCGGAGAAGTACTCGCCCGACGCGGCGGCGCGCAAGGCGTCAAGGTGGGCACCACGCCGGGAGAAACGCTCCATAGCCGCTTCGCTTTCCCAGACCGTGAATGTTGCTTGTCGCAAGAGCGGTATCTCGCCCAGACCAGCTGCGACGAGGCATCCATCGCTAACGTGAAGCGAGGTTTGCGAGGGCGGGGCATGGCGCCAAAATACTGCGGCCTTCGACGGGCGTATCGAAGCGCGCGTTAGGGACGCGATCGGTCCGGCTTCGGGGGATGGCTTGCCGGCGGTAATCGCGAGAGGGCACTTGCCCGACCATTGTCCGCGGGCGGCATAAGCGTGCAGCTTGACGGTTAGGACGTCGCGGGCGTGGCCGGTCAGGCTCCCTAGCAGGCCGCCTGGCATGGCGAGAAAAGCGTCAGCGTTCGCGGCGTTGTCAAAAACGAGAAACAGACCCTGATGTGTGGCGCTCGGCGCTGGCAAGAAACCGCCATCACGGCCACTGCCGAGCACTTTTGCAAAGCGCAGTCCGCGTGTGCCTTGCAGGCGATACCAGCCAAATGCCAGGTGGCTGAAGGCGCGAAGCCGTGCATCCGCGTCGAGGTTGGCCAGTACGGCGACGGCGACGGCGCCTGTACCTGCGGGCTTGGATGATGGTCGCGCTGGTTGTGCGCTGTCGTCAGCCTTATCGATGGAGCTGATTGCCATCGTCAGCTCCGCCGTTTCAGAAGAAAAACGGCCTTCTCGCCAAACAGGTTTTGCATGGTCAAGTTTGAACGGATTGGGAGGCGCCGACCGACCGAATTAAAGGCGACGGCTTGGACGACATCGGCGCTGGCTTCGCGGGTCAGGTCGACGAAGTCTTTGATGGTGCAGCGGTGGGCGTCGGGCGACAGGTACCACGGTTCGGGCAGGTTTTTGGTTTGCGGCATCCGGCCATCGACGAGGAGGTCGTAGCGGATGCGCCAATGGCCAAAGTTTGGGAACGAGACGATCGCGTATTTGCCGATACGAAGCAGGTTCTCCAGAACTCTCTTTGGGAAGCGCGTCGCCTGAATTGTCAGGGAGAGGATGACGTAGTCGAAGGCATCCGTCGGGTAATCGGCAAGATCGCTGTCGGCGTCGCCTTGGATAACAGACTGGCCGCGTGCGACGCAGGCGTTGACGCCCTCGCGCGACAGCTCAATCCCGCGGCCGTCGACGTTTTTGGTGCGGGCCAGCAGTTCGAGCAGCGCGCCATCGCCGCAGCCGACGTCGAGCACACGGGAGCCTGGCGCCACCATCTCCGCAATAAAGACGTGGTCGGCGCGGGTCATCAGTGGGGCTAGATCATCGGCGTCGATGGTCGTGGTCATGAATTCGAATTACATCAGATGGTGGCCGGTGACGAGCTATCGGGTTGAGCGAGACGCGGCATCAGGGTGATGCGAAGCGCGGACCACCGCCAACAATAAAGTTGTGGCTCGACAGGCGCGTTGCAACATAGCCACCGGGAGGAACGACGCCAGCCCACCATTCGCGCATCTGGCGCCAGACATCGGTGACGAGGAGGTCACCGTCGCGTTGTGTGAGTGGCGCGCGGTAGTCGGCGAGCGTAACTTTATACTCAACGAAGATGCTGCTGCCGCCGAGCCTGAATTCCAGCCCAACGAGGCCCTGTCCGACGGGGCCGACGTACTGGTATTCGTAGGTCCGCTTGTCTTCGCTATGCCATTTGACTTCCGTGTGGGGCAGCGAAACGCCAGCCCCTAACCCGGCATAGGGAGCAATGCGCGGGGTGAAGGCTGCAAAGCGGAACAGCCCGGTCGCCATCAGCATGTTGTGGCCGTGGCTGAATTCAAAGGTGCGGAACAGGCTATCGATTTGGGCAAGATTCGGGGCGGGTTTGCCGTCGAGGGTTCCTTCCAGCTTCACGGTGTCGGCTGGACGCGAAATCACTTTCGAATGCACAAAATCAAGCATGAAACCGGTGCGGTTGCCAGGTGCCCAACGGGCAATGCGAGCGCCGTAGTAGAGCGGATGCCGGAACGGTTCTGCATCCCAAGCGACCTTGCGTAAGAGCAAATCATCGCCTTTGGCCGGGCTCGTGAAACGGACGTCGCTTGGGTAGGTGTAGGGAGCGCCGACGTAGGCAGCGACAAGTGTTTCGGCAGACGTGGTGTCGAACGGTCGGGCTGATGTCGGCTGGCCAGCGCGACCGTTGAGGGCTGCGCGATCGTCGCGGTCAATGGCTTGCTGGTCGACGGTGATGATGGCGGCGACGGCGGCGAGGGTCGCCATGGCCAGGACGGCGCCGAGTTTATCGATTGCGCTGTGCCAGGGGCTGGCTTGGCGGGCGGGTTGCGCGGCCGCCGGACGGGTCGCGTCCGGCGTTGAAGCCCTTGATCGTGTGGTCGACGGTGTCATGCCTCGCGGGCCCCGCAATTCGTTGTCGTCGTCGCTTTCGCTGCTCACATCCCAAGGGATGGCGAATGCCGCGCTCGTTTTTTAAACTACCATTACGGCGGTCGCTTCAAGGCGTGGAGGCTAAGTGCTGCACCATGCGGTGGACAGCTGAGATCTGCGGCGCGTTTCGCGTCAGATAGTCAAATCCGCTATAGCCCCACCAGTCCCAGCAGCCGAGCGGATTGACGAGGTTATCAGCCGCGACATCGGGAAACAGGACGATGATGTGGTTGCGGTCGGCCCAGTTCAGATAACCGGTGTCGGCGACGAAGGCATCGCCCACAGAGGCTTGGTTTTGTCGACAGCCGTGAAATGCAACATGGATGCGGCACGTCCGGTCGACTGGACCGCCATTGGTGGCTACACTTTCCCGGCAAACCTTTGGGATGAACGCGCGGGCCGTGTCTGACATCCGCGCTGAAGGCTGGTCGCGGGTAAATGGACGCTGGTCGAAGGTTATCAGGTCGCCATCGGGCTGGTCTGATCGGCCGCCTGCGAGGTCGTAGAACTGGCCGAGCAAGCTTTGCGCCTGATCATAATCGCCGCAGCTGACGACGTAGGGCGGTTGTGACAAGCCGCACGCGTTGGCGCCGGGCCGAACGGTGACGAACCCGTGTCCAGCATCGTCGAGGTGGGCGGTTTTGATGCGATCGCGCGGGATGCCAAGGCGCAGGTACAGTTCGGCTGCGAGCACGACGATGCGCTTTTTGACGAGCGTGTCGCGGCCGCCGGAGAACAAATACATGCGGTGGCGCGCGACGTTTTCGATCGGGTCGATTTGGCCCGATGCGGAAAGGCTGCGGGCCTCTGCGGTGAGGTGGACGACGTCTGGGATGCCGTAGATTTGCAGCGTATCAAGCATACAGCCGTAGATCGACTGCGATGCGTTCATGCCGAGCCGGACGCTTGCGAGCATGAAGGCACCGTAGCGCACCTCCGCGCAACCATAAGGGCCGCCTGCAATGATCGCGGCGCCAATGACGGTCGATGAGTGCGCGATCTGGTATTGGCCAGCCATGTAGGCGCCCGCCGATATGCCAGATACCGACGTCTGGGTCGGGTCAGCTGCGAGCTTGGGCAGTGGCTGTGTGGTGGCTTGCGCGGCAGGTGCCAACCCGGCCGTAAGCAAGACGGCAAGCCATGTTGCGCGCCGCGATGCTGCCACAACGGCAGCGGCGCATTTTAGTATATTGCTAAAGTAAAGCAAAGGCTTAGCTGCGTAATAGGCGGCCGAGGCGGGCGATGCCTTCGGCGATTTTGTCTTCGGGCGGGAGCGAGTAGCTCAGCCGGATCGTGTTGCGGCCGCGGTCGCCGACGAAAAACGCCGAACCTGGAACGAATGCGACGTTATGTTCTTCGACCGCGCGGGCCAGGAGCGCCTTGCCATCGACGCCTTCAGGCAGCGTCACCCAAACGAACAGGCCGCCTTCGGGGCGATCCCAAGTGACGCCCTTTGGCATATGCTGTTTGAGGGCCGCCAGCATCGCATCGCGCCGCGAGCGGTAGAACGATCGGGCTTTGGCGACTTGAGCCGCGTAGCCCGTCTCGGCGATCTCGTGCATCACCATCTGGTTGATGTTGGAGACGTTCAAGTCGCTGGCCTGTTTGATGAGAACGAGGCGCTTAACGATTGGCTCGGCGGCGCAAACCCAACCGACACGCAGGCCGGGCGTTAAGGTTTTGGAGAAGGTGCCGCAATAGATGACGCGCGACCGGTCGATGTCGCCACCGTGGCGGGCAACGTCGATGGCCTGGAGACACGCGACGGGCTCGCCCTCGAAGCGGAGCGCGGAGTAGGCGGTGTCTTCTAGAACTGGGACGTCGAGGTCGTGGCCGAGATCAAGCAGGCCGTTTCGGGCGCGCATGCTCAAGGTGGCGCCGGTGGGGTTAGCGAAATCGGGCACGGCGTAGATGAATTTGACGTTGCCGCCATGCGTATCGCGGGTCGGCTGGTGGGCGTCTGGCTGGGCGGCGGTTTCGCGATAGGAGGCGGGCGTGCGGTTGCCGTGTTCGGGCGTGATGATGTCATAGCGCGGTTCGTAGGCGGAAAAGGCCTGAAGTGCGCCCAGGTAGGTTGGCGCTTCAACAAGGGCTGTGTCGCCTTCGGTCAAGAACAGCTTGCCGAGGAATTCCAGGGCTTGTTGGGATCCTGATGTGACGACGATGTTGTCGGTCTGGCAGGGCACACCGAGCGAGGCCATATGGCGGGCGATCCACTGTCGTAGGGGCTCATAGCCCTCGCTCACGGAATACTGGAGGCCGACGGCGGCCTTGGCGGGGTCGGACAGGATGGTCTGGTAGGCAGCCTTCACGGCATCGACGGGGAATAGGACCGGATCGGGAATGCCGCCGCCAAATGAAATGATGCCCGGGCGGCCGAGCACTTTTAGCAGTTCGCGAATTTCAGACGCGCGCATGCCCTCGGCGCGACGGGCGTAGCGGGGCTCTTTCGCGTTTCCAGCCCACGTGTTGGGGAACGGATCGGCGACCATATGCGGGGATGGGGCCAGCGTCGGCATGACGTTCATCGGTTCACAGCTCTCAGTCGTAGCGGGTCGGGTCGGGTCGCAGTGTCACGGCTTGCGGCGTAACGGGTTACCGGACATCGCCTGAGGTTACACGGCGTTCTGCCGAAGTGGTATGTGGTGTTGTCGGCAAACGAGCCTAGGCTGTCAATCAACTGTGGTGTGGCTGGTGATGGCTAAAAGGTCGTTTACGGCTTAGTGTCCAGGTCGTGCCTGAGGGCGTGGAACGGCAGCCATCAGCCGTGCGATCGGCGGTTCGATCCACCGGTGGATGGCAAGGGCGAGCGCGATGCAGACGATTGCATAGATCGCGGCGGAGGCTGGCCCTTCAACATGCAAACCAAGGCGGAACCCGGTAGACTGGACGATCGTGTGAATCAAATAGAGCGCGTAGCTGGCTCCGCCGAGTGTCATGAGCCATGGCGCTCGAACATCGGCGTTTGCCGTGGCCGCGACAACTGCAACCCCAGTTAACAGAGCGGCGAGACCAATCACCGTGGCGCGAAACGGAATTTCGGGCTGCGACAACGGTGACGACGTAGACGGCCGTTGCTGCTGGGAATAACCAACCTGGCGCATTCCACTGTTCAATGCGTCCCCGGTTTGCGTTCCATGCGAGCCACACGATAATCGCAGCCACGAAGGCCTCCGCGTAGAGCGCGTTCGCGTGGAGGGCGACTGCTGTGTTGGGGGAGGCTAACGCGCTCACGGTTGCGCGAACTGTGAGGATCAACCCAATGGCGATGAGCGGCGCGTGGGCCGGTGCGAGCCAAATCGAAAGTGCAAACAGACCATAGCAGGCCATTTCGATGTTCAGCGTCCAGCCAACACCGTGCACTGGAAACGCTCCGTAGACGCTATCGTGGGGCACGAACAAAAGGCTGAGCGCAATATGCTCATAGGGAACGCTGCTCGGGCGGGCCGCCAGAAACAGGATTAAAAACGTCGCCAGCCAATAGAGCGGCGCGATCCGTTTGATGCGCCTTAGGAAAAACGTGCAGCCATTGCGCGTGGGGTCGGTTGTCATGATGTGGCAGCTGAGGAAGCCGCTGATGACAAAGAAAAGCGCAACGCCACCGATGTCAGTATGGGCACCGAAAGCGGCATAACCGCTGTGGTAGTAGAGGACGCTGAGTGCGGCGAGCGCGCGCAATGCCTGAAGCGTACCGATCATGCGACCGCTGTCGGCATTGGAGGATGGGTCCTGCTAGACGGCTCGCGCGGCGTGCACGCTCGCACCCCACCTCAAATTGATTGCGCGACAGCGCTTCGTATGGTGGCTCTGACTACCCAGCACCTGGGACGTTGCGGTCAAACCCGATTTGGATTTCGAACTCGCCAGGGCGGGCTCCTTCGGGAATTTGGACGGTAATTGTGCGGTCAGCCGAGAAGTAGCCGATCGGTTTTTCGACCGCGACGTCAACGGCGACGCTGACTTTGTCGGTTGCAAGTTTTTCGCGCTTGGCGTCGACCACGGAGACGGTGAGCGGCAGTTGAACGCTCGTGGTCTTGCCCTTGGGTCCAAGCAAGAGCCGGCCAGCAACGCCGTATCTGATTGTGACGCGATCGCCTTCGACGCTGCATTCACGGGCGGTTTTTGTGATTTCGCCGCGATGGACAATCGCGAGGCCATCGCCGACGCGGCCCGGTTCATAGATTGTCAGCGTGGCGTCTCGGGCACCGACGACGAACCTCGGGCAACCACCGGCTTGCGATACGATATTGGGGGGAGTTGAGCCGTCGCCTGCTTTGGCGGCAGCGAGCAGCGTGTCTTGGTTCACGCGCTGGCTTTCGACCTTGCCCGTCGAACTGGTGCCAAACAGTCCGCCGCCGCCGATCGATGAGACGCTCGGTAGGGACATCCCACATCCAGCAACTGCGACCGCTAGCCCGATGATGAGGGCGGTCGATGTTAAAACAGGGATGTGTCGCGGCGTAGAATCGCGTTTTGGACTAGTGTGGCGTTGAACTGGTGAAGCACGACTGTTGCAGGTTTTCGCCACGTTTTCGTCCACCCCGTTCGTAGATGCTGTCCCAGATTCAGCCGCCTCAGTGTAAACCGTCGCGGTGTCTGCGCGTCCGGTTGCTCCAGTTGAAGCTAGTGACGTGGGTTGCGCGGCTAAATCATGGCCCAGCTGCAGGCTGCGTTGGTCGAGGCGTACGGTGTTGCTATCCAGACACCCGAGATGAGCGAATGAACTAACGTTTCGCGCATCCCCCCGGATGCTCCCGCCTCTAGCCGCCGTTCCCGTCACCCTGTACACATCCTTTGCAAATCATCCAAGCCGTTAGCTCGATACAACTGGTTGACGTTGCCGCCCCACTCACTCGACCCACTCACCTGACCTGAGCATCCGCCATGACGCCGACCGATCAGGCTGCGAAGCCACCACTGACGATCCTTCTTGCAGCTCCGCGCGGCTTTTGCGCCGGCGTGGATCGAGCCATCCAGATCGTGGAAC
>JBBQNE010000052.1:0-18725 GCA_038329675.1 Hyphomicrobiales bacterium | reverse complement strand
CGTGGCCGAGGTAATCGGGCAGGAAGAACACGAAGTAAGCAAACGGGATCAGGAACACGAAAAGCGCGAAGACGTCCTTCGTGACGGCGTAGGGGTGCATTGGAACAGCATCGGACGGCTGCTTGATGTCAAGACCCGTCGGATTATTCTGGCCAACGACGTGCAGCGCCCAAACGTGCAACATCACGATGCCGAAGATCACGAATGGCAGCAAATAGTGCAGCGAGAAGAAACGATTGAGCGTTGCGTTGCCAACCGAGAAGCCACCCCACAACCACGTAACGATGCCCGTGCCCAGACCCGGAATTACTTGGTCAAGGGATGAGAACAGGTTGGTGATGACCGTTGCGCCCCAGAAGCTCATCTGGCCCCATGGCAGCGTGTAGCCAAGGAACGCGGTCGCTATCATGGCGAGAAGGATGAACACGCCAAGGATCCACAACACCTCACGCGGCGCCTTGTACGACCCGTAGTAGAGACCGCGAAAAATGTGGAGGTAAACGGCGACAAAGAACATCGACGCGCCAACGGCATGCAAAGGCTGAATGAGCCAGCCGTAGTTCACGTCGCGGCGGATGTGCTGAACGCTGTCAAAAGCGGTGTCGACGCTTGCCGTGTAGTGCATGGCGAGCACGATGCCCGTCACGATCTGCATCACGAGACAGAACATGAGGATACCACCAAAGGTCCACATGTAGTTCAAGTTTCGCGGCGTTGGAAACGCAACGAAACTGTCGTGCATAAGCCGAGCGACGGGAAGCCGTTCGTCGAACCATTTGGCTGTATTTGACTTTGGAACGTAAGACGATGGACCGGACATTATGTTTGCTCAGGTCTGAGTTTCGATCTCCGCCGACGGAATAGCCAAGCGGTACAGTGCAAAAAATTAAGGAGACGAGAACCGAAGCGCCGCGTCAACCAATCTTGATTTTCGAGTCTGACAGGAAGGCAAACTCGGGTACGTCCATGTTGCGGGGGGCGGGACCTTTTCGCACGCGACCCGAGGTGTCGTAGTGCGATCCATGGCACGGGCAGAACCACCCGTCGTAATCACCCTTGCTATCGCCGAGTGCCTGGCCCTTTGGGATGCACCCCAGATGCGTACACACGCCAACAATGACCAACCAATTCTCTTTGCCAGCCTTAACCCGAGCACTGTCAAGCGCTGGACGGGCGCGGTCCGGCAACGCCGGCAACTCAACTTTCTGAGCGGCCGCAATTTCGTCGGGCGTTCTATTCCGAATAAACACGGGCTTGCCGCGCCACATGACGGTGATGGCCTGACCCGCCTTCACGGGAGCCAAATCGACTTCAGTGGAGGCTAGGGCAAGCGAGCCCGCATCAGGATTCATTTGATGAATGAACGGCCACAGCATCGCGGCGCCGCCAACTGCGGCGAACGTATTACCGGCCAGGACTAGAAAATCCCGTCGGTTGCCATCTTCAATTTCGGCCACGTCTTGCCTCCATAGGTCGTGCGCGCGGCATTAGGATGTGGGCGCTGGAGTCGGTCTACTGTTGAAACGTCCAACGGGACCAACCCGATCGCCGATGCGATGTTTTGACATCGACAGAGGGTCGCCTCAACGTGACAAAACACACTGAGGCAGGCTCAACTGAGCATTTAAGCCGCCAACATCACGTTCAGACCTGCGCAGATTGGCGCAGTTGCTTTGTACGGATTAATTTTGCACTGCACCAGAACCGCTCGGCGCTATGGGCGTTTGCGTGTTTCATCCGTGCGCGAATAAATGAAACGCTTGAAAAAGGCGTGCCTTGTCCGGCAAAAAATACTTCCACCGGTTGCGATGAAATCGACTAAGCTTCCTGGTGATCATAACGTGGATGTTCGGCTTGCTATGACGACGGTTCTATGACGACGGTAGCTCTGGCGAGCGCTGGCGCGCACACTGAAAAAATCAAGCTTCATGGGCCCGAGGCCTTCATGGCGATGCATCGAGCAGGCCGTGTTGCAGCTGAAGCGCTGGACATGTTGACGCCATACGTTCGGCCAGGCGTCACGACCGACAAGCTTGATACGTTGGTGCTCGAATTTGCGCTCGACTGCGGCGTGCTTCCAGCAACTGTTAACTATCGTGGCTACACCAACTCGATCTGCACCTCGATCAACCATGTCGTTTGCCATGGCATTCCGTCCAAGAAGCCATTGCGCGAGGGCGATATTGTCAACATCGACGTGACGTTGATCGTCGATGGTTGGCATGGCGATACCAGTCGCATGTACGCGGTCGGCCCCATCTCGCGGCGCGCGGCACGTTTGCTCGAAGTGACCTACGAAGCTCTCGCGCGCGGCATCGCGGCGGTCAGGCCCGGGGCCACGACGGGCCACATTGGAGCTGCCATCCAGACGTATGCCGAGGGCCAGCGTTGCAGCGTTGTGCGCGATTTTTGCGGCCACGGCCTAGGACAACTGTTCCACGATCGCCCGAATGTCCTCCACTACGGCAAACCCGGCGAAGGCATCACTCTTGAGCCGGGCATGTTCTTTACGATCGAGCCGATGATCAACTTGGGCAAACCAGCGGTAAAAGTGTTGGCAGATGGTTGGACCGCCGTCACGCGGGACCGAGAATTATCAGCGCAATGCGAGCACAGCGTCGGTGTCACTGCGACGGGCTGCGAGGTCTTCACGCAATCGCCCGGCGGGCTTTTCTTGGCACCTTTCGAAATCCGCTAGAGTTCGGCAGGTTGCCGGGAGCGACCGATGGCTGACGATCGCAATAGGGCCGAGGATCCAGACAACCGGGACATTGCCGGGGATGTGGCCGGGGATGTGTCCCGAGAGGTTGACCGGGACGTAACGAGAGACGTGAAACGAGACGTTCAGCCCCACCTCTTTGAGGAGCAGTCGGCGACGCCAGCCACAGTTCCAACGCCAAGGCGTCCAACCCGATCGCGCACAACCATCGACGTCGAAGTCGAAGTCGTGCCCGCAAGTCGCGATTATGAACCCGACCTTCGCGCTGGCCATCGACAACGGCTGAAACAGCGATTTTTGAGCACGGGTCTCGACGGGCTACCCGACTACGAACTGCTGGAATTGGCATTGTTTAATGCCATCCCGCGCCGCGACACGAAAGACCTAGCAAAGCGGCTGATTGCCCGCTTTGGTTCATTTGCTGAGGTGATCAACGCCAGCGATGAGCGCCTCCGCGAAGTCAACGGGATCGGGGACGCCGCGATCGTCGAATTTCGGCTGTTGCAGGCTGCCGCCCAGCGGTTAACGAAAGCGCGGTTTGCAAAAAAACCGGCGTTGGCGTCCTGGAACGAGGTGATCGACTATTTGCGCGTCGCTCAGGGTTTTGAGGCGCGGGAGCAATTTCGAATCCTGTTTCTCGACAAGCGTAACGTACTGATCGCCGACGAGGTGCAGGGCCGCGGCACTATCGACCACACGCCTGTCTACGTCCGTGAGGTCGTCAAGCGCGCGCTCGAGTTGTCAGCGTCGGCGATCATATTGGTCCACAATCATCCAAGCGGCGATCCAACGCCGTCGAAAGCGGACGTTGATATGACACGATTGATCGTGGAGGCCGCTAAGCCGCTCGGGATCGCCGTGCACGATCATATTATTATTGGGCGGCAAGGCCACGCCAGCCTTAAAGGGCTGCGGCTGATGTGAGCGGGGGACAACACCAAACGTCGTGAGAACGAAGCGCTTGTCGATCCCGTCAATGTAGAACTGGCAAGCCCGCAAAACGTCCATGCCGATTAAAGCGACACTATCAACCGCGCGGCCGTCGATGTTGACCGGGCTGCGTTCGAGTGTGTCCTCGATAACGTCGATGCCACCAACGAACATTGGCGATCGGACCAAATCCAGATTACCCAGTAAGTCGAAACTCACGTGATAAACGGTTAAATCTTCTGGCTCGCCGGTTACACCAGAGATCAAGTCTCGATCGGTACTTAGTAAGCCCGAACGCAGGGCTGCGCGTTCATTGAGAAGGTTGATTTCGGCACCGGTGTCAATCAGCGCTGCATCTTAGACCTCAGCCTCGGCCACGCGAACACTTTGTCCAAAACGTGAAGCGGGCTTGATCGCAATCTTGACGAACAGAAACGACGTGACAGCGCTACCGACAAAGACGGCCATGCGGTCGGTGCTTTCAAAAAGCGACAATTTCTGCAGTTTTTACAAATGCGTAACACCACTAAATTGATTGGGCGTCTTGGTCAGCCGATGGACGCTGAACTCTTCAAACTTAAATTTCTGCTCTCCGAATTCGTACGCCTGAGCCTTCGTGGGTGTCACGTGCACGATTTCTCCAGCGTGCGTAACGACGAAGCATTGCTGACCATGGGTGCGGAGCAGCGCGTCGGCCTTCGGCCGCAGTGCAGCGTCATGCTGCCACACCATCTCTCGCACGCGATCTTGCATGGAACTGGTTTGCGCTCTCATTCCGGCCACTTCACAATCAGCGTCGACAGGACTGGTAAATTCGGCGTGGGCTTGCTCTGTATGACCAGATTGTTGTTCTCGAAACACCCCGTCGGGAAACTCCGTTGTTCGTGCTTGAATTATTGCGCAACGTTCGCGCGATCGCCGAGCCGCTGCAACGTGAAAGATTGTTTTTTAGCCTGATTGCATTGGCTTAAGGGGCCAGACAAGGCGGGCGAGCATGATTGTGGCCGGCAAAAATACGAGATCGGCGACGAGGGACGCAAGCAGTGTAATCGCGCACACTAGCCCGAACAGCCGCAGGGACGGGAGATCTGAAAACACCGTCACGCCGAGGCCGAACGCTAGTACGATCGTCGTTAAGATGATCGCCGGTCCGACCAGGATGCGGGCTCTTTTGATCGCCTCCATCTGCTGATCGCGCAACGAGGCCCTGGCAGGCTCGTGCTTTTCCTCTTCGAGCAGCAGCCGGTTCAAAAAGTGGACCAGTGCATCAACGCCGAGCGAAAACACGACGAGCAGCGCTACGACGGAGGCGAACTCAAGCCCGCGCCCCCCCGCATATAGCCATGCGCCAGCTGCTACGACTGGGAACAAGCCTGGCAAGATGGTGATCAAGCCGACAAACGGTGAGCGGAACGCCAGAGCAAGTAGGATCGCAGCAAACACTACGCACACGGGCAGGCTCCAGGCAAGCTCGCCGATCATCCGGGCTGAATTGCGCGCAGCGACGGCGGGCAATCCCGTGACGGACAGCTCGAAACCGGGATGCTGGCTTCGAACCAGCCCCAGTGCTTGGTCGATTTTGTCGACGACGGGCAAAATTTGGGCGGCATCGATGTCAGGCAGACGGCCAGTCACCAGCACGGCGCGGTTATCGACGTCAATAAACCGGCGGACAAGGTGCTTGGGCAAAATCCCGATATACTTCTGAAGCGTTTCGATCCGGCTATCACCAGCATCTTCCAGCCATCGGCGCAGGCTTTCGGTCGACCAGACATTGCCGAGGCCAGCCGTCTTTTCGAGAATAGCGTGGGTGTCTTTTATCACGGCAATTGTCGCTGGATCAAAAACATTAACGCCCTTGGGCAGCTCAATCATGATGTGGACGGGATTAGCGCCCGTCAGCTTTTCATCGATCTTGGCCGTTGCCTTCAAGGCCTGTTCGCGATCGGGCACTTGGTCGGCCAGCCGATATCGCGGTTCGAGCTGGAAGTGCGCCACCGACAAGAGCCCAAACAATAGGAAGCCAAGCACGGAATACACCACTGGGCGGTGGACGACGTGGTCCACGATCGTGCCAACGATACGACCGAGCCCGTCCATGAACCGATCTGAGGGGGCTTTGTCTCGCGCCAGTTGCGCTTCATTGCGAACGAGGACGACGCCGAGCAGCGGTAAAACCAGGATCACGGCGACGTAGGAGATGACGACTGCCAACGCGCCAGCCATGCCGAACGTTCTGATCAGACCCGAATCCGAAAACAGGAGCGCCAGGAACGCCACGAGCGCGACACCGTGCGTCAACACGCATGCGGGTCCAACGACGTCGACGGCAAATCGCATGGCCGTTCGCCGGTCAGCCCCCTCGCGCAGCTTGATGCGCATAGCCGACACCATCTGCATGCTATCGGCAAAACCCATGACCATGATGAGCGGCGTCATCACGTTCAAGAACAGGTTCAACTTCACGCCCAAGTGACCAAGCAGGCCCAGCGACCAGATCACGGCCAGCACCGGCGGCAGTGCGGCGACGAGCATGAGCGATATTCGGCCAAAAAAGACCATCGCAATGGTCGCGCCAAACAACAAGCCGAGCCCGTTATATAACAACTGGTCGCGCTCAACGGCGTTGCGGATCTCAAGCTGCATCACCGGCGCGCCAGCGAGCTTAAAGGTCAGGCCTGAGCCCTTCAGTTCTTTAGCGACCGTATCGCTAATTTCACCGATGACGGCCTTGCCGGTTCGCTCAGCGACGAGAGCGCGGTCAAGTGAGATGACGATCATCGCCAACTGCCCGTCCTTAGACAGGAACTTGCCGTCGACGATCTCGTTTTTTCGTAACTCGGCGATCATCGCCTCGTATTGAACGACGTTGGCTGGCAGATCATCGGACACGACCGGAGCGGCATAGCCGGTCGCATCTGGTTTCTGGCGCGCTGACAACATGGAGACGAGCCCACCGTCACCGTCGAGCAGGTTGAGCTGCTCCGTCACCCGCCGAAACGCTTCGATTTGTGGGCGCTTGAGGAGCTGTGTGCCCTCGACGATCACAAGCACATCGTATTCGCTCGATGGGAACCGCCGGTCAATGTCCTCGTAGCGGCGGAACTCTTCGGTGTTTGTCCGAAACAGTTCAGCCAAGCTATCGTCGACTTTGAGCTTCGTTAGTCCGAATGCTGCCGCAAGGGTCACGATTGCAACGAGTACCGCGACGAGCCAGGGGTGGCTCAAACCCCAACGGCCCAGGCGCTCTAGCCCCATCGAGAACACGAGCGATCTGTGCGCCTCTTGCGCTGCTGACATGGAAACCCTTAAGCGAGCCTTTGTTTGGACGCACGTTCCCCAACCGCGCAACGGCGCGCGCAACGCCCGACGCACGACGCACGACAAACATTAGTCGTTCAGTACAACGCGCACAACCGGCAGCTAACCTATTCTCGCAGCCGTTGCGTTAGCTGAACTGTTCTTGAGGATTGACCCGTGGCAGATGACACACACGTTCCAACCGGCACGGGCACTTTGAACGCGGACCCTTTAAACCCGGGCTCTTTGACGACGAACCCTGAACGCGCAACCACGACATCGCCCAACGCGCGGTTGGATACGAGCGGCCTGACCTGCCCGTTACCGGTGCTCAAAGCGCGAAAAACCCTGGCCAGCATGGTGCCTGGGCAATGCCTTGAGATCATTGCAACGGACCCGCAGAGCCCACAAGATATGCGCGTTCTGTGTGAAACGAAGGGCCACATCCTCGTCGCATCTGAGGTGATCGGGCCAGACGTGTTTCGTTTCCTGATTGCTCGCGGGCACTGACACACGACCAAGCGAAATTCAGCCCTCGGCGGCATCGCTTTGACCAAGGTCGGCGAATCACGGCTTACTTCGTCCACGGTTGTATCTTCAAATGCCGCGGTTCGGCCCGGCCACACCCTGTCTCGCGTCGCCAGACCCCAAAGGGTTTCCCATGAACATCATGGCTCCACAGCCGCAGCGAGCGGGCGCAGAGTTGCCTGCTATGCAGGACATAGCGGATAATACCGCTGCGACCTGCCTTGCTACGCGCGTCCGTCAGTTGTCTCGCATCATTACGCGCGTTTACGACGACGCTATGCGGCCGCTTGGTATTACAGCCAGCCAGTATACTTTACTGGCCCAACTTGCGTCGCGCGATGGCATTACCGCGGTTGAGATCGGCTATGAACTCGACATCGAGAAGTCGACGCTGTCGCGCAACTTGAAACGCCTTCTAGCACTGGGCCACATCATTATGGACCCACCTGCGGGCCGCCGCGGGCGCGGGCTACATTTGGCCCCTAAAGGTGCAGCTGTACTGAAAGAGGCCTATCCGATCTGGCAGAATTGCCAAGCCAAGACGGTTGGCGCCATGGGCCTCGACTGTCGCTCGACGATGGACCAGTTGCTGGAACGGGCAGAGAAACTCGCGGTCGTGTGAGCCTCAGGAGATCCGCTATACATCAACACGGCGCAACATTTCGGCTGCGCCGTTTTGTTTGGATCGTGGCATCGTGTTCTCTCCCGTCGACATCACCACCGCTACGGCCCTGATCGAGCGTCTGCGCTCCGATAAGCTGACAATCATTACCGCCGAAAGCTGCACGGGCGGCCTCATTGGAGCGTTGCTGACAGAGATCTCGGGGTCATCGGATGTCTTTGAGCGCGGTTTCATCACCTACTCGAACGGTGCGAAATGCGATCTGCTTGGCGTCCCGCCAACTCTAATTGGCCGGTACGGCGCGGTTAGTTCGCAAGTCGCCGATGCGATGGCCGTTGGCGCATTGCGAGCCTCAACGGGTGACATCTCCGTGGCCGTAACTGGCATTGCGGGGCCAAGTGGCGGATCGGCAGCAAAGCCGGTCGGGCTGGTTTATATTTCGGTTGCTCAGCGGGGCCAACGGGCCGTGACCGTTGAGCATCGCTATGGCGACATCACGAGAGCCGGTGTCCGATTGGCGGCGGTACGATCGGCTATAGAACTCTTAGGCCAGAGCCTTGACAGTGCCGCGATCAGCTAACCGACCGCGGCAAGCTTTGCAACGTCAGCGGTCCCGTAAACGAGCCGTGCGCGATTTTCGAACGCTTCGGAAAACTTGCGGAACGCCCGATCAAACATGGCACCCATCAGCAGGCCAAGCAGCGGCGACTTGAACTCATAATCGAGCCAAAACACGATATCGCAAGATCTACCATCGTTGGCTGGCAAGAAACGCCAACGGTTTTCTAAATGGTGGAATGGACCATCGAGATAGGTTACGCGGACGGCCGGTGGACCTGGATCGAGTTCGACGCGCGTTGTGAACCGTTCGCGGATCGCTTTGTAGCCAACTTCCATGGTCGCGACGATCACGGGATGCCCGGCCGCATCGACCGAACGCGAGCGCACCCATAACCCCTCGCACAGCGGAAGGAACTGCGGGTAGCTGTCAACATCGGCCACGAGCGCGTACATCTGCTGCGGTGTAAAGGCTACCCGACGCGTGGTTTCGAATTTCGGCACGGAGCGACCCCTAACGACCAACCTCGAACGGTGGTCCATGGTGCAGTATCGTGCGCCAGACTTAAGCGTTTGCGCGACGTTGGTGAGTAGGCGCCGTGACGCTGCGATGGCGTGCCGCACGCAAAGCGGCAAAATCATCGTCGGCATGGTAGGAAGAGCGCGTGAAAGGCGAGGCTGCAACCAGCAGAAATCCCTTGGCTTCGGCTATTCGTTTTAGCTCTACAAACTCGTCCGGCGGCACAAACCTCGCCACGGCTGCGTGTTTTGGCGTTGGCTGCAAGTACTGGCCCAGCGTCAAGAAATCGACCCGCGCCGAGCGCAGGTCGTCCATAACCTGCATCAGTTGCTCGCGCGTTTCGCCAAGCCCGACCATCAATCCAGACTTGGTAAACAGGTTCCCATCGAGGTCTTTGACGCGGTCAAGCAGCCTCAATGAATGGTAATATCGCGCACCCGGTCGGATCGTCAGGTAAAGGCCCGGAACGGTTTCCAGATTGTGGTTGAACACATCAGGTCGCGCTGCGACGACTGTTTCAAGGGCGCCATCTTTACGCAAGAAATCCGGCGTCAGTATTTCAACCGTGGTCGCCGGCGTGATCGCGCGAATGGCACCGATCGTTGCCGCGAAATGGGCCGCTCCGCCGTCTGGCAGGTCATCACGGTCAACGGATGTAATGACGACGTGTTGTAGGGCAAGCTTGGCAACGGCGTCGGCGACGCGGCCGGGTTCCCCGACGTCTAATGGACCGGGCAGGCCCGTTGCCACATTACAAAATGCGCACGCTCGCGTGCACACCTCGCCCATGATCATGAAGGTTGCATGCCGCTTAGACCAGCATTCGCCAATGTTCGGGCAGGCCGCCTCCCGGCATACCGTTACCAGCCGATTGTCGCGAACAATTGCTGCCGTTGCGTCATATTCAGGCGAGGACGGCGCGCGTATTCGAAGCCAAGCTGGCTTTTGCAGCTTCACTGTGTCGGCCCGCTGCGCTTTTTCGGGATGGCGGGGTCGAGCGGCAGTGGCGCTGAGCTCTGCCGTCGGGGCGGTGTTGGCGGCGTTGTAAATCCTGACCATCGCTCCCTAACCGCGAATGTTTGGCCGCGAATGTTTGGCCGCGAATGTTTGGCCGCGCATGTTTGTGACGACATGCCATGTGTCACTAACTTGCAATGTCGTAGCGTTTTTCGCAAGGTCTGTGGCGTCAGGGCTGCCTTGCGGTCAGCGCCGCCCGGCAAGGACCCGGGCGACAATCGTGACCAGGATCGCGCCGATTGTCGCCACGGCGATCTCGCGAATGTAGGGCACCGGGATCGGGATATTCGGCACCGGCAGCAGGTTGAGGTTGACCAGCACGCCGCCAACAATCGCACCGAGAATACCAACCACAAGGTTGCGGATCAGTCCGCCGCCTCCAAGCAACACGCCCGATAGCCAGCCCGCTATCAAGCCGACGGTCGCCAAGATGATATAGAGTTTGTAGGGCTCGATGGCTGCTAAACTTGGCATGAGGCGGGCTCCCAGATGTTAGCCGCAGCGGTATCACCCCGCGCGCCCTGCTCCACTAAGCGAACTTTCGATCAGCTTTACGACAGCGCAAACGCGACATCGTCGCGCCATTACACGTGACAGCGCGCGCCCAGATATTGGTTGAGCATCCCGTTGTAGCGGTCAGCGTCCGCCTTCTGCGATGCCGATAGCTTGCGTCCAGCGGACTGCGCCTCGATTGAGCTTTGAACGCCGCGATTGACCATGCGGTCGAGGTCGGACTTGATTGTCTGGCAAGTTGTGCCCGCTGGCAGAGGGCGCGCCCCCGGGTCGCCTCCGCTGGACGGGCCTCCGCCAGCGCAGCCAGCGAGGACCGAGGCCAACGCCAGCGTCGGCGCCACGCCCGCAAAACGTGCGCACGCTTGACCCGACTTTAAGTTCGCCACCCCAGCCTCCCGCACTTCGGCTTCCCCAGACAACCTGTCCCAGACGACGTGATCGCCGAACGTGGCAATGATGCGGCGCAAGCCGGTTAGACTGACGCCAAGCGGCCAGCGATGTGACCGATTGGGGTGTCATCGCTACCCGAAATCCAAACGAGGTCGGCGACCGACGACCAACGTAGCGTTGCCGGACGCGCGGTTCAGCCGACAGTGCCGCGGCTCCGGTTCCAACTTATGGGGATGCTGCGGCTGCCTTGGCGACGGCGCCCGCCGGTGTGCTGGCTACTTTCGCCGTTGTTGCGGCAGCTTTGGCTTGGCTTGCGGTATTGGCTACCGACTTGGCGGCTGCCGTGGCTGAAGCCGTCGTAACCGCCGGTGCCGTTGCTGGCGCCACAGCCGCGCTGGCCGCTGGCTTGAAGTTCGAGCACTTGGTTTGGAACTCGAAATTCGCCTTGTTCAGCTGATCGACCTTAGCTGTCTCAGCTGCCGTAAGCGTAACCTTGGCTTTCTTTTGGGTCGCCTTGTCGACTTTATCGGCGAAGCCTTCTCGGCGTAACCCATCGATCTGCGAGGCGAGCCCGGAGCACGCCGGATCGACCTTGGCTGCCACTGGCGTCACCGCAGACGTCGTAAGGTTCGACGAGTTGCTGCCCAGCAGCGACTGATTGTCGGCACAGCCGGCGGCCGAAACGGCTACCACGGCGAGGCCGGCCACGGCAAAAATGCGAAACGACATTGTTATTCCCTTCGAAACGAGCCTCTACGCGCCACCATCATCGCGCACTAGTCCGCCCAAACGGGCGCGGCAAGTCCGCAACGTCAACACCCCACCGTGAATGGTCATATCTGAGCAAGTATACTGTGGAAACCCGTGCAACCGCGTGTTTGCGATCACAAACTGTAACATTGTGACGGGATCGTCCGATGGAAAAGCAGTGCGGCCAATGTCAGTTACTGCTTGAACTAACGTCTTAAACGGCAATCTTTTCTGCCGCTTGGACCTCTGGGGCAACGGCTGGTCGCTTTGGAACAGGCGACGCTTTACCCTCAGCAACGGCCGTTTCAGCAGCATCTTCGGCAAACAGTTTCTCCAGGCGAGCAGCGTCGGTGCGGGCCTTTTCCTGCATCCGCTCCATGTCTGATGAAAACTTCGCATCCTCCAGCAGCCGCTTCTCATCATGGCTTTTGAACGTCGTGATTGCAGCTTTAACCTCGCGCTCTGGCAGACCCAGGCCCTGCAGCACGCGCGTCGTCATGACCATCGCGGTGTTAAACGTCTCGCGGTGAACCTCGCTGACGCCAGCCTCGATCAACCGATGCGCATGGGCCCGGTTTCGGGCGCGGGCGTAAACCGGGACGTCTGGATAACGCCCCTTGATCATGGTGATTGTTCGCATGGAGGCTTCGACATCATCGATCGCAACGACGATTGCGCGTGCCTTAGATGCCTGTGCTGCTTCTAAGATATCGGGTCTACTCGCGTCACCAAAGAACGCTTCGCCGCCAAAGCGCTTCACGACCTCGACCTGCTCGACCGAAATATCGAGCGCGGTGAACGGGATCTTCTTGGCGCGCAAGACGCGTCCGACGATCCCCCCAACGCGGCCGAACCCGGCGATGATAACGTGGCCATCGCGCTCGGGCGGGCGGTCGAAGGCGGCCAATGGAGCCGTCGACGTAAACCGCGCCGTCAGCCATTTGTCGGCGGCGAGCAGGATCGGCGTTGCCACCATCGACAGCACGACGACGACGATCAACAAATCCGCAACCGACCGCGACAGGACGGCTGCGGTCACGCCAACCGTCAGCAACAAGAATGCAAACTCTCCGCCCTGGCTCAGCGACAGCCCTAGCCGCCGCGCCGGTTGCGCTGGCAGCTCTTCGAGCACCATACCAAGGCCAGAAAGGACGATCGCTTTCACGGCGACCAACCCGACGACAAGCGCTGCAATCAAAAGCGGTTGCTCAACCAACAGCTGCAAGTTCAGCGACATGCCGATCGCGGTGAAGAAGAGCCCGAGCAATAGCCCTTCAAATGGCTTCAAATCGGCTTCGAGCTGATGACGATAGCTGCTTTCGGCGAGCAAGGCGCCGGCGATAAACGCCCCAAGTGAGGCTGAAAGCCCGGCGGCCTGCATGAACATCGTGACAACCACGACCACCAAAAGTGCAAATGCCGTCATCGCATCCTGGACTTTGGCTTGGGCGATTAAGCGCAAGGCCGGATCGATGACAAACCGCCCAACGATGATCACCGCGCCAATCATCGCAAGGCCAAGCGCACCGGCTTTGACATCCATGCCGGCGGCGGCGCCCGCGACCGAGATCGCAAACAACGGCGCCAGGGCGATCAACGGAATGGCGACGAGGTCTTGAAACAACAACACCGAAAAGCCCAAGCGGCCGTGCCGTTGCGACAGTTCACCGGTTTCCTCCAGGACCTGCAACGCGAACGCCGTCGACGAAAGCGCCAATACGATCCCAATGAAGATCGCCGATTGCCACGGCAAGCCAAACGCCATGGCAGGGAGTGCGATCAATGTTGCGGTGATGCCGACTTGGGCCCCGCCGAGCCCAAAAATGGCTGACCGCATCGCCCACAGTCGCTTTGGCCGCAACTCCAGGCCGATGAGGAACAGCAACAGAACGATTCCGAACTCGGCCAAATGCAGCAGCTCTTTGGCATCGCTGACTGAGAATATCCGTTGCGCGACATATGGCCCGACCAACACGCCCGCGCCCAAATAACCCAGGACCGAGCCTAGCCGAAGAAATTTTGCCAGTGGCGGACCAATGGCAAGTGCGGCCAGCAACACCGCAATTTCGAGTAGCGTGACGTTCGGCACAATCGGATCCCTCAACGGTCAAACGGCAGCGTTTCCAACTGTCAGCTTAGCGATCATTCAAATTGGCCGGTCTAAGGCGACGGGTTGCATGAACGTATGCAGAAATGTTGCCACGAGCGGTGCTGACAAAGTCAGTCAACCCGGTCTAATATCCCCTCAATCAAAGCCGATGGGCCAATGTGCTCCGGCGACAAGCTTACCGGGATATCCATGCCTGATCTGCTACAGCAGGTAGCTCAAGACCGCGACGTCGATGCTTTTCGACAGTTGTATCAGTCTTACGCCCCTCGCGTGAAGTCGTACATGATGCGCCAAGGTGCCGATGCCAATACGGCTGAGGAACTGGCCCAAGAGACGCTTTTGACGGTGTGGCGCAAAGCCTCGCTCTACTCGGGCGAAAAAGGCAGCGCCACAACGTGGATTTTCACGATCGCGCGTAATCTGCGGATCGATCGCCTCCGTAGAGAGGTTCCGTGGCAGGAATTGCCGGAGGGTCACGCAGAAACGGCGTCAAGCGATATATTGCCTGATGAAGCCGTGTCTGAGGTGGAGCGCCGGGAACGCGTGCAACGTGCAATGTCTGGGCTGCCAGAAGATCAGCTAGAGGTTGTAAACCTTTCGTACATAGACGGGCTGTCCCACAGCGAAATTGCAGACAAGTTGGAGCTGCCGCTTGGGACGGTGAAATCGAGGATGCGCCTAGCTTATCAAAAGATAAGAGAAGCGGTCGAGGACCTGAGATAATGAAGATTGCACATCACATCGACGACGCTACGCTCATGAGCTACGTGGCGGGTAGCCTGCCGGAAGCGCTGAGTGCCGTTGTAGTAACGCACTTGGCTGTGTGTGGCGAATGCCGGTCAAAAGTGCACGAGATGGACCTCATTGGTGCGGCCTTGTTGTCGAACCTCCAGCCATCGGCATTGGGCAGCGACATGCCACGTACGCCGCGGCGCGACCCGCTCCCGCGCGTCGATGAGGGCGATGAGATTCTGGCGGCCGTTGAGCGGTCTGGCGATGTCCCAGGGCCGTTGTCACGGCTCGTTGGCAGCGATTTGTCAAGCGTTCGTTGGAAGCGGCTCGGGTTGGGCGTTTGGCACCTGCCGATCCAGCTATCGGGTTCGTCGCACGGTGACTTACGCTTGCTGAAAATTGCTCCCGGTCAAGTCATGCCCGAACATGGCCACGGGGGAACTGAGCTGACGATGGTTTTGGCCGGTAGCTACAGCGACGAGATTGGTACCTACCACCCGGGCGATGTTGCCGATCTCGACGACGAGGTCGAACACAGCCCCGTTGCTGATCGTAAGCTTGGCTGTATCTGCTTGATCGCCAGTGAAGAGAAAGCGCGCTTTAAGGGACCGTTTGCCCGCTTTGTGCAACCGCTCACGGGCATGTAAGCATGGCAGCGCCCGTTACGGTTCCGCCGGGCTGGAAAGTTGTATGGATCACGGGGGCTAGCACCGGCATAGGTCGGGAGCTGGCGTTACTTTTGGCCGGTGCTGGCGTGAACGTTGCAGCATCGGCCCGCTCCCGCAAAAAACTCGACGAACTCGCCTCGCTCCACCCGCTCATTCGCGCTTACGCGCTCGATGTCACTGATGTGGCGGCCTGCCGAGAGACGGCAGCTTCTATCACACGGGATATCGGGCCGATCGATCTGGCGATTTTGAACGCGGGCATTTGGGTTCCCATGAATGCCAGCCATTTTGACACGGCGGGCATCGCTGAAAGCATGGCGGTCAACTACACGGGCATCGTCAACGCGCTAGATCCGCTAATTGTAGATATGACGGCGCGCAACCAAGGCCACATCGCGCTTGTCTCATCGGTTGCGGGTTATCGAGGCCTACCCGGCGCGGTTGCATACGCGCCAACAAAGGCTGCGGTGATCGCGCTCGCTGAAGCGCTTTACATTGATTTGCGCGATGTTGGCGTGCGCCTTTCGATCATCAACCCTGGGTTCGTCAACACGCCGATGACGAAGGTCAACAACTTCCCGATGCCGTTCTTGATCGAGGCCGATGACGCGGCGGTTCGCATCATCAAAGGGCTTGCTGCGGGGCGGTATGAGATCGCATTCCCGCTCCGCATGAAGCTCCTGGCGAAATTTATGCGGTTGATCCCAAACGGGATGTTCTTTGCCATCTCGAGCCGATTATCGGAAGGCTCGGGTGAGTTGCCCCCTCGACCACCCAGAGCGGACGGCTGAGGGCTTATGGGCACTCCATCACGGTACAGGTGGGATGGTCGTCAACGGCAGCCCTAGTAAATCCCAGCCATCCGTCCCATCCGGATACCAGTGGACATCGGCATATCCCATCGCCATCGCGCGCTTTGCCGCGTTCCACGACATCCAACAATCGCTGAGACAAAAAAACACCAGCGGGTGTTCTTTTTTGCCGCCCGATAGTCGCTCCAGATGCCGGGTGAAGTAGGCTTGGGTGTCTTCTGACACAATCCCGTAGCCGACGTTGGGAAGCCAATGGGACCCGGGGATTGAGCGATGCGGTGGCTCGCGCCACACCGTATTCACTGGCAAATTCGGCGGCTTAGGCGCGCGGGGATACACGTCGATAAAGATAGCCCCCGCATCGTAAAGCGCTTTGGCGGCTTCTGGGCCCGGCACTGAAGCTGCACCCTTCAGGCTTTTGGGCACAAGCGATCGATAGTTGTCCGTTTTGAAGCCATCGGGTTCAGCCACCGCATCCGTTGTGGCCTCGGTCGTTGCGGCATGAGCGACCGGCATGCCGACAAGGCACGTGAGCAGCACAATCAGCTGTAACAGCGTCTTCACCGCGACCTCCGATCTCGCACACGCATCGCACCGTTGCATCTGATAGGCGCAATGCAAATGTGATGCGACGTTGTGCTTTCGACAATGCCAATGTCACACACAGGTGCTTTGCCGATGATTGCGGCGACCGAACACGTTAACCTCGGCGGCTAAGTCTGGCTGTGCACTCGCCGAGCTTTCAACTCGCCAGCTTTCAGCTGGACGGTGCATCCAACTTCCGCGTCAAACTCTCAAATTCCCGTCGTAATTCCTCATTGCGGAACAGCTGATCGAACGTTGGCGCTTCGAGTTTTTGCAGCGCATCAAACGACTGGATACTATCGCGCATCAAATTCCGCAGTTGCACGCTCGCTTCGACCGTTTCGTAGGTATTGTCCGCAATCCGCAGGTCGTGGGCAGCCTTAATTCGTGCTTTGGCGATCTGTTCGCGCTGCTGCGTTAGATACCGTTTGTAGTTTTTGGCTGCCTCTTCGGCGATCCGCTGCGCCTCGCGGTTACCCTCTAACGCGCGCTTTTGGTCGGGGCGGTTTTCTTCTTTGAGGAGTTGGCCGGTCCGCTGACGCGCTGCGGTGACGTCGGCTATGATCGCGTCGAGGCGCGGCTGGTAATTGGTATCGATCTTGGCAATTGTCTGGTCTTGGGTGTGGACGAGGAGTGCAAACAGCGCTGCGTGCATTGCGAAATACTTGCGCGCCGCATTCAGGTTTTCGCCGCTCGCTGCCATCAGCTTGGCGAGTTGTTGATCGATCACTTTCGCTGCATTGAACACCGCCATCAGCCGCACGAGATCGCCCGACAAGATGCTATCCAGCAGAAGGTCGACCTGCTCGGGCGTCATCTTGAGCCCTGCGTTGGCTAGCCCAGCCGTAATCTCGGTCTTGGCCGTCTTGATGTCGGCCCGGTTCAGTTCGATCCGTTTGGTCTTGTCGGCGATCTCGGCCTGCAGGCTGTCAACGGTGTCGGTCAACACACCCGCGAGTACGGCATCCTTTGGCGCCGCCAGTTGTTTTTCACGTGCCTTGGCGATCTGGTCGTCCAGGTCACGGATATTGCGGCGCAGCGCCTCGACGCGCTTTTGCGTTGCAACGACGGGCACATCGGTCACGACTTCAAGCGCGCTATCAAGGAGGGCCTGCACCTTGCGATTGCGATCTTCGCGCGTCTCGGAAAATAGCGGCGGCAGCGTGAACTCGTCGCGCGAGGGGAGCTTACGGCCCTCAGCGCGGTTCTTGGCCGTATCTTCGAGCATCGCTTGAATGGCCATCATCAAGCGCTTGGCCTGCTCATAGCCAGGATCGCCGTCCCGCGGATCGGCCGCCGGTCTGGTTTGCGGTGCTGTGGGCGTCGCGGCGACTGATCCTCCCGGCTTGGCTGGCCCTGCCGCGCTCGGAGTCGCTGGCTGATCAGATCTCTTGAGCAGTTCCCCAATGGCATCGCGGTGGGCTGCCTGTGCCATGGCAAACTGAGGCACCGCCACACCCGACACAACACTGACCACTGGGCCAACCACTGGGGCACCGATCACCGCTACGATCGAGGCAACGCAGGCCGACCAACGCTGCTGCTGTGTTTGCACGTACGTCATGGTCCCGGGTGCTTTCCGCCGTTGACGGCCACGATCAACTGACTGGAATTCACGGCTATTCCGTGGTTGCACGGTTGTTGGCTGGGGCTGTTGGTTTGGCGCGCTACTCGGACCGCATACAACAGCAGCGATCAAAGACTGATGGCCTCGCCTCATGACTGCCGCCTTGCTGCATCTGCAACGGCTGCCAACAGCGCTGCATCGATCTGGCGTACGTCGGTGAGCGTCGCCATCGAGGAGAGCCCGGCGATCGTGCCGGTTCGCGTTGGCTGAAACAGCACGGCTGGACCAAGTTTGTCTGGCAGGCCCAACCGGATGCCTTTTGGGCCCGGCACCATTGCGGCGAACGCTGCAGCCAATTCGAACACGATCGCATCACCAGACACGCGCGTGTCGGCCCCCGGAAC
>JBBQNE010000051.1:0-18890 GCA_038329675.1 Hyphomicrobiales bacterium | reverse complement strand
AACCGTCGCGATCATCGGCTACGGCAGCCAAGGCCACGCGCACGCGCTGAACCTGCGCGACAGCGGTTGCAAAAACGTCATCGTAGCGCTGCGCAAGGGCTCGGCTGCCGTTGCCAAAGCGGAGGCCGAGAAGCTCAAGGTGATGGAAGTCGCAGCCGCCGCCAAGGTTGCTGACGTGATGATGATGTTGACGCCAGATGAATTGCAAGCCGACATCTATCGTAGCGAACTTGTCGGCAACATGAAGCAAGGCGCGGCGCTGATGTTCGCCCACGGCCTCAACGTCCACTTCAATTTGATCGAGCCGCGTGCCGACCTCGACGTCGGCATGGTCGCGCCAAAGGGCCCTGGCCACACTGTTCGCAGCGAATACCAAAAAGGCGGCGGCGTCCCGTGCCTCGTTGCCGTCCATCAGGACCAAAGCGGCTCAGACCACGACCTCTTCCTGTCTTACGCCTCAGCCGTTGGCGGGGGACGCTCGGGCATCATCGAGACGACCTTCAAGGAAGAGTGTGAAACCGACCTGTTTGGCGAGCAGGCGGTATTGTGCGGCGGCCTCGTCGAGTTGATTCGGGCTGGATTTGAGACGCTCGTTGAAGCTGGCTACGCGCCGGAGATGGCCTACTTCGAGTGCTTGCACGAGGTGAAGCTCATCGTCGACCTGATCTACGAGGGCGGCATTGCCAACATGAACTATTCGATCTCGAACACGGCCGAGTTTGGCGAATATCAAACCGGCCCGCGCATCGTCACGCCTGAAACCAAGGCCGAGATGAAGCGTGTCCTGACCGACATCCAAACCGGCCGCTTTACCCGCGATTGGATGCTCGAGTGCAAGGCTGGTCAGCCCAACTTCAAGGCAACCCGACGTCTCAATGATGCCCATCAAATCGAGGAAGTCGGCGCCAAACTTCGCGGGATGATGCCGTGGATCGCCAAGAACAAACTCGTCGACCAAGCCAAGAATTGAGGGCCAAGTGCAGCGCCCGAGCAACGAGGCTGCGGATTAATCCGCAGTCTGCAGTCTTGCACATTCCAGCCAAGGCAAGACGCCTGTTGCCCGTCTGACAGCAATTTCGACCCCTCCCGTTACCCGGAAGTTCGGTGCCTGTAAGTTAGACTTCCAAATACCCGACAAGTTCTTTGATCCATTGCTGGCAGAAGAACCGGTTGCGTGGGAGGGCTTTACCCATCGCGCTGTTATTTGCACGTTGAGCTGGCTCACTCCGCCGCCTTCTTCGACGGGCGCCGTGCGAGCACATCGCGTAAATACCGGCCGGTATAGCTGCGCTCGTTCTGCGCAATCACTTCGGGCGGACCCTCAGCAATGATCTCGCCGCCGCCATCGCCGCCTTCCGGCCCGATGTCGATGACCCAGTCGGCCGTCTTGATGACCTCCAGGTTGTGCTCGATGACCACCAGCGTATTGCCCGCGTCCGCCAACTGGTGGAGCACGTCGAGCAACTTCGCCACGTCGTGGAAATGCAATCCCGTCGTCGGCTCATCTAGAATGTAGAGCGTTCGCCCCGTCGCACGCCGCGACAGCTCCTTTGACAACTTGATGCGCTGCGCTTCGCCCCCAGATAGCGTCGTGGCCTGCTGGCCGATCTTGATGTAGCCGAGCCCGACGTGGACCAGAGTTTCAAGCTTGTCGCCAATCGACGTTACGGCCTTGAAGAATTGCGCGCCCTCTTCAACCGTCATGTCGAGCACGTCGGCGATCGACTTATCGCGGTAGCGCACGTCGAGCGTTTCGCGGTTGTAGCGCTTGCCCTTGCATTGGTCGCACGTGACGTAGACATCGGGTAAAAAGTGCATCTCAATCTTGAGCACGCCGTCGCCCTGGCAGGCTTCGCACCGACCGCCTTTGACGTTGAATGAAAACCGCCCCGGCCCGTATCCCCGCGATTTTGCCTCCGGTAATTCAGCAAACCATTCGCGGATCGGCGTGAACGCGCCGGTGTACGTCGCCGGGTTCGATCGCGGTGTCCGGCCGATTGGCGACTGATCGATGTCGATGATCTTATCGAAATGTTCGAGCCCATCGATCCGGTGGTGAGCCCCCGGGTTGTCGCGCGCGTTGTTGAGCTTACGGGCGACAGCCTTCATCAGCGTGTCGATGATCAACGTCGATTTACCCGATCCCGACACACCGGTCACGCAGGTGAATAACCCGACCGGGATGGTCGCTGTGACGTTCTTCAAATTGTTGGACGTTGCGCCCACGATGCGAAGCGATTTCTTGGCGTCGCGGTTGCGTCGCTTTTTTGGCCCACGGATTTCACGCGCGCCAGAGATGTATTGTCCCGTCAGGCTCGCGCTGTTGGCCATGATCTCTTGCGGCGTCCCGCGTGCCACGATTTGCCCGCCGTGAACGCCAGCGCCTGGGCCAATGTCGACGACGTAATCGGCCGCCATCACAGCGTCCTCGTCATGTTCGACAACGATCACCGTATTGCCAAGATTGCGCAGGTGCTTCAGCGTCTCGATCAGCCGCGCGTTGTCGCGCTGATGGAGCCCGATCGACGGCTCGTCGAGCACATACAGCACGCCGGTCAGTCCAGACCCGATCTGCGAGGCGAGCCGGATGCGCTGACTTTCGCCGCCCGACAGAGTTCCAGCCGCGCGAGACAGCGTCAGGTATTCGAGGCCAACGTCGTTCAAGAAGCGCAGTCGGTCGACGATCTCTTTCAAGATGCGCCCGGCGATCTCGCCCTGTTGACGCGTAAACGTCGCTGGCACTTGGTCAAACCACGTCAGTGCGGCTCGAATTGAAAGCTCCGTCACCTCACCAATGTGCCGCCCGCCGATTTTGACCGCCAGTGCCTGGGGTTTGAGCCGGTAACCGCCGCACGCTTCGCACGGCACCGCGCTCTGGTAGCGAGATAGCTCCTCACGCACCCAGTCGCTGTCGGTTTCCTTATACCGCCGCGCGATATTCGTAATAACACCCTCGAACGGCTTCACGCTTTGGAACGACCGCAATCCGTCCTGGTAGGTGAACGCCACGTCCTCTTGGCCGGTGCCATACAATATGGCGTGGCGTACGTCGGGCGGCAGCTTCTCCCATGGTGTCGACATCGACACTTGGAAGTGCTTGGCAAGTGACTGTAGCGACTGCAAATAATAGGGCGACGATGCCCCCGTTCGCGACCACGGGGCGATTACGCCGTCGTTCATCGTCAGCGTTGTGTCGGGCACCACTAGTTCGGGCTCAAACATCATTTCGTTGCCAAGCCCATCGCACTTTGGGCACGCTCCGGCTGGCGCGTTGAATGAGAACAACCGCGGCTCGATTTCCTCGATCTGGAAGCCTGAAACCGGGCAGGCGAAGCGCGCTGAAAACGTCACCCGTTCGTGCGTCTCGTTCTTGTTGCGCAAAACCTCGCCATCTTCGTCGGCCGACTTTGCCTTGGACTTAGCGCCATCACCCGCCATCGTTTGGCCGAGCGGCTTGTCTGCAAACTCGACGATGGCGATGCCGTCGGCCAAGCCCAGCGCGGTCTCGAAGCTGTCAGCCAGCCGCGTCTTGATGTCGGCGCGCACGACCAGCCGGTCAACGACAACGTCGATGTCGTGTTTGTATTTCTTGTCGAGTTTTGGGGCGGCCCCGATCTCGTAGAACGCGCCATCGATCTTGACGCGCTGAAAGCCTTTTTTCTGGAACTCCGCCAATTCCTTGCGGAACTCGCCTTTGCGGCCACGGCAGATCGGTGCCAGCAGGTAAATCCGTGAGTCGACCGGCATCTCCAGCACGCGGTCGACCATCTGACTGACGGTTTGGCTCTCGATGGGTAGGCCAGTCGCTGGCGAATACGGCACTCCGACGCGGGCAAACAACAGGCGCAAATAGTCGTAGATCTCGGTGACGGTTCCCACCGTCGAACGCGGGTTTTTGCTCGTCGTTTTCTGCTCGATCGAAATTGCTGGCGATAGCCCCTCAATCAAGTCGACGTCGGGCTTGCCCATCATCTCCAGGAACTGGCGGGCATACGCCGATAGGCTCTCGACGTAGCGGCGCTGACCTTCGGCATAAATCGTATCGAACGCGAGGCTCGATTTGCCCGACCCCGACAATCCCGTGAAGACGACAAGACTATCGCGCGGGATATCGAGATCGACGTTCTTGAGGTTGTGCTCGCGAGCGCCGCGCACGGAGATCACTTTCCGATCGCCAATCGGTGTCGGCATGGTCGTCGCCCGCGCGCTGGAAATCACGGCCGACGCGTCTGCTTTTCCGGCCGCCTTACGTGGTGCTTTGGTCATGCAACTTCGCTAGCTGATCGTCCCGTGCCCGGCAATGATTGGGCCGATTTTATAAACGATCGGCAGCTGCCACCGGTTCTAAGGGTATCGTGCGGCCCCGTTGGTCGACGGTCATGATCGCGGTGATTTTGGCCACTTTAAACGGTGCCCGTCTTGAGTGTGCCCGTCTTGAGTGTGCCCGTCCGATGAACCCCGCCTGACGCCAACGTTCAGATGGAGTTCAACGCCCTGCGCATAATTTCATCCCAACGCTGAAGCGGGATGGTCCCGCCGCTGGAACATAGGAAGGTCCTCCCCATGACCACCCTTCGCCCAATTCTCGCATTTGCTCTTGTTGCCACGACGGTATTGGCTGCCGTTCCGGCTTCTGCCGACGTCACGGACGCCCGCCAGGCCCGGCAGGCCAATCGGATCGAACAAGGCGTACGCAACGGCAGCTTGACGCGCGGTGAAACGGCTAATTTGGTCAATGAACAGCGCAATATTCAAGCTCTGGAACGCAACGCAAAGCGCGATGGCTACATTGATCCCGGCGAGCGCCGCCAGCTTCAGGCAGCCCAAGATCGTGCAAGCCGCAACATCCGCGCCGATAAGCACGACTTCGACAATCGCCGCGATTTTCGTGGTCGCCATTACGGCAAGCGTTGGAACGGTAACCGCTGGGTTTGGGGCTGGAACAGCCGTCGCTTCTATTGAGCTCCCAAAATTGGCCTAAGTTGGCCCGATGATGTTTGCACGAAGGGAGCGGGTCGCGTCAGCGCGGCCCGCATTTTTATGCCTGTCACGTTGGACGCGGTCCCTGCGTCAGCCTGCGCACATGCCGCCTCGCTCTGGTCGTTAGCTGAGCGTAAGCCTTTGTTAGCTGGACCGGTACGCTGTCCAGCTGCGCCATGACAAAATTTGGCGCGCGATGTAGCTAACGTCGGCGGGGGCGGACGTGAAACGCAAGAAGCTGATCAACTTAGCCCTTCAGGGCGGTGGTGCGCATGGCGCATTCACATGGGGCGTGCTCGACTTGCTACTCGAGCGTGATGACGTGGGCTTCAGCATCGTTGGCGGCACGAGTGCTGGGGCGCTCAATGCCGTGGCGCTCGCAGCTGGCATGGCAGACGGCGGGCCGGTTGCCGCACGAGCCAAACTCGAACAATTGTGGACGGCTATTCACCGGGCTGGCGTGCCCGATCTCGTCTGGATGAACCCGCTTCTGTGGGGCCTGTCGTCGATGGCGCCGATGGCCGGTCGGATGTTTTCGCCGTATCAGTTCAATCCGCTCGGAATTGATCCTCTGCGGCAATTGCTGGCCAACATCATCGATTTTGACGCTGTCAAACGCGCGCCCGTCGCTATCATGATCGTCGCGACAGACATTGCCAACGGGCGGCCGCGATTTTTTCACCGCGAGAACATCACACTTGACGCCGTGTTAGCCTCTGCGTGCTTGCCGACCATTCACCACGCCGTCGAAATCGAAGGGCGCGCGTACTGGGACGGCGGCTTTTCCGCCAACCCCGATATTGTCGAGATCGCGCTCCAGGGCCAATGCCGAGACACCCTGATCGTTCTTCTCAACCCAAGTAGCAGCAGCGCCGTGCCTGTCTCAGCGCAAGATATTGTCGTCCATCAAAACATGCTGACGTTTAACGCGCCGCTGTTGCGCGACGTGGCTGTTATTGAAGCCGTCAGGGAAACAGAGGGCGGCTGGCTCGCGCGGGCGGTCGCGGGTGGCTTCGGGCGCGGGCGCGGCCGCACGGGCGGCGGCTCGCGATTGTCGCCCTTGGCACGTCATCGCTACCACATGATCGAAGCTGGGCGGCACACGAGATCGTTGTCGGCTGAGAGCAAACTAAAGCCCGACTGGTCGTTGTTTCAAAACTTGCGCAGCGCTGGGCGACAAGAAGCGCGACTCTGGCTCGACACGCATTTGCAAAGCGTTGGACGGCGCGCCACCGTGGATCTTAATGCGCGTTTTTTAGCCGAACCGGCTCACGCCTTCAGGCCGCATAGCGATCCGGTATTGGCGGTCGATGAGGCCACCGCTCCATCGGGCGAGCGGATCCCAAGGAAAGCTAGTTAGTCGCGTTTGCGTCAGCGCTTCCGTCGGCTGCCAGAGTTCCCGGCTGGTGGCTGAGTTGGTTTTTGGGCCGAAACTTGGGCCGCCTCCTGTGTTTGCGTTCGCACGGCTCGCTGGACGGGCACGCTCTGACGGCCGCTGGTCACCGTTGGTTCGACGTCATCAAGCGACGCCAGAAGATCGTTGAACCGCTCACCTTGAATAAACACGTGCCCGCGTGCCGCCTCTGCTGCGGCGTCTTCGTCGCCAGCTTTCACCGCTGATGTGATCGCCGCGTGTTCCGCTAACGAAACCTGCATCCGGTTTCGCACCCGAAGTTGAAGGCGCCGGAATGGCGCCAAGCGTTTGTGGAGCGCGAGCGCCTGTTCTGCGAGGAACCTGTTGCCGCTCGCCGTGTACAGCGCATGATGGAACTTGGCATTCTCGTAATAATAAGCATCGGTGTCACCCGCACTTGCTGCTTTCTTACACGCTGCAAGCGTCGTTACGAGTGCACGCTCATCGGTCACCGTCAGTCGACGCGCGGCAAGCCTGGCACAAATTGCTTCGAATTCGGCCATCACGAGAAACATCTCGATCATGCTGCGCGGATCGGGGGCGCTGACGATTGCTCCGCGATGGGGGCGTATTTCGACTAGTCCTGCGGCCGCAAGAGATCGCAAGGCTTCTCGGATTGGAGTTCTCGAAACGCCAAAGCGGGTGGCGAGGGAGGCTTCGTCGAGCCGAGAGCCCGGACGCAATCGGCCCTCGACGATATCGTCTTCAAGGGCTGCGTGTGGCGACAGCTTACCCGTCAGTCGGTGTACCACTGCAGCAGAGGCGATGGGTCGTCGTTCCAGATTTGCACCAACGAACTTCGTCTGTTTTGGGCGGATTTGAACCGTCATGCTGCCTCGGGCTCAGGGCCTAGATTGGAGCCCGTCGATCCGTAGTCTGTATTGCTTAACATGTATACAATCATGTTGACGGCGTATGCGCGTCGTGCAGATTAGGTAATGACCGCGCCCGGCCAAATGAGGAGCGGCGATCAGAGGAATACGCATCGGCGGTTCGTCTGCCAGCTCTGAGCTCGGCGGACTTAACGGCCTGACCAGGAGTTTTCAGATGAGACTTTCGGCGGTTTTCAGCGGCCAGTCCGCTGTTGTTGGAGCGGCAGCTTGTGCCGTGTTCGGACTGATGACGACTATCGCGTCAGAGCACGCTAGCGCACAGACCGTGCTCAAAGCGTCGCATCAATTCCCCGGTGGTAAAGGCGATCCCAGGGATGAAATGGTCCAGATTCTTGCCCGCGAAGTCAAAGCGGCCAATGTCGGCTTGGATATTCAAGTCTTTCCGAGCCAATCTCTTTTCAAAGCCAAGGAGCAGTGGGGTGCGCTCACCAAAGGCCAGCTAGATTTCGCACTTTTTCCGCTCGACTACGCGGCAGGCCGCCACCCGCAGTTCTCAGCAACGCTGATGCCAGGGCTCGTTGGCAATCATGATCGCGCTATGAGGCTGAACGGCTCGCCGTTCATGGTCGAAATCAAGAAAATCATCGAAGCGGCTGGCGCCATCGTTGTCGCCGACACATGGCTGTCGGGCGCGTTTGCATCGAAGAAAGGCTGCATTACAACGCCGGAGTCCGTGAAGGGCCAAGTTATTCGCGCCGCTGGGCCAGCCTTCGAACAAATGCTCATCGCTGCCGGTGCTTCGATCAGCTCCATGCCATCTTCGGAAATCTATACGGCGATGCAATCTGGCGCGCTCGATGCGACCAACACGTCGTCTGAAAGCTTCGTCTCGTTCCGGCTGTTTGAACAGGTCAAGTGCCTGACCGCGCCTGGCGAAAATGCGTTGTGGTTCATGTACGAGCCGCTGTTGATGTCGAAGGACACCTTCAACAAACTCAATAACGCGCAGCAAATAGCCGTCATGGAGGCTGGCAAAAAGGCCGAAACTTACTTCCTTGGAGAAGTCAAGAAAGGCGACGCCAAGATGGTCGAGGCGTTCAAGAAAGCTGGCGTTGAAGTCGTCGAGATGTCCAAGGCAGACTATGATGCATGGCTCAAAGTCGCCGAAGCGAGCTCATATAAAAAGTTTAACGAAGACGTCAAAGGCGGCGCCGACCTGATCAAAAAGGCACTCGACGTCAAATGAGTGCGAACCCCGTTCAGGGGGCGGCGTCACCGCAGGGTGGGGCAGGCGGAAAGCCTGCTCCAGATGCGGCCGTGATCGAAGCGCTGGCGAACGCGGGCGTCGACATCGAAGGCGTCACGGGACATGGCAACACCGTCCACCATCCGCTCGTTCGCATTATTGAAGCGATCACCGGATTTTTTGGGGTGGTGTCGGCTGCTTTGCTGATCTCCGCTGCGCTCGTCGTTTGCCAAATGATCTTCGTCCGCTCGGTTCTGCGTTGGGCTACGATCTGGCAGACCGACTACGTGATCTATGCCGCCACGGGGTCCATTTTCGTTGGTGCCGCCTACGTGTTGTCGATCAAGGGTCACGTCGGCGTTGACGTCGTTCAGACCAAACTGAGCGGAGCGGTGCGGCGCTGGACGGACCGCACCGGCATGGCGCTGAGCTTCACATTTTGCGCGATCATGACCTACGCGTGCTGGCATTACTTTCACGAAGCGCTGGTCAATGGCTGGCGGACAGAAACGGTTTGGGCGATCCCGCTGTGGATCCCGACGCTGCCGCTGCCACTAGGGTTTGGTCTGCTGTGCCTTCAGTATGTCGCCGAATTTATCAAATATGAGGAGGCGGCGCGATGACACCGGTCATGTCGGGAACGTTGTTGATCGGGGCACTATTGGTCCTATTGGCGACGGGCATGCCGATTACGTTCGCACTTGGAATGACAGCGATCGGTGGATTGTTGCTGGCGCGCGGCCCAGGCGTCATCGATGTGCTGGCCGAAACGGTGTTTGGCGGTATTGGCAACCTTGCTTACGTGTCGATCCCTCTGTTTGTGATGATGGGAGCGGCCATTGCGGCCTCGCCCGCTGGCCGTGATCTTTATTCCGCCCTCGACCGCTGGCTTGGGCGCGTACCGGGTGGGCTCGTGTTGTCCAACATTGGTGCCTGTGCGGTATTTGCCGGGATGACCGGCTCATCGCCTGCGACATGCGCCGCCATCGGCAAGATGGGCATCCCGGAGATGATGAAGCGGGGCTACCCGGCCTCGGTTGCCACCGGATCGATTTGCGCTGGCGGCACGCTTGGCATCTTGATCCCGCCGTCGGTGACGATGATCGTCTACGGCATCGCCACCGAAACCTCGATCGGACGGCTATTCCTTGCTGGCGTATTCCCCGGGCTAATGCTGACCGTCATGTTCATGGCGTGGGCGCTGTTTGATTGTTGGCGCAAAGATTTCCGCTTCGATGACATGGGCCATCGTTACACGTTGGTCGAAAAGTTTGCCGCCCTTCCACGCGTGCTGCCGTTCATCTTGATCATCGCTGGCACACTTTACGTGCTCTATGGCGGCATCGCCACGCCGTCGGAAGCTGCTGGCGCTGGCGCGCTGATCACGCTCGTTGTGGTGACGGTGATGTACCGCCTGTACAGCTTCAAAGCCCAGAAGGGGATCCTTCAGTCGACCATGAAAGAAAGCGTCATGATCATGATGATCATGGCGTCGGCTGAATTGTTCGCTTTCGCGTTGTCGTCCCTCTTCATCACGCAAACCGTGGCCCAGTCGATCGCTGGGCTGGGTGTCGACAAATGGGTCCTGCTCGCGCTGGTCAACCTTTTCTTGTTGGTCGCTGGCATGTTCTTGCCGCCGGTCGCAGTCATCGTCATGACGGCGCCGTTGCTGTTCCCGATTATCACGCAGGCGGGCTTCGACCCCTATTGGTTCGCCGTGGTCCTCACAATCAACATGGAGATCGGGCTGATCACGCCGCCGGTTGGGCTAAACCTGTTCGTCATCAACGCGATCGCGCCAGAAGTTCCAACGAGAGAGGTGCTGTGGGGCTCCCTACCCTATGTCATCGTCATGATGTTTGCGATCGTCGTGTTGTGTGTGTTCCCTGGGATTGCCACATGGCTACCCAATTATGTTATGGGACCCATCAAGTGAGGTTGTGATGGCCAAGCACGAAGCGCGCGTTCGCGAACTCGGTGGAGCGCCGGGGGCTGCCCCAGGCGACGGGTCGCCCGGTCCCGTTCCCGGTCCGCTGGCGGGCATTACGGTGATCGACCTCACACGGGTGCTCGCTGGGCCATTTTGCACAATGGTCATGGCCGACCTCGGCGCCCGGGTCATCAAGGTCGAACAGCCGGGCACGGGCGATGACGCGCGCGCGTTTGGACCATTTATCGATGGTAGCAGCGCGTATTTTGCGTCGCTGAACCGGGGCAAAGAGAGCATCGCGCTCGACCTTAAATCAGCGGCTGATAAGGCAATCTTTGAACGGTTGCTGGCAAGCGCAGATGTCATCGTTGAAAATTTTCGGCCTGGTACGATGGAAAAGCTCGGCTACGGCTTTGACAGTCTCAAGCAGCGCTACCCGCAGTTAATCTACGCAGCAGCCTCGGGTTTTGGCCATAGCGGCCCATATTCCAAGCGGGCGGCCTATGACATGGTCGTCCAGGCGATGGGTGGCCTGATGAGCATCACGGGCACCGAGGGCGGGCCGCCGGTGCGCGTCGGTAGCTCGATTGGCGATATCACAGCGGGGCTTTTTACAGCCATCGGGGTGACGTCGGCGCTGCTCCATCGCCAGACGACGGGCGAGGCCATCAAAGTCGATGTGGCGATGCTCGATTGTCAGGTCGCCATCCTCGAAAATGCGATTGCCCGCTTTGCGGCGACGGGCGAGGTCGCTGGACCGCTTGGCGCGCGGCATCCCTCGATCACACCCTTTTCTGCCTTTAAGGCAGCCGACGGGTTCATGGTCATTGCGGCCGGCAACGATGCACTGTTCCAAACAATGTGCACCTGTTTGGGCGTGCCGAAGCTTTCAAAAGACCCGCAGTATAGGACAAACGCATTGCGGACGACGAATTGGCGGCCGTTGTTTGCAACAATCGACGCAGCGCTCGCAGCTAAAACCGTCGCCGAATGGCTGGACCTTTTGGAAGCGGCCGGGGTGCCTGCCGGGCCGATCAACACTGTCGATAAAGTTGTGAGCGACCCGCACGTTGTTGCCCGCAACATGATCGTGACAGCCGAGACAGTCGGCAGTAAGCCGCTAGCGATGGCTGGTAACCCAATTAAATTGTCAGCGTTTCCCGATCCAGCGACGCGGCAACCGGCGCCCGCCCTCGACCAGGACCGCGCTGCGATTCTGGCTGGATTTCTCGGGCGCACGCCATCGGCGGGCGAGCAGGTTCGTGACGCGGGGCGCGACCTAATCAAAAGCGACACCGGGTCCGCTTTGAACCTTGATTTTCTTGGTGCACTGGCCCTGACCCGGCAGAGCCCGCAGCGGCTATTTGACTATTTGCGTAGTGCGGTCGGCGGCGCAACGAGCCGTGTGGTGCTACCAAAGGATGCGACGTTCGCGGAGCGCGCAGGGCTTCTTTGCGATGCCCTGATGTCGGAGCGTGGCGAAGTCCTTGGTACGGTGTTTGCGAACGATCTTGTGCGGCTTGTCCGTAAGGCGTCGGGCGCTGAGCTGTTTGAGCTTTTTGCCCTGCTTGCACGCAAATACGACCCCGATCCGGCACGCATCCGCGCTGCAACGGACGTGTGGCGGGTCAAGCCATCGCCAGAAAACCTCGCTACGCTTGCTGCCGCCGTCGAGAGCCCCCGGCAGGAGTTGTTCCGCCGGATGAACATGGCGCCAGATGGCACGGCGACCCTCGTCAAATTGCGCGAATATCTGGGACCGCAATTGGCCGCCAACCCCGATTTCCAAAAGATTGATCGCGACCTCAAGCATTTATTGGCATCGTGGTTCAATCGCGGCTTCCTGTAATTGCAACGGATTTCGTGGAATACGCCAGCTGCCATTTTGGAAAAGCTCATCGCCTATGAGGCAGTGCACGCGATCGATGGTTGGGAAGATCTGCGCAGACGGTTGGCGAGTGACCGTCGCTGCTTCGGATTTTTTCACCCAAGCCTACCTGACGAGCCGTTGATCTTCGTCGAGGTGGCCCTGGTCAACGAGATCAGCGGGAAAATCGCTCCCATCATTCGAGCGCCGATCCCGTCTTCCTCGATGTCTGATCCTGACACGGCGATCTTTTATTCGATCTCAAATTGCCAGCCAGGCTTGCGAGGAATTTCATTTGGCAACTTCTTGATCAAACAAGTTGCCGCCGATCTCGCCAAAGAATTACCTGGCATCACCACGTTTTCCACTTTGTCGCCAATGCCGGGCTTTCGAAAATGGGTCGAGAGCCCCGATACCGACCTGGCGGGGCAACTGCCAAAGACGCTCATCGAGCGGATTACACGTGATTACGTCGCTCTTCGTGCAAAAACATCAGGGCCCACAGCAAAGGCCGCCACGGTCCCAACCTCACCGGGGCGCGATGTGGCCTTGCGGGAAGTGCCGAAGGATGCTGCTCGGCCCACTGCCGCCAATCCCGACGCACTTCGCGACGCCATTCGTCGAATCGTGTTGGCCACCGATGTTCCAGTCAGTGACACATCGCCAACGGCAGCGTCGGGCGCAGCGCTTGACGCGTTGCGCCGGGAGACCTTGCTGCGACTAGGTGCGCGTTACCTCAATGGCCATGCGCAAGCCCGTGGGATCTCCGATCCTGTGGCGCGCTTCCACCTTGGCAATGGGGCGCGGATTGAGCGCATCAACTATGCTGGCGATGTGTCTGAAAAGGGTATGCGGGAGAGTTATGGGCTGATGGTCAACTATCTCTATGATCTGAAATCGGTCGAGAAGAACCACGAGGCTTTTGCCAATGGACGGCCGCCATCAATGTCGGACGACGTCGCCACACTTGCCCGGCCCGACCAGGAATTGACCGGCGGGCTTTTAAAGCGTGTTGATGCGGCCTTGGATATTTTTGGTTCGCGCAAAAACTGAACGGTTTGCAGGTCACGACCGGGAGCTATACACCTCGCATGACGTTGGTGGCCGGGGGGCCGATCGGGATGCTGCGTATGACAGCGCCAGCCTTCAAGGAGTGGGATCCGTGGCAGCAGACACATTTTCGCGGCGGCCCAGCCTTGGCACGCTTCTCTCGATCGTTGCCCTCATCGTGTCAGGTTTTACATTGTGGGAAGGCACGCTCAAGCAAGCGAAGATATCGATGTTTGTCCCCGCAGTCGCCCATTACGCCGCGCCGTACAACAACTCCAATTTCGAAGTTTTTGCGATCCCGGTGACGCTCGTCAAAGACGGCGCGCGAACGGCCACTGTGATGTCGCTCGATTTGACCGTCACCGACCGCAAAAACGGAGCACAAAAACGGTTTTATGCGGCAGACTTTGGACGTTGGAGCATGGAACGAACGAGAGCTGGCACCTATCAACCGTTCGCGCCGATATCGCTGGCGGGAAAAACCAGTCGGACGGAAAGCGTCTTGTTCTACACCCGAGGAGATAGCGAAAAACCCGACCAGATCGTTCGCGAAATCGGTACCTACGGCTTCGAATTATCGTTGAATATTGCCGAAACGAATAATGTCTCGGCCTTTTTACGCACTGAGATACCTGCGCCTTTGAAATTCGACCGAGACCTTCGCGTGTACGATGCGCGGGCTTTTAACACGGCGACACTGCCGATGGTCGATCCAGCTTTCCAGGCCACAGGAAGTTCAACGGCAAGTTTAGCGGGCAGTTCTTCGACGCGGTCCATTGCACCTTGACCAATGACGGCCGCCAGAGGGTTAGCCTCCAGCAGCCGTTGTTTGGCTCAAATATTTGAGCCGATCTGGCGGCGTTATCATCTTATGAGGCGCGCTTGCCGACGGCCTCTGCATTGACGGTCAGCGATACCACACCGCCCTTTCGCTCAGCGACGGCGGCGGGAATACGAAAAAATCTGCCGATCAAACGGGGCGCGGACGATGAGCAATGGCGCCAGCGGCCGGCAGAGCAACGGCTACAACGGTGGTCGTATTTGTTGTGACGACCTCCTTTACGTTGGACGCGAGACGGCTTGTGTCCCGCTCCACACAGATTGGAGGAAAAAGTCAGCAATCAAAGTTTTGAAAAAAGAAAACGGGCGCATAAGCACCCGTTCACGCTGGATAAAATAGCTGCGAGTGAAGCGTTATCGGGTCGTCGCCTCAGCCGTCCCTGGTGTGCTGCCGCCGTAACGGTTCAGCGCCATGATGAGCGCTTTTGAGCTTCCGCCATTTTCAACGATATATTTTTGAAACAAGTCGGCCAAAAACGGCGTCATCCAAAACCCGAGAATTTGCGCGTCGCGGATCTTGAACGTCGCGCCTGAGCGGATGAGCTTCCATCGAACGTCGTAGCTTTCGCCACTGCGGAGCCAGATCCGGGTTTCAACAGATGCGCCATTGGCATCCTCTTCGCTTTGTCCGAGGATCGAGGCCTTTTCTACGGCGTACTTGTTGCTCTCGTTGGCTGCATAGCGCGAAATGAAATTGACGATGCCGTTGTAGTAGAGCGGACGATCGCCCTTCGACAGGTTGGCCGCGTAGGTTCCAAGCGATGACAGTCCGATGCCTGGAAGGTCACCGTACTTACGCAACGTGTTTGCAAAAGCCATCGGTGACCGCGTGCGGTTCGCTGCGAGCAATTCACTTGAGGCCCGTTGCATGAACGCCGTTGCGGTCTCGGCCCGCGTTGGCGTGACGAAAGCAAGCATCGCCCCGATTATCAAAAGGGTCGGTAGGATGGTCGGCGCATAGGCCCAACGTTGACCAGCAATCATCGTCCACTCCTCAAATCAGGTTCCGCGCACGCCTGCATGACGACTGCGAAGTTTCACCCTCGAAATACACCACTGCTAGCTCTACGAACTCAAGCGGCAGATGCAAGTTTGGGCTGTGATCCCCACGCGTTCCGTCCAAATGTCGGGTAAATCACGCGCGGGGCAATTTCGGGGCAGCCGAACAACGCCGCAGTGGCTTCGATTTCGCTGGCAGAAATTTGCTCGCTGGCCCGCACAAGAACATTGCGCGACGGGTTGGGGTGAACCAGGACGAGTTCATGGCGCGTTCCCGATAAAGATGAACGAACACGGTGCGTTAGCCCACTGTAGCGCTCAAGCGGTTCAGACCATGACTGGCGGCCAAAGAGGCGATGGTCGGTCACGTGCACGTGCGCGTTGCTCAATTCGACTTGCCGCCGTGTTGCTGCTCGGCTGGTACGCAGGGCGATCGGCCAAGCAAAAACGGTTAGCCACAAGATGCCTGCCAGCCCGATCGCAATCGTGGTCCCGATGTTTTGCGTCAACAGGCTTTGGTCTCGGCTGATGTGCTCAGCGATCATGGCAAAAGGGAAAAGGCTAAGTACGGCTGCTGGCAGCGCTACCGCCAACAAAATGAACGGTGCCGCCCGCGAGGGTGTTTGCCGGAGGGATGTTGGCAAGTCGGTCACGGGTGCATCGGGGGTAATCGTTTCGAAAGCGGTCGCGCGCATGGGGCCCTGCCGTCGTGACTGAACAACACGCCTCCACTATGCCTGGACAGCGTTACCACCCACTTAAAACGCGATCCGTGGTGAACCGTGCGCAGCAGGGCTTGCTAGACACATAAAGATATGTTTATGTGGTTCAGAGCGCTGTGCGAGCGAGATGTTCCCGGGAGCTGCGGTTGATCGGCGAAAAGATCCCATTTGAGGCCTACGTCACGGCGCTGAAGGCAGCCGCGGAACCCACGCGCCTGCGCATCATGATGCTGCTGAGCCACACCGGGGAACTCAACGTCAAGGACCTCACCTTGATCCTCGGTCAAAGCCAACCGCGGTTGAGCCGTCATCTGAAACTGTTGGCTGAGGCTGGTCTCGTCGAGCGGTTCCGGGAGGGCAGTTTCGCCTATTTCCAGGCGAGCGATCGCACGTCCGTTCAACGCATCATGTCAAAGCTCGTCACAGCAATCGATGCCAACGATGCGATGCTTGCAAGGGATCGCGACCGAGCCGTGGCACTCAAGCGGCAACGTGAGGCATCGGCCCAGGCCTACTTTGCCAAACATGCGAGCAATTGGGACCACATTCGGACCTTGCACGTGGCAGATAGCGAGGTTGAGGCGGCTCTCATGGCAGCGGTCGCCCCCGATTTCGATTGCGATTTGATGGTCGACCTGGGGACGGGCACCGGCCGGATGCTTGAGCTTTTTCAAAGCCGCTACAGGCGGGCACTTGGCTTCGATGTGAGCCACGAGATGCTGGCTTATGCGCGGTCGCGGTTGTCTGCCGCGGGCTTGATGCGTGCTCAAGTTCGGCATGGCGATCTCTACAACCTCACCGTGTCCGATGCATCCGCCGATCTCGTAATCATGCATCAAGTCTTGCACTTTCTTTCAGACCCCAAGCGCGCTCTGAGCGAGGCGCGTCGGGTGTTGGCGCCCGGTGGTCGGTTACTGATCGTGGATTTCGCGCCCCATGATTTTGAAGAATTGCGCGAAGCACAGGCGCACGAACGCCTTGGCTTCAGTCACGGGCAGATGAGCCAATGGCTTGGTGAAGCGGGCTTGCGGCGTTTGTCTGCGATTGATTTGGCTCCGCCAGACATTGCGGGTGAAAAACGCGCTGCCAATCAAAAACTCACGGTGACCCTTTGGGTCGCCACACCCGGCGTGCTGCGCGCAACCACTGCGCCAACAGCAGATGCGCTGGCAACACAATTGGCCCGAACAGCATAGGAGAGCCGCCCATGCCACCCGTTACACCCCAGCGCAAAAGCCGCCTGCTAGGTTCAGGCGATATTTCGGTCTCGTTTGAGTTTTTTCCGCCTAAGACGGACAAGATGGAAGAAAACCTGTGGTCGGCGGTCAATCGGCTCGCTCCACTCCAACCTGAGTTCGTAGCTGTAACCTATGGCGCTGGCGGCTCAACGCGTGAGCGCACTCACGCCACGGTCGCGCGCGTCGTCAGCGAGACGGGGCTCAGGCCTGCTGCCCACCTGACTTGTGTCAATGCAACGCGCGATGAAGTCGATGAGGTTGCTCGCGCCTACTGGGCGGCGGGTGTTCGACACATCGTTGCGTTGCGTGGCGACCCGCCAGGAGGCGTTGGCAGCCAGTATGAGCCGTTCCCTGGAGGTTATGCGAATGCGGCGGAGCTGACGGCTGGGCTCAAGCGGATCGGCGCTTTTGAGATTTCCGTGGCGGGCTACCCAGAAAAACACCCCGAAAGCAGCAATCTTGATTCGTGCATCGAAAATTTGAAGGCCAAAGTCGATGCGGGTGCCGATCGGGTTATCACGCAGTTTGGTTTTGATAACGCTCATTTCCTCCGTTACCTCGAACGGGCGCGTGCAGCCGGTATTTGGGTCCCTATCACGCCGGGCATCGTGCCGATCCACAATTACAAGCAGGTCGCAAGCTTCGCTGTCAGGGCCGGAGCGACCGTACCGTCATGGCTGGAGCGCCGCTTTGAGGGGCTCGATGGCGATGTTGAGACCAGTCATTATGTGGCTGCCGCTGTTGCCACCGAGCAAGTCCTTGAGCTCGTCGAGGAAGGCGTGCGCCAATTTCACTTCTACACGTTGAACCGAGCAGGCCTAGTGTACGCCATTTGCCACTCGCTTGGCCTACGTTCGGCCTTAGAACAGCCGGTTTCAACGGCCGCAGCTGCCTGAATTCGACATTGATTGAGAGAGCTTACGACCATGAAGCGTCTAGCCAGTTATGACGCCTTGAATAAAGCAGCTGATGAGCGAATTCTCGTGATGGACGGTGCCATGGGCACGATGATTCAGCAGCATAAGCCGTCAGAAGAAGACTATCGCGGTGAACGTTTTGCATCGTGGCATAAGGATGTGAAAGGTAACAACGAACTTCTGTCCCTCACGCGGCCCGACATCATCAAAGGCATCCATGAGCAATACCTGGAAGCTGGCGCTGATATCATCGAGACGAATACCTTTGGTGCGCAGCGGATTTCCATGGCCGATTACGACATGGAGGACCTATCGCGCGAACTGAACGTGCAATCGGCGCGGTTGGCTCGAGAAGCGTGTGATGCGGCAATGAAGAAGACACCCGCCAAACCGCGTTTCGTTGCTGGAGCCGTTGGACCAACGAACCGGACGGCGTCGCTGTCGCCTGACGTTAACAATCCTGGCTATCGCGCCGTAACGTTTGATGACCTTCGCGAGGCCTATAAGGAGCAGGTGTTGGGGCTGATCGAAGGCGGGTCGGATATCATTATCATCGAAACGGTTTTTGATACGCTCAATGCAAAGGCTGCGGGCTTTGCAACTCTTGAGGCGTTCGATGAGCTGGGCCTGGAATTACCAGTCATGATATCTGGTACGATTACAGACGCTTCAGGCCGCACTCTGTCGGGGCAGACGGGCGAAGCGTTCTGGTACTCCATGCGCCATCTGAAGCCGTGGTCGATCGGGCTTAATTGTGCACTCGGTGCTGAATTGATGCGTCCCTATATCGCTGAATTATCCAAAATGGCCGACACTCGCGTTTCGGCCTATCCCAATGCTGGGTTGCCCAACGT